>NZ_JAMYEH010000010.1:0-151913 GCF_033790745.1 Micrococcus sp. M4NT
CCTGCCGGTCCGGGTCGGGAGCATCGGGGCGATCAACTCCCATTGGGCATCGGAGAGCATCTGGAAGCGGGACATGCCTTCCAGGGTGTCAGCTGGCCCCCTGGATCCATTCTCAGACACGCCCTAGGCTCGGCCCATGACCACCGTGTTCTACGACGACCAGGGCCGGCCCGAGCCGCCGCTGTCCGCGAGCGAGGTGCAGACCCTCCTCGGGTTCCTCGACTTCCAGCGGGCCACGCTGCAGTGGCGAACGAGCGGCCTCGACACGGGAGCGCTGCGCCGCCGGCTCGACGGCCATCCCTCCGAGATGACGCTCGGCGGGCTGCTCAAGCACCTGGCCTACGTGGAGTTCCACTGGTTCGAGGAGTGCGCCCTGGCCGAGCCGACCTCCGAGCCGTGGGTCTGCGTGGACTGGAGCGAGGACGAGGACTGGGACTGGCACAGCGCGGCCCAGGACACCTCGGAGGAGCTGCACGCCCTGTGGGAGCGCGCGGTGGACCGTTCGCGGCAGATCGTGGTCAGGCTGATGGCCGAGGCGGAGGACGACGACGACGCGGTCGCCGCCACCCACGACGCCTGGGGCGGCCGCGCCCAGGTCTCCCTGCGGTGGATCCTCACGCACATGATCGAGGAGTACGCGCGCCACAACGGCCACGCGGACCTGCTGCGCGAGCAGATCGACGGCCAGACCGGGGAGTAGCGGGCCCGACGCCCCGATGGCACCGCGGCGCCCTCCGGCGTCAGCCCCTCAGCTCGCGGCGCAGGATCTTGCCCGTGGCGTTCTTGGGCAGCCCGTCCATGATGGTCACCGTCCGGGGCTGCTTGTAGCGGGCCAGCCGCTCCGCGGCGAAGGCCTGCAGCTCGTCCTCCGTGACGGCGCTGCCCGGCGCCACGGACACGAAGGCCGCCACCTCCTCGCCGAGGCGCTCGTCGGTCACGCCCACCACGGCCGCCTCGACGACGTCCGGGTGCTCGTAAAGGACCTCCTCCACCTCGCGCGGGTAGACGTTCATGCCGCCGCGGATGACCACGTCCTTCAGCCGGTCCACGATCAGCACGTACCCGGCCTCGTCCCGGCGGGCGAGGTCGCCGGTGCGGAACCAGCCCTCGTCGTCGAACGCCGCCGCCGAGTCCTCCGGCCGGCCCCAATAGCCCGCCATGACGCCCTCGCCGCGGATGCGCAGCTCGCCGGCGGTCTCGAGGTCCTCCTCGGGCACCACGGTCCCGTCCACGGTGACGATCCGGGCCTCGAAGCCGTCCACGGGCCGGCCCACGGTGCCCGGGCGGATCGGGGCGTCCACGGGGTTGAAGAAGCACGCACCCGCGTTCTCGGACAGCCCGTAGCCCTCCAACACGGGAACGCCGTACAGCTTCTCCGCCGCGCGCAGGGTCTCCACGGGCATGCTCGCCCCGCCGGAGAGGGGCAGGCGCAGGCGGGAGAAGTCCGCGGGCTCGGCCCCGGCCTCGCGGCGGGCCCGGGCGACGGCGAGGAACGCGCCGTGCATGGTGGGCACGCCGGGCAGGAACGTCACACCGTGGTCCTGCAGCTGCTGGAAGGCCCCGTCCGGAACGAAGCGCGGCAGGAGGGACAGGGCGGCGCCGGCGAACACCGCGCCGTTGAGCACCACCGAGAGCCCGAACACGTGGAACATCGGCAGCGCCGCGAACACGACGTCGTCCGGGCCGAGCCGGCCCAGGCCGGTCGCCGTCGCCATGGCGTTGGAACGCAGGTTCGTGTGCGTCAGCCGCGCGCCCTTGGGCCGTCCCGTGGTGCCGGACGTGTAGAGCAGCACGGCGTCGTCGTCCGGGTCCCGCGGGGTGATCTCCGCGACCGGGGCGATCCCCTCCGCCGCGCACTGCTGCGCCACCGCCTGCAGGTCCGCGGTGACCGCCTCCACCTCGACGGCGGGGTCCCCGGTCACCTCGTCCACGGCCGGCAGCCCGGGCATGGTCCAGAGCAGGCGGGCCCCGGAGTCCTCGAGGAAGTACCGCAGCTCCCGGGCGGTGAACAGCGGATTCAGGGGCACCATCACGGCACCCAGGCGCATGAGCGCCTCGTAGACCGCCACGAAGGCCGGGGCATTGGGCAGCATCACGGCCACCCGGTCCCCCGGGCCCACCCCGCGGTGGCGCAGCCAGCCGGCCGTCGCGGCCGTGACCTGATCCAGTTCGCGGTAGGTCATGCTGGCCTCGCCGATCCGCAGGGCAACGGTGTCCGGCTGGCGGGCCACCGTGGCGGCGAGCAGCTCGGCGACGTGGCCGCGCCGCTCGGTGGGCCGGCCGTGGGTGGTCGCGGAGGTGTGGGGGGTCTCGGAGGTGGTCACGGTGGCTCCTGATCTGGTGGGGCGGTCGTCGGAGGGGGGTCAGAGGAAGGCGGAGTGGCCGGTGAGGCCGCGGCCCACGATCAGCGAGTTCACCTCGTAGGTGCCCTCGTACGTGAAGATCGCCTCGACGTCGCAGAAGAAGCGTCCGAGCCCGACGTCGGCGAGGATGCCGTTGCCGCCCATCATCTGCCGGCCCAGCGCGGCCGACTCGCGGCACATCTGGGAGGTCTTCAGCTTCACCAGGGAGGCCTGCGTCATGGACACCGCGCCCTCGGCCTCGAGCTGGACGGCGCGGTGGGCCATGCCGAGCGTGGCGGCCAGGTTGCCGGCGATCTGCACGAGCAGGGACTGCACGAGCTGGTGGGCGGCGATCGGACGGCCGAACTGCGTGCGCTCCAGGGCGTAGTTCCGGGCGATGTCCAGGACGGCCTGCTGCGCGCCCACGGCCTGCCAGCCCAGCCCGTTGCGGGAGCCGAGCAGGATCACGTTGGTGTCCGCGAACGAGTTCGCCTTCTCCAGCTTGTTCTCCGCCGGGATCCGCACGTCCGTGAAGGTGATGTCCGCGTTCTGCACGATCTTCACGGCGGTCTTGTGCTCGATCTTGGTGGCCTCGTAGCCGGGGGTGTCGGTCTCCACGATGAAGCCCTTGACCTGGTCGTCCGCCTCGTCGCGGGCCCACACGATCGCGATCCGGGACATGGTGCCGTTGCCGATCCAGCGCTTGGCCCCGTTGATCACCCACTCGTCGCCCTCGCGGCGGGCGGTGGTCGCCATGCCGCCGGCGACGTCGGAGCCGTGCTCCGGCTCGGTCAGCCCGAAGCAGCCGGTGTACTCCATGGCGTAGAGCCCCGGGAGCCACTTCTGCTTCTGCTCCTCGGAGCCCAGGTGCTCCAGGGTCGCGCCCACGAGGTCGTTGTGCAGGGCGAAGTAGACGCTGAGGGAGATGTCCGCGCGGGACAGCTCGGCCATCAGGCAGCCGCGGAACAGCGGGTCGGTGGTCATGCCGTTCAGGTGGTTGAAGCCGAGCTCGCCCACCTGGCGGGCGATCTCGTGCGGGAACTCGTCCCGGCTCCAGGCCTCCGCCACGTGTGGGGTGACGATCTCGGCCAGGGCGGCGCGGATCTCCGTGAGCTTCTCCTGCTGCTCGGGCGTCAGGAGGCGGTGGTACTCGAGGACGTCGACGTCGATCAGCGGACGGCTCCGGGTGTCAGCGGCGGTCATGGGGGTTCTCCTCGGGATCAGGGGGCGTCTGCGTCAGGGGGCGCAGCGCCGGGGTGGGCGCGGGGTGTCGGATGAGCGGCTCAGGCGGTCGCCGCGGCGAGGGCGGTCAGCGGGAGGCCCCGCTCCTCGCCCCAGGCCTGCCAGTGGGCGGCGTCGTGCTCCAGGAGGGCGCCCGCGAGCTGAGCGCGGACGTCCCCGTCCGGGTCCAGCCCGAGGCCCTCGAGGAGCGCGGCCGCGAAGTGCGGCTCGAGCGCGCCGACGGCCACATGGCCGTCGGCGGCCGGGTACACGCCGTAGTGGGGCGAGGCCCCGCCCAGGGGGCTGCGGCGGTCCGTCATGCGGTGACGGTTCGGCAGGGCCAGGGCGTGGGCGGCGTCGGCCAGTGCCACGACGGCGTGCCCGCCCGCCCCGTCCGCGCCGCGAGCCCACAGGAGGGCCAGGGCCGCGGAGACGGCGCGCTCGGCCCCGTGCAGGTCCGCCGCCAGGATCCGAGGCGGCGGCCCCGGCTCCAGCAGGCCCGCCTCGGCCTGGTAGTTGATGTCATGACCGGGGACGTCCGTCCGGTCCCCGGCGAAGCCCGTGACGTCCACCTGGCAGATCCGCGGGTGACGGGCGCGGACGGCGTCGGCGTCCAGGCCGAGGCGGCGCAGGGCCCCCGAGCGGTGGGACGTGAGGAACACGTCCGCCGCGGCGAGGATCCCCTCCATCTCGGCGGCCCCGTCCGGGGACTTCATGTCCACGGTGCGCACCTGCTGGCCGCGATGCAGCTCCGCGTAGAGGGCGGGCACCAGCGTGGCCACGGGGTCCCCGCCGGGCGGGAGCACGGTGACGACGTCGGCGCCCAGCTCCTGCAGGCGGGCCGCTGCGACGGGCCCGGGCAGGTTCAGCGCGATCGTCACCACCCGCACGCCGGCCAGGGGGCCGGAGGCGACGGCGGCGCCCCCGGCGGCGGTCTGCGAGACGGTGTCCTGCGCGCTCACACGAGGCCCTTCCCCGAGGCGGCGCGCTCGCGCAGCCACTCGGACGGGCGGAAGCGCTCGCCGTAGGCCTCTGCGAGCTCGTCCGCGCGCGCCACGAAGTCCGCCAGCCCGTTCTCACGGTTGGTCATGAACGTGGCCGGGCCGCCGGTGTGCGGCGGGTAGCCGATGCCCAGGACGCCGCCGATGTTCGCGGACGCGGTGTCGGTCAGGACGCCGTCCTCGAAGCAGCCGGCCGTCTCGATCGCCATGCGGTAGAGGAAGCGGTCCTGGAGATCCTGCTCCGGCACGTCCACGTCCGAGGTGAAGTGCTCACGCAGACCGGGCCACAGGTGCTTGGAGCCCTCGGCCGGGTACTCGTAGAAACCTGCCCCGCGGGCACGGCCCGGGCGCTCGAACTCCTCCACCATGCGGTCCACGATCTGCTCGCCCGGCTGCACGACGCGCTCGGTGCCGGCGGCCGCGGCGGCCTTCTCCTCCTCTCGGCGCACGTGCTGCGTGAGGGTCAGCGAGACCTCGTCCAGCATGGCCAGCGGCGCACCCGGGAAGCCGGCCTGGCGCGCGGCGCGCTCGACGCGCTGCGGGTCCACGCCCTCCTCCACCATGGCGGCGGCCTCCAGCACGAGGGTGCCGAACACGCGGGAGGTGTAGAAGCCGCGGCCGTCGTTCACGAGGATCGGGACCTTGCGGATCTGCTGGACCAGGTCGTAGGCGCGCTCCACGGCCTCCTGGGAGGTCTGCTCGCCACGGATGATCTCCACGAGCTGCATGCGGTCCACGGGGGAGAAGAAGTGCAGGCCGATGACGTCGGCGGCGCGCTCCCGCGGCTCCTGCAGCAGCGTGATCGGGAGGGTGGAGGTGTTGCTGCACAGCAGCGTGTCCTTCCCCACCACCTTCTCGACCTCCGCGAACACGCCCGTCTTGAGCTCGAAGTCCTCGAAGACGGCCTCGATGACGGCGTCCACGCCGGCGAGGTCCGCGTAGTCCTCCGTGGTGCGGATGCGGCCCAGCACCTCGTCCGCGGCGGCCTGGTCCATCCGGCCCTTGGCCACGGCCTTGCCCAGCAGGTCCGCGCAGTGGGACTTGCCGCGCTCGGCGTTCTCCACCGAGACGTCCTTGAGGACCACCTCGATGCCGTTGACGGCGAGGGCGTGGGCGATCCCGGCGCCCATCATGCCCGCGCCGAGCACGGCCACGGAGCCGACGGTGTGGCGCTCCGTGGCGCGCTCGCCGAGGGCCGCGCCGGAGCGGATGTCGCCCATGTCTGTGTGGAACGCCTGCACCATCGCCGTGGAGACCCGGCCGGTCACGAGGCTCACGAAGTAGCGGGTCTCGATCCGCAGGGCGGTGTCGAAGTCCACCTGCGCGCCCTCGACGGCCGCGGCGAGGATCGCCTTCGGCGCCGGCAGGTCCGCGCCGTGCAGCGTCTTGTGCAGCGTGGCGGGGAACGCGGGCAGGCGGGAGGCCATCGCCGGCTGCTGCGGGGAGCCGCCGGGCAGGCGGAAGCCCTTCTGGTCCCACGGCTTGACGGCGTAGGAGGGGGCGCCGAGCGCCTCGTCGGTCTCTTCCGGGCCGCCCTCCTGGGCCTTCGCCGCCGCGGCCCCCTGCTCGAGGATCCAGCGCCGCGCCGCGGGCAGCAGCTCGTCCTGCGAGGAGACGAGCTCGTCGATGACGCCCTTCTCCTTCGCCTGCGCGGGGCGGTACTGGGTGCCCTGGAGCAGCCAGTCCATCAGGGCCTTCTCCAGGCCCAGCATCCGCACGAGGCGCGTGATGCCGCCGCCGCCGGGGAGCAGGCCGAGGGTGACCTCGGGCAGGCCCACCTTGATGCGGGCGTCGTCCACGGCCACGCGGCGGTGGCACGCGAGGGCGATCTCCAGGCCGCCGCCGAGGGCGGCGCCGTTGATGGCGGCGACCACGGGCCGGCCGAGCTTCTCGAGTCGGCGCAGGACGGACTTCACGTGCTCGGTCATCGCGAAGACGTCCGCGGCCTCGTCCGGGCCGGTGGGGCCCAGCTGGTCCAGGTTGCCGCCGGCGAAGAAGGTGCTCTTCGCGCTGGTGAGGATGACGCCGGCGATCGACTCGCGCTCCTGCTCGAGCCGCTCCACGGTGGCCTCCATGGAGTCCCGCCAGAGGTCGTTCATGGTGTTGACCTTGGCGTTGGGGTCATCCATGGTCAGGGTGACGACGCCGTCGGCGTCCTGGTCCCAGGTGATCATGTTCTCAGTCATGGCTGCTGTGCTCTCTCTGCCGTCGGGCGGAAGTCGGGGTCGGAGGCGCTCAGACGCGCTCGACGATGGTGGCGACGCCCATGCCTGCGCCGATGCAGAGGGTGGCGATGCCGGTCTGCAGGTCGCGGCGCTCGAGCTCGTCCACCAGGGTGCCCAGGATCATGGCGCCGGTGGCGCCGAGCGGGTGGCCCATGGCGATCGCGCCGCCGTTGACGTTGGTCTGCTCCTCGCTCCAGCCCAGGTCCCGCATCAGCTGGAGGGGCACGGCCGCGAACGCCTCGTTGATCTCCACGAGGTCGATGTCGCCCGCGGTCATCCCGGCGACGTCGAGGGCCTTGCGGCAGGCCGGCGTCGGACCGGTGAGCATGATGGTGGGCTCGGAGCCGACGACGGCGGCCGAGACGATGCGGGCGCGCGGCGTCAGGCCGGCACGGCGGCCCGACTCCTCGCTGCCCACGAGGGTCAGCGCGGCGCCGTCCACGATGCCGGAGGCGTTGCCCGGGTGGTGGACGTGGTGGATCTGGTCCACGTCCGTGTAGCGGTCGAGCGCGACGGCGTCGAAGCCGGCCTGCTCCCCCATCGCGGCGAAGGAGGGCTTCAGCCCGGCCAGGATCTCGAGCGAGGAGTTCGGTCGGATGGTCTCGTCCCGGTCCAGGACGGTCAGCCCGTTGATGTCCTTCACGGGGATGACGGACTTGTCGAAGCGGCCCTCGGCCCACGCCTGGGCGGCGCGGTGGTGGCTCTGGACGGCGAAGCGGTCCAGGTCCTCCCGGGTGAAGCCCTGGCGGGTGGCGATGAGGTCCGCCGAGATGCCCTGCGGCACGAAGTGCAGCGCCAGCGCGGTGGCCGGGTCCGTGGCCCACGCGCCGCCGTCGGAGCCCATGGGGACGCGGGACATGGACTCCACGCCGCCGGCGATCAGCATCTCCTCCCAGCCGGAGCGGATGCGGGCCGCCGCCTGGTTGACGGCCTCGAGGCCGGAGCCGCAGAAGCGGTTGAGCTGCACGCCGGCCACGTTCTCCGGCATGCCGGCCTTGAGGGCGGCCACGCGGGCGATGTCCGCGCCCTGGTCCCCCACCGGGCTGACGACGCCGAGCACGACGTCCTCGACGGTGGCGGGGTCCCACTCGGGGTGGCGCTCGCGGAGCGCGTCGAAGAGGCCGCCCAGGAGGTCGATCGGCTTGACCTCGTGGAGGGAGCCGGTGGGCTTGCCGAGTCCGCGGGGGGTGCGGACGGCGTCGAAGAGGTAGGCGTCCCGGGTCACGGGGATCTCCTTCGGTGTGGGGGGTCAGTGGGTTCGGATGTTCGGGGGGCTGCGGGTCTGGGGCGGTCTCGGCGGGGCCGGCGGGGCCGCGCGTCAGCCCTGCGGCGCGGACGGGCCGTCGCCCTCGGCGAGCGCGTCGGCGTAGGCCTGCCGGAGGCGCTTCTTGTCCAGCTTGCCCACGGAGGTGCGGTCCAGCTCGTCCACGAAGAGGACGCGGTCGGGCACCTGCCAGGAGGCGAAGCGGGCGCGGAGGGCGTCCTTGACCTGCTCCTCGGTGACGTCGGCGCCGGGGGCGCGCACCGCGAGGGCGAGGGGGCGCTCCTGCCACTTGGGATGGGGGACGCCGACGACGGCGGCCTCGGACACGCCGGGGACCGTGAGCATGTGGTTCTCCAGGTCGATGGTGGAGATCCACTCGCCGCCGGACTTGATGACGTCCTTCATCCGGTCGGAGACCTTCAGGTAGCCGTCCTCGGAGAGGTAGCCGACATCGCCGGAGCGCCAGTAGCCCTCGTCGTCGAAGCCCTTCTCCGTGGCCTCGGGATCGTCCCCGTAGGAGCTGGTGACCCACGGGCCGCGGACCCGGATCTCACCGACGTTCTGCTCGCCGGGCGGCAGCGGCTGGCCCAGGGGGTCCACGATCTTGACGTCGACGCCGGTGACGACGAGGCCCTGGTACCGCTTCAGGTCCCACTGCTCGTCCTCGGTCAGACCCGCCTTGAGGGCCGGGCGCAGGCGGTTCACCGACACGATGGGCGAGGTCTCCGTGGCCCCGTAGGCGTGGATGATCTCGGCCCCCATGAGGCGGTCGAAGCCCTGCATCAGGGCCACGGGGGGCTCCGAGGCGCCGCAGAGGAACCGGAGGCCGGGCAGGTGCGGCGTCTGCGCCATCTGCTCGAGGTGATGGAGCATCGGCAGCAGGATGGCCGGAGCGGCCGGAGCCAGGGTGACGCCGTGCTCCACCAGCGCGTCCGTCAGCAGGGGGGTGTCCTGCAGCGTGAAGCGGCCCGGCAGCACGATGCGGGCGCCGACCGCCACAGCCGCGTAGGGCAGGCCCCAGCACTGGGCGTGGAACATGGGGGTCAGGAGCATGACGGTGTCGTCCATGGTCATGCCGGTGCTCGCGGCCACCGCAAAGGAGTGCAGCCACGTGGACCGGTGCGAGTAGTACACGCCCTTGGGCCGACCGGTGGTCCCCGTGGTGTAGCACGCGCCGGAGGCGGACCGCTCGTCCATGTCCGGGGCGTCCTCGATCGGCTCGTGCCCGGCCACCAGGTCCTCGTACGAGACCGCGTCCGCCCGGCCGGCCCAGGCCTCAGGGAGATCGCCGTCCGAGGCCACGATCCACCGGGTGTCCTCCGGCAGGTGCGGGGCCAGCCCCTCGGCCAGCGGCAGGAGCGTGGCGTCCACGATCAGCGTGCGGGCGCCGCTGTGCCGGATGACGTAGGCCAGGTCCTGCGGGGCGAGGCGGAGGTTGAGCTGGACCATGGTGGCGCCCGTCAACGGCACGGCGAAGTAGCACTCGAAGTGCCGCAGGTCGTTCCAGAGGAGCAGGCCGACGCGGTCGCCCGGGCCGATGCCCTGCGCCGCGAGGCCGGCGGCCACGCGCTGCGTCCGGCCCCAGGAGGTCGCATAGTCTGTGACCTCCCACTCGCCGGCGAGGGTCCGGTGGACGATCTCCTGGTCCCGGTAGGTGCGGGCCGCGTCCCGGATGAGGCGCGTCGTCGTCAGCTGCTCGACGTCGCCCATGGTGGAGGCGGTTCCCATGACGGGTGAGGTGGCGGGAGTGGCGTTCATGGTGATCCTCACGATCCGTGGCGTGTGTGCTCGTCGTCACACGTTCTGGCATCAGTGAATCATTCATTGCACGATCGCACAACACCCTCCTCGATCCGCTAGCCTTGCGCGGTGACCACGGCCAGACCCCTCACCCGCGAGGACCTCTCCTCCGCCGCCCGCCTCCGCCTGAGCGCCCTCGAGCTGTACGCGGAGCGGGGCGAGCACGCGACGAGCGTCCGGGACGTCGGCAAGAACGCGGGCGTGGCGCCCGGGCTTGTCCGGCACCACTTCGGCAGCAAGGACGGCCTGACCCGCGCGGTGGACGACGACATCATCGACCTCGTCCGCGCGACCCTCGAGGCGGTCCCCCTGGAGGGCACGCCGCTCGAGATCTCCGCGGCCCGCGACGCGGCGTTCCAGGAGCTGCTCCGTGAACGCCCCCTCATCGGCGGCTACCTGGCGCAGGCCCTCACGGCGCCGCGCGCCTCGGGCGAGAGCCTCCTGGACCGGCTGGTGGACCTCTCCGTGGAGCAGACGCGCCAGCTGATCGACCGCGGCCTGGACCCTCGCCGCGGGCTGCGCGCCTCGGTGTTCACCACAGTGGTCCGGCAGGTCACGCTGTTCGTGGTGGTCCCCGCGGCCGAACGGGTGTGGGAACGGCTCGGCGGCACGCTGGAGGGGGCGTCCGCCGACGCCGCGATGCCGGCCGTGCGCGTCGTCGTCGACGCCGCCCGGGATCAGGACGCACGCTGAGGCGGGTGCCTCCCGCTGCGTGTGCGGAGCGGCCTCCGGGCTGAGGAGCGCCCGAGCGGCCGCGTAGCCTGACCGCATGATCAGCACCCCGCGGCCCGGCGTCCGCCCCACCACCTCCGACGACGGACCCCACCGCCAGCTCGACCAGCGGGCCTCGCCGGCACTGTGGGGTGAGCTGACGGCCCGCGTGTTCGCGCTCGACGGCGTGGTCGAGGGCCACAGCCAGGTCTCGCCGGCGTCGTCGCGCGGGGTGTTCCTCGCCGACATCGACGTGGAGCGGGCACCCGAGACGAACCTCGCCCCCGGCCGTCGCCTCGAGCCGGTGCACCTGCACGGCGTGGCCGACACCTCCGTGCACCTCGTGCTTCCGGCCGAGCGCGGAAGGCGGCTCGTGGAGCTCGGCTGGGCGGAGCCGCATCAGTACGCCGACCACGGCACGGAGTTCATGGTCTACGGGCCGCGGGACGAGGTGGAGCTGGCCGTCGTCGTCGGGATCGTGGAGGAGGCGCTGGCGTTCGCGCGGGGCGCCTGACCGGCTCACCCCGTTCCGCGCCCTCCCGGACGGCGGCGTCGATGCTCAGCGAGGTGCGCCTTCCTCTGCTGCCAGTGCATCACAGGGGCCACTGCTCGAGCTCGTCGGAGATCCGGACGCTCAGTCCGGACACGCGGCCCCTCGGACCGATGAGCACGTGCACCACGGGGTCCGTGTCCTCCCCGGACACCACACCGCGCACGACGACAGCCCGGCGCCGCCCCGCGCGGACCTCGCCGCCGGGTGCCGATGCGTCGTCCAGCGACCCGGCCGCACTCAGCAGCTCGCCCGCGAGGTCGTGCACGCCCGTGACCCGCGCGTCCCCCAGGGGGCCGGCGAGGTCCTCCACCTCGAGCATGACCCGGCGCAGCGCGGACTGCGGCAGGCCCGCGCGCGCGGTGCTGGTCATGTGCGCGTGGACGGCCGCGACGTCGCCGCGCAGCCACGCGGCCACGGCCCCCATCGCGGTGGCGCGGGCCTCGGCCCACGGGTCACCCGGGGAGGTGCGGCAGCCGCGGCCGGGGCCCGTGCCGACGTCGTCGTCGGCCAGGGCGGGCGCGGAGTGGAAGCGACGGTGGGCGGCCTGACGCGTGACGCCGAGCGCCTCGGCGACCTGCGTCCAGCTCCACCCGTCCGACCGCGCGGCCTGGACGGCGGCGTGCAGACGGCGCTCGGCGGCGGCCTGGTCACGCAGCGCTGCGGCGATCCGGTCATGCGGGTCGGACATCCTCCGATGATGCCCCATCGGCGCCGTCGCCCGGCACCGGGACGAGCGCACCGACGAGGCACGCCGCGATGATGCCGATGATCGCGGGCACCCCGCCGTCGAACAGGTCCAGCAGGAGGCTCACGGCGACCGCCGCCCCCGCCACGAGGAGCTGGACCGCCTTCGGGCCGTCCCACCGGGACTGCCAGCCGCCGAAGAGGGTGCCACCGTAGGGACTGCCGGACTGGAACAGGGGGGCACACCACGCGCCGACGAGGCAGACCAGCCCGGAGATCAGGCCCACGAGCCATGTGCTGGCGTCCGTCAGCACGGTGACGAGGAGGATCAGGAGGACGACGACCGCGGAGGAGATCAGGGACTTGCTCACGGATTCAGCGTCGGGCATGGGAACGCACGTGTCAATGCCGTGCTGACACATCGGGCCTGGCGCACCGAGCCCCTCCGCGCCAGACGCCTGACTCGCCGGACTCGCCTGACTCGCCGGACTCGCCGGACTCCTCCCAGAGTGGTCGCAACACGCCGTCTGCCGAAGTTCGACACGGCGTGTTGCGACCAGGCTGGCGCGCCCCTACTCCACCCCGCGGGCCGCGAGCGCATCCCCGACGTCGTCGGCGTGCTTGAGGGAGAGCACCAGCAGCGGCAGGATCCACGCCCACGGGGCCATCCTCACGCCGCGGCTGGCCTGCGCGTGGCGCACCTGCCCGGCCAATCCGCGCAAGTGACCGATCGAGCTGAGCACCAGGCCCATCGCCAGCCCCACGCGCTCCGGCCGGAACCCCGCCAGCGCGAGCTTCGGGCCGAGCCACGGAATGCGGCTCACGGGCCCCAGCGCGGCCTCGGCCACCCCCACCATGTCCGCGATCCGCGTGGTGCGGGTGAGGATCTGCGCCGTCAGCACCACGCCGAGCACGCGGGTCACCATGAGGGCGGCGGAGAGGAGGTCCCCGAAGATCCACTGCGCGGCGAAGAGGAACGCGTAGAAGATCCAGAGCCCGCGCAGATCGCGGCCGAGCATCCCCAGCCCGCGGCGCGCACCGAAGCCCACGGTGTAGGCCAGCCCGGCCCCGACGACGGCGGCGCCCGCCGTCCACACGGTCGGCGGCAGGAGCGTGAGCGCCAGGACCCACACCGCGAGCAGCGCGACCTTGAGGCCGGCCGGGCAGCGGTGCAGGGGCGAGTCGCCGGCGACGTAGAGCGAGATCACGCGCCGAACTCCGCGGCCACGGCCTCGTCGAGGAAGGCCTCGTACGCGCCGATCACGTCACCGGCCGGGCCGACCTCACGCACGCGGCCGTCGTGGATCCACACGGCCTCGTCGCACCGGCGGGCCAGCTCGAGATCATGGGTGACGAGCAGCAGCTGGAAGTCCCGTGCCGCGAGCAGGCGCTCGGCGATGATCCGCCGGTGCCGGCCGTCGAGCAGGGAGGTCGGCTCGTCCGCGATCACCAGCGACGGCGACGCCGCCATCACGGAGCACATCGCAAGCCGCTGCGCCTGGCCGCTCGAGAGCGCGAGGCAGGGCCGGTCCGCGATCTCGGCGAGCCGGTGCTCGGCCAGCGCCGCGTCCACGCGCGCGGTGACCTCGGCCCTGCCGAGGCGGGCGCCGTCGTCGTGCCGCAGGGACTTCACGGTGAGCTCCACGTCCTCGCGGACGGTGGGCATGATGGCCTGCGCGGCCGGATTGGCGAACACCATGCCCACGGTGCGCCGCAGCCCCTTCACGTCCCGGACGGCGTCCACGCCGTGCACGGTGACCTCTCCCGCCGCGACGTCGGCCAGGCCCGCGATCGCCCGGGCCAGCGTGGACTTGCCGGATCCGTTCTCCCCCACCACGGCGACGCGCGGGGCGCGGAGCGTGAGCGTCACGTCCTCGAGGAGCGTGACGACGCCGTCGGGCCCGTCCGCCTCGGCACGGACGCCGTCCAGGGCGAGGATGCGCTCCGGAGCGCCGGCCGAGTGCCGTGTCATCTGCCGCATGCTCTTCTCCTGACTCCTCCCACGCCCTAACGTGGGCGAATGGACACCACTGACGCCACCACCCCCTCCGCCGACCATGCCGCGCACTCCGACGACGTCACCTACCGCACCCGCAAGTGGGTCAAGCCTGAGGACCTGAACGCCAACGGGACGCTCTTCGGCGGATCGCTGCTGCGCTGGATCGACGAGGAGGCCGCGATCTACGCCATCATCCAGCTCGGCAACCCGCGCTCCGTGACGAAGCTGATCTCCGAGATCAACTTCCGCTCCTCCGCGGAGCAGGGCGACATGATCGAGATGGGCCTGCGCGCCGTGGAGTTCGGGCGCACCTCGCTGACCATGCGCGCCAAGGTCCGCAACATCATCACCGGCGAGGTGATCCTCACGATCGACAAGATCGTGTTCGTCTCTCTCGACGAGGAGGGCCGCCCCGAGCCGCACGGCTACACCGACATCACGCTCGACCGGGACCGGCTGCCGTACGGCATGAACCGCTGAGGCGGGGCCGCAGTCGCAGGGCGCCGGGCACGCCCGGCGCCCGCTCAGCGGAACGCGCGCGGGTAGGCCTTCCAGAGGCCGGCGGCGAGGAGCGCGGTCACGACGACCTTCACGAGGTCGCCGGGGACGAAGGCCGGGAGCATGGCGAACGCCGCGGCCGGCTCGGTGCCGGCGATGAGGATGAAGCCCAGCGCGCCGCAGGCGTAGAGCACCCCCATGGTGCCGATGAGGCTGGCGACGAACGCCGCGACACCCACGCGGCCGGTGCCGATGCCGCGGCGGGCGCGGCCGGTCATGGCCCAGAAGATCAGGCCGACGACGAACGCCGCGGGGATCCAGCCCCAGATGAATCCGGCCGTCGGGCCGACCATGACGCCGAGGCCGCCGCGGCCACCCGAGAGCAGGGGCAGGCCGAGCGCCACGAGCGCGTTGAAGAGGATCATGGCTGCCGCGCCGCGCCACGGGCCGAGGATCACGCCGGCCAGCATGACGGCGATGTTCTGGGCGATGATCGGCGCCGGGATGCCGGCCACCGGGATCGGCGGGACCATGCCGAGGACCGCCATGAGCGCGGCCAGCACGGCGATGCGGGCGAGGCCGCCGCCGGAGGAGCCGCGGGTGGGGCGGTCGACGGCGGGGCTGGTGCCCCGGGCGGTGTGCGCCGTGGACGAGACAGGGGTGGCCATGGGGCGGCTCCTCGAGGGTGGTGCGGGTGACGGGGGGCCGTGGGGCGCGTGAGACGCGTCCTGAACGGTGTTCAAGAGTGTAGCGGGCCGGGCCGGATCCTTGAGCTGCAGGTGTCGAGATGCAACGAAGATTTAACAAACTCGCCAATCTGATGTCGAGATGCAACGAAGATTTCAAAAACGCGCCAATTTGATTCATACGCCGAAGAACGCCCCAGATCTTGACAGCTCGGGCCGCGTGACTCCCTCTCGCCGCCCGACTTGCCGGGAAACCGATGTGCCACGCTGGCCCTATGCCCCAGCCCGCAATGACTCCCCTACCCTCGGGAAAAATCACCCTTCGCGACGCCCGCCGCGGAACCACACGGGACGTCGAGCTGGACCCCTTCGAGATCGCCGTCCACCCCCTCCACGACCCGGACACCGGGCAGCCGTCCGCGCCACTGACCTGGTTCGACGCCATCGCCCTCTGCAACGCGCTCTCCGCGGCCGAGAGCCTGCGGCCGGCCTACACGCGTGGCGCGGACGGGCGCACGGTCACCTGGGACCCCACCGCCGACGGCTACCGACTGCCCACCGAGGCTGAATGGGAGTACGCCTGCCGCGCCGGCGCCACCTCGCCCACCTACGGGCCGCTGATGGACATCGCCTGGACCAGCCTCGATCACCTTGCCGGCCCCCAGCCCGTCGGCCAGAAGAAGGCCAACCCCTGGGGCCTGCACGACACGCTCGGCAACGTCTGGGAATGGTGCTGGGACTACGCCGACCCCGCCCGATACGGGGACTACCGCACCCTGCGCGGCGGCGGCTGGGACGATCAGCCCTGGAGCGTGCGCGCCTCCGTCCGCCGCGGCAGCGCCCCCGACGCCGTCCTCGAGGACGTCGGCCTCCGTGTGGCCCGCGGCCCAGCCGGGACCTCCGGGGCGGCACAGGGATGGTCCCACGAGGCAGACCGGGAACGGGCCGCCATCCGCGGCCCGCTCCCGGTGGGCTGGACTCCCCTGCGAGAGATCGCCCGATGATCCTCCGGCGGGTCCCCCTCGTCGCCGGCCGGCGACACTCGCTGGCCGTCGTCAACGGCGGTCGCGTCCTGGCCGCAGGCCCACCGGGCGCAGACGAGTGCGCCGTCAGCACCTGGACCGACGTGGTCGCAGTCGCCGTCGGCAATGTCCACACGGCGCGGAACACGGGCCGTTCCCACTCGGTCGGGTTGCGTGCCGACGGTACGGTCCTCGCCGCGGGCTGGAACACGCACGGGCAGTGCGAGGTCACCGACTGGACTGAGATGGTCGGCATCGCCGCCGGCTGGCGCCGCACCCTGGGTGTACACGCCGGCGGCACCACGACGGCCATAGGCCGGAGGGACGAGGGGGCGTGCGATGTGGAGGGCTGGTCCGAAATCATCGCTGTCTCCGCCGGGGACTGGCACTCCGTGGGGCTCCGATCAGACGGGACCGTGGTGGCGGCGGGCCTGAACACGCGTGGCCAGAGCGACGTGGCCGGATGGACCGACATCGTGGGCATCGCGGCCGGCTACCTCCACACCCTGGGGGTCAGGAACGGCGGCACCGTGGTGGCCTGCGGATACGCCGCCGCTGGCCTTGCTGAGACCCGCAGCTGGCGAGACGTCACGGCCGTCTCTGCCGGCAGCCATCACGTGCTCGGGCTGACCGAGGACGGGCGCGTCCTCGCGGCCGGGGACGACAGCCACGGACAGTGCCGCACGCAGGCCTGGCGCGAGATCGTGGCCATCGCCGCGGGGTCACGCCATTCGCTCGGCCTCCGTAGCGACGGGCTCATTCTTACGGCGGGCTTCGACGGCGATGGGCAGTGCCGCTGGGCGGTGGCAGGCGAGTCATGATGCGAGCACATGTGAGGCGTACTGCTGCGGAGTTCGGTTTGAGGAGCGGGCCCGGGTTTCTAACCCCCTGGGCAAGGAACAGCGCGTGTCCCGTGCAGCCATCGCCGCATCTCGACACCCACCCCCCTGTGGCCCGCAGCACGATGGCCCCGTGACCGCTTGGAACGGCGAGCAAACTACAGGTCTTAGTCTGCCCAGCGGTCGGCGGGTCCGCGGTCGCCGCTACTCCACCAGGGACCCTCCCTGACCGCGCCGCCTCAGCCAACAAGCGCGTCATCCCAGACGATGCAGCGCCTCCTCGACAACGGCACGCCCGTCGCCCTCTTTAAGTGCGCCCAGGAACACGGCCTGCGCAACACCGTCGGACAACAGCACGAGTTCCCGAGCCGCCGAGTCCGGGTCTGCCACCTGGGGGCACTGAGCGGCAAGACAGGCGGCCACCGCGTCGACCAGGCCCTTCTTCGCCTCGGCGAGGAGGTCGGCGATCCAAGGGTCGGACACCCCCGCAGCCACATAGGAGTAGTAGACGGACATCCCGGCCCGAGACGACACCGCCGGCCCGAAGGTGTGCATCAGCAGGGACTTCAGCGTGGCCGGATCATCACTGGGTCCCAGTGCTTCAGGGTGGCGATCAGTCGCACCACGCAGCATCAGCTCCGCACTAGCTCGCACGAGCTCCGTCTTCACGGTGAAGTAGTGCTGGACCCGGCCGGGCGAGACACCGGCCGCCTTCGCCACGGAACGCACGCTGACAGCGGCAAGTCCCCCGGTGGCGATTACCTGCCAGACACCGGCCAGGATCTCTTCTCTTCTACCCTGATCCATGTTGACCATCCTACTGATACGAACGTATCGTCATCACCATGCAATACAAACGTATCGCTTCCTGGATGGGGCGCGTCATGAAGGTTTTGGTCCTCGTGGTCATCCTGGGACTCGCCGCCGGCAAGGTAGTGGATCTCTTCACCGCCGAACCTCGAGTCGGTCACTGGCGCACGGCAGAGGCCCGGTCCGCCTATGAGGCGGCCTATCGCGATGTCCTCGCCGGTCTGCCGGCACCTGACGTCACGCGCGAGGTGAAGACGGACTACGGCATCGTCCATGCCCTCGTGTGGAACGGCCCCGACGACGCCGGAGCACCAGTTCTATTGATGCCTGGCCGATCCAGCGGCGCACCGATGTGGGCTGAAAATCTGCCGTCGTGGATCGGGCAGCGCACTGTCATCGCACTCGATCCGATCGGGGATGCCGGCCTGAGTGCACAATCGATGCCCCTGGGAGAGCCCGCAGATCAGGGCACTTGGGTGTCCCAGGCCATCGACGGATTGGGCCTGAGGGCGGTCCACGTGGTCGGTCATAGCTTCGGTGGCGCCACCGCGACCGAGCTGGCCCTGGCCCACCCGGAGCAGGTCGCTTCCCTCACCCTGGTCGAGCCGATCATGGCCGCCAGTGGCATGCCGGCTTCGATTTACTTCTGGTCGACCATCGCAGCGCTCCCCACCCCGCAGTCCTGGCAGGACCGTGCGCTGGCGGAGATCGGGGGCACCACAACGGACGACGTCGCCGAACGCTCTCCGATGTCGATGATGATCAGCGAGGCAACGCAGGGGTATACGGCTGCGCTGCCCATGCCGCGCACCTTGACGGACGATCAGTGGCGCTCCTTGACGATGCCAGCGAGGCTCGACATCGGCGGCGATTCAGCACTCGCCGGCGGGCCGGGTGCCGCGGAACGCGTCGCCAGGCTTGTTCCACAATCCGAGGTCACCGTCTGGCCTGGGGGCACGCGTTCGCTGCCTATGGACGAGGCAAACGCGCTAGGACGAGAGCTGCTCGACTTCTGGGCCGCCAGTGAGGGGCGGTGAGCCGGAGTAGGGCCTCATGGGGATTTTTTACGTAGCGCCTTCGCGCCGCGGGCGGATACCCACAGACGGGTCTGCCCTGACTTTGGTTGACATCTGATCTGTGGTCCCGGGAGGGACTGCTGGAAGGATGTCCTCATGCCCGCTGCATACCCCCGAGAGTTCCGCCAGGACGTGGTCGCGATCGCCCGTAAGGGTCAGATGCCGATCGCGCAGGTCGCGAAGGACTTCGGCATCGCCGAGTCCTGCCTGCGTCGCTGGCTGGCTGGCCCAGGATGATGTCGAGGCCGGGATCCGGCCGGGCATCACCAAGGCTGAGAACGAGGAGCTGAAGGCTCTCAAGCGCCGCAACCGCGAGTTGGAGATGGAGAACGAGGTCCTACGCCGCGCCGCCGCGTATCTGTCGCAGGCGAACCTGAAATTGGGCCAGTCCCCGAAATGACCTATCCCGTCGTGAAGGACCTGGCCCGCGACGGGATCCCCGTGAAACTCTCCTGCCGGGTCCTCGGGTTCACCCGTCAGGCCTACTACCAGTGGCTGGCCGAACCTGTCAGCGCGCGGGAATGGTCCGACGCGCATGCCGCCAATGCCGTCCTCGATGCCCATGCTGATGACCCGGAGTTCGGATACCGGTTCCTGGCTGAGAAGCTCCGCGGCCGTGGCTTGTCCGTGTCGGACCACCAGACGTTGAAGGCCTGCCGGCTCGTGCGTGTCCGCTGCTGCCACTGGTTCCGCCGCGGCTCGGGCAAGCGTCCTGGCCCTGCCGTTCATGATGATCTGGTTCGTCGTCAGTTCCGCGCTGAGAAGCCGAACCAGTTGTGGCTCACGGACATCTCAGAGCATGGGGCCGGGGATTCCAAGCTCTATCTCTGCGCGGTCAAGGACGTGTTCTCGAACCGGATCGTGGGCTACTCGATCAATCGGCGGATGAGCTCGCAGCTGGCCGTGGATGCCCTGCAGATGGCTCTGGCCCGGCGTGGAGGCAAGGCCGAGGTGCAGGGTTGCCGTGTGCATTCGGATCGTGGGTCGCAATTTCGATCCAGGCGATTCGTGGAGACGCTGCGGGTCAACGGCTTGGTCGGGTCGATGGGCCGGGTCGGTGCTGCTGGGGACAACGCGGCAATGGAATCCTTCTTCGCGCTGTTGCAGAAGAACGTGCTGAACCGGCGTCGCTGGCAGTCCTTTGCCCAGCTCCGGCTCTCGATCGTGAGCTGGATCGAGCGGACCTATCACCGGCGTCGTAGGCAGGCCCGTCTCGGGAGACTCACCCCCGTCGAGTTCGAGATGGTTCAATCAGTCCAGGCGGCTGCCGCCGCCTGACAACTCGTGTCAACCAAACTCACGGCAGACCCCTCACCTGGTTCCAGGCGATCGAGGCCTGCAACGACCTCTCCCACCGGGAGGGCCTGCAGCCGGCCTACTCCCTCGGAGAGGACGGACGCGTTGTCACCTGGGACACCTCAGCGGACGGCTACCGGCTGCCCACCGAGGCCGAGTGGGAGTACGCCTGCCGCGCCGGAACGACCTCACCCACCTACGGGCCACTCGAGGACGTCGCCTGGACCAGCCTCGATGACCTCCAGGGGCCGCAGCACGTCGGCATGAAGGAGCCCAACGCCTGGGGCCTGCAGGACATGCTCGGCAACGTGTGGGAATGGTGCTGGGACTATGCCGACCCCGCCCGCGACGGGGACCACCGCACTGTGCGCGGCGGCGGCTGGGCCGACAAGCCCTGGAGCGTGCGGGCCTCCGTCCGCCGCGGCAGCGCCCCCGACGCCGTCCTCGAGGATGTGGGGCTGCGTGTGGCGCGCGGCCCAGTGGGGGCCGACGGGGCAACGCAAGGGTGGTCCCATGCGGCAGACCGGGAACGGGCCTCCCTCCGAGGGCCACGTCCCATGGGGTGGACTCCCCTGCGGACCATCCACACCTGAGAGGGAGCCCGCCCCATCCTCGCTGACCAGCCGCCGACGCAGCAGGTGCAAGGCATGAACAGGCCGTCGTGGCACCGCCTTGCCCCCTCCACCCCACCTGTGACACGCTTCACAGCATGATGCAGCAGCAGTGACGCCGGGGGCGCACCACGCCCCCGCACCCAGGTCCCCTCAGCGCCCCCGCCCGAGCCCCGCTCGGCGCTCGGCGGCGCCCTCCTCCCTGTGGAAAGCAGTCACCCCATGCCTGACATCATCGAGTTCCCCCTGCCCACCTCCGCCGCCGACCCTCAGTGGCAGGACTACTGCCGCCTCGGCCGTGAGTACGACCACGAACTGCTCGGCACCGCCGAGTGGGACGAGTCCCCCGAGGACGCCCTCCTCCAGGCCGCCGCCGAGACCGACTACACCCAGCGCCGCTACCTCGCGCATGTGGACGGCGAGGCTGTCGGCCGAGCGCGCATCCTGGTCAACCACGTGGACGACCCCGACGCCGCCGCCCTGCACGTCGACGTCCACCCCGACCACCGCGGCCGAGGCGTCGGCCGCGCGCTGGCCGACCGGCTCGTGCAGGACACGGCCGGATTCACCCGCTTCGAGACGTGGCCCATGGCCGCCCCGCCCGCCCCCGGCGAGCAGGTTCTCATGCCCTCGAGCGGGGCCGGCGCGGTTCCCGCCGATCACCCCGGGGTACGGCTCGCCCAGTCGTACGGCTTCGCGCTCGCCCAGATCGAACGGGTGAGCCGGTACGACATCGCCGCCCCCGCCGTCGACCCGGCCGCCGCCCTCGCGGAGGCTGAACGCTTCTCGGCCGACTACGAGGTGCACGCCTGGGAGGGGCCCGGCGACGCGTCCGCACGGGCAGACCTCGCCGTGCTCAAGGCGCGCATGTCCACGGACGTCCCCGCCGGCGACCTGACCGTGGCCGAGCAGACCTGGGACGCGGAGCGCGTCCGCCGCACGGAGGAGCAGATCCTCCTGACCGGGCGCCTCTTCCGGGCGGTGGCGCGACACCGCGGCACGGGCCGGATCGTGGGGCTGAACGAGCTGGTGGCGCCGCGCTCCCGGGCGAGCGGCGTCGTCGACCAGTGGGACACCATCGTGCTGCCCGAGCACCGCGGGCACCGGCTGGGGATGCGCGTGAAGGCCGCGAACGTGGTCGCGCTGCGCGAGGCCATGCCCGAGGCCCGCGCGATCATCACCTGGAACGCCGAGGAGAACCGGCCCATGCTCAACGTCAACGAGGCGCTCGGCTTCCGACCGATCCTGGTGGAGGCGGCGATGGAGGCGACGGCACCGCTGCGGCGGGCGGTCGACTGAGCAGACGGGCCCGGCTCCCGGGAGGGGCAGGGGGTGCGTCCGGCATCTGTCACGGTCCTCGCGCCGAGAGCCGTGACAGGTGCCGGTCGATCACCGGTGCGCCGAGACGTCGCGGCCCACCGACGCGCGGCGCGGCATAGGATCGGGGCCGCTCCCCGCTCCCCCCTCGAGAGGCACCCATGCCCGCGCGCCTGCGCCCCAGTCAGACCCTGCTGCTGGCCTCCCTCGTCTTCGGCCTGTTCTTCGGCGCGGGGAACCTGATCTTCCCCGCCGGCCTGGGCCGCGACGCCGGATCGTCCGTCACCGCGGCCACGCTCGGCTTCCTCGTCACGGCCGTCGGCCTGCCCGTCCTCGGCATCGTGGCCTCGGCCCTGACCGGATCCCGCTCCGTCCGGGACATGACGGCCCCGATCTCGGGGCGCTTCGCCGTCGTCTTCACGTGCCTGCTGTACCTGACCATCGGCCCGCTCTTCGCGATCCCGCGCACGGCGATGGTCTCCTACGAGATCGGCGTGACCCCCTTCACCGGGGACAGCACCGTGGGGCGCGTCCTCTTCTCCCTGCTGTTCTTCGCCCTCGCCGCGGTCGCCGCGTTCCGCCCCGGCCGCCTCATGGACTGGATCGGCCGATACCTGACCCCGGTGTTCCTGGTCCTGCTGGGCACGCTCGCCGTGGCCGCCGCCGTCTCCCCCATGACCGCGGACCCCCTGCCGGCACCCGCCCCCGCGTACGCCGAGGCGCCGCTGGTGCAGGGCTTCCTGGACGGCTACAACACGATGGACGCCCTCGCGTCCCTGGCCTTCGCGGTGGTGATCGTCGACGCCGCCCGGCGCCTCGGCGTCGACAGCCCCCGCCGCATGGCCGTCGAGCTCGGCAAGGCCGGCGCGGTCGGCGGTCTCGGCATGGCCGCCGTCTACGCTGCGCTCGCGTACATCGGAGCGACGAGCGTCGGCGCGATCGGGCAGGCAGAGAACGGCGGGGACATCCTCGCCGGCGCCTCGCAGCACTACTTCGGCGCCGCGGGCCTGTACCTGATCGCCGCCATCGTGTTCGTGGCCTGCCTGAAGACCTGCATCGGCCTGATCGTGGCCTGCGCGCGGATGTTCGCCGACATGTTCCCGGGCTCCTACCGCGGGTGGGCGAGCGCGTTCCTCCTCGTCTCGTTCGCGGTGGCCAACCTCGGCCTCGACGCGATCGTGGCGTGGTCCGTGCCCGTGCTGATGCTGCTCTACCCGATCGCCGTCGTCGTGATCCTGCTCGGCCTCGCATGGAGCCGGGTGCGCCACCACCTGGTGGTGGCCCGCTGCGTGGTGGCCTTCACCGCGGCGGCCGCGGTGTTCGATCTCCTCGGCGCCCTGCCGGAGCCCCTCGCCACCACGCCCGCGGTCACCGGTCTCACCGGCCTCGCCGCGCGGGTGCTGCCGGGGTACGAGGTCGGGTTCGGGTGGGTCGTCCCGGCCCTGGCGGGCCTCGCCGTCGGGGTGGGGCTCGCGGCCGCACGACGCCGGTCGCCCACCCTCGCCTGAGCGGCGCGTGGCGGTGCGGCCGGGCCGGGCTCCACGCCGAATCGACTGCAGAAGTGACCCTTCTGGCGCCCGAAGCCGCCCTCAGAAGGGTCACTTCGGCAGTGGATTCCCGGACGTCGTCGAGGGAGGCGGAGGGCATGGGCCGAGGGGATCGGCCGTGACACAATGACCTGGACCACGCGCAGCGCGAGGGGGAGTCATGGCACAGGTGGGATCCGGCGAGCACGTCATCGACGACGGAGGCGCGCGGTGGGATGCGCAGTGTGTCCGTGGGATCGGGCATCTGCGGCATCCGGTGGTGTCCGGTGGGCTGATCGGGGTGGTCGGCGGGGCGGCGTTCCTGTTCGCCGGAATCGCGGGTCTGCCCTCCGGATGGCAGGGCACGCTTCGCGGGCTGGGGATCTCCCTCATCGGCTTCACCCTCGTGGCGGTCCTGTTCCGCCGTCGGATCCTGCCCGCCCTGCCACACCCGGCGCCCGGTGCGATGCGCGTGTACGGGACAGCCGTCGTCGTGATGCTGCTGCTGTTCCCCGTGACGCCCCTGCTGGCCCGGGCCGCAGACGCGCCGACGGCGCAGATCGCTCTGGTGGCGGCCGTGGTGGGCGGGCACTTCCTGCCGTTCGCGCGTGCGTTCAGCGCCCCGGTGTTCCTGTGGATCGGCGGGTCGATGCTGGCCCTGGGGCTGATCGGAGCGCTGCTGGCGATCCTCGGCACCCCCGCCGCGGGGCCGGCCGGGGCCGCGGCCGCCGGCGCGGCCATGCTGCTGATCGTGGCGGGACAGGCGCTGCGGCAGGGGGCGCCCGGCCGCGACGCGACCCGCACGGAGGCGCACCGCTGAGGCGGCCGGCGCTGATCGACGTCGTGGGAGGGCCGACCGCAGGACCCCACGGGGCGCACGACGCCGGCTGGTCGCCTCGTCGAGTCGACGCCCCCGCCTCCACCGAAAGTCGCGGGTCCGCCGGGACAGTCCCCACCTTCCGACGGTCCTCGGCTTCCCTGTACAGCACCTAACCTCGGGGCATGACCGAGACCACCCCCGCACCGGCCCCGGCAGAGGTGACGCCCGTCTCCGCCGCGAGCGCTCCGCCGGACCGCACCGCTGCGCAGGCGTGGCCCTACGCCCTCGCGGCGGTCGCCTACCTGGCGGCCCCGTTCGCCCTCGGCGTCGTACTGCCGGCCGAGACCGCCACGGCGGCCCTGCTCGCCCTCCTGACCGTCGGCGCGCTGACGCTCGGGGCGATCGACGGCGTCGTGTTCCGCGGCACGTGGGCGTTCCCCGTGCTCACGGCGATCCTCGCCCTGCTCGGACTGGGGATGTACACCCACGACGGCACCTGGATCTACGCGCTCGGCGTGCTGGCCCTGAGCCGCCTCGGCGGCGCGCTCGGCGGCCGGCTCCGGCGGAGGCGCTGAGCCGTGGAGATCTGGACCCTCGACCACCCGCAGCACGGCCGACTCGAGCTGCGGCAGGGGTTCGACGCCGAGTTCCTCGCCGACGACCCGGGCTGGCCGCAGCCGGAGGGGGACGACGCCGTCGACGGGTCCGCCGAGTCGGCCCCTGTGCGCGCCGGCGAGCGGGCTCCCCTGGACGCTCCGCTCCGTGACCGCGTGCGGGCCCGGATGAAGAACCCGCCGCTGCGGCTGCAGGTGCGCATCGACGGCGAGGTCACCGGCCGCTACCCGCGCACCGGTGTGGGAGAGGTCCGACTGAAGAACCCGAAGACGGAGAAGGACGGCTTCTCCACGCTGGAGTCGAACCCGGCGTCGAACCTGCGGCGCCTGAGGGTCCAGGCGAACGCCCTGGGCGACATCCTCTCCGTGCAGTTCCGCGAGGGCTCGTCCGTGGTGGAGTTCGACCCGCCGCCCGGTTCGCGGGGCGCCCGCCGGCAGGCCGCCATGGAGTCCAGCAGCGTGAAGCGGATCCTCTATCCGCTGATGGGCGGACTCGGGAAGGCCGGCGGGGCCATCCTCTTCCTGGTGCTCTTCCCTCTCCTGGCGCGGCTGCTGCCGGACTGGCAGGTGGACCTGCCGGAGTTCCGCCTCCCCCGGATCCACCTGCCCGTGCCGACCATGCCGCAGATCCACCTGCCGGCGCCCCGGCTTCCCGCGTGGGAGATCGACGTCCCCCCGCTGCCCGGCTGGCTGCGGACGGTGCTGGAGTACGACGAGGTCTGGAAGCCCGTACTCCTCGGCCTGGTGCTCGGCGTGGTCGCGGTGCGCAACCACCGACGCTCGGAACGGCAGAAGGCCGCCTGGGCGGCGGAGCGGGCGGCCGCCGGCGAGGCCCGCGTCGGTCAGCCCTCGAGCACCAGTCGCTCATAGTCAGGGACGGGCTCAGTCCGTGGACGCCTCCGCGGGGATCGTGGCGATCGCCCGCACCGGCGCCCCGTCCGCGCCGCCGAGCGGGAGGGGCAGGGCCGTGAGCTCGAGGCTCGTGACCGACGCCGGCAGGTCGGCGAGCCCGCGGAGGTTCTCGATGATGAGTCGGTCGGCCCCGAGCAGCGCCTCGTGCACCGGCAGCGGTGCGGACCCGTCGGGGGCGGTCTCGTCCGGGTTGAGGGTGTCCACGCCCAGCACGTCCACGCCTCGATCCCGCAGGTGCTCCCCCACGGCGGCGTCGAGGAACGGATGGTCGAGGTAGGCGGCGCCGCCCCAGAACCGGTCCCAGCCGGTGACCAGGAGGACGATCCGGGCGTCGTCGGGCAGCGCGGCCAGCTGGCCCTCCAGCAGCTCCATGCCGATCCGTTGCCGGGGGGTCGCGTCCGGCACGCGCAGCAGGTGCGCCCGGCCGATCAGGCGGGCCACGTCGACGCCGTCCATCGTCCGCCCGCCGGGAACGGTGTGGCTGGGCGCGTCCACGTGCGTGCCCGAATGGGACCCCATCGTCACCGAGGTGACGGCGAACCCGTCGGCGTCGATCTGTGCGGCCGGGGCGAGCCGGATCTCCGGGTCCCCCGGGAACACCGTCCCGCCCGAGGTCAGTCGATGGCTGAGATCGACCAGCCTCACCCCGTCAGGCGCGCCCATGGCCGGCCCCGCCCTCGACGACCGCCTGCTCGTCCGCCGCGGCCGGGGAGCGGACGGCGTCCGCGAGGTGCTGGGACCGCGCGTCCGGGGCCTCCCGGATGCCGGCGACCCGCGTCCACGCCCAGTACAGGAGCGCGGCCACGGCGAACGTGGGCAGCGCCGCGCCCACCGGGGTCGGGATCACGAAGTAGAACAGCAGGTAGGCCACCGCACCCAGGACCCACACGGCCAGAGCGCCCGGGTTCCACCCGCCGCGGAACCAGTAGGCGCCCCCGGAGTGCCGCAGGATGTCGGCCCGGTACACGCCGCGACGCGCCACGTAGTAGTCCACGATCATGATCGCGAACACGGGGATGAACAGGGCCCCGATCAGGGACAGGAAGGCCGTGAACCGCTCCAGCAGACCCAGCCAGGTCGCCCCGATCACGCCCACCACGCCCAGGCCCAGGGCGGTCGGCATGAACGGCAGCGGCCGGGTGCGCGGCAGCGCGTGGCGCACGGACTCCGTCATCCCGTACATGACCATCGTGTTGGTGGCCATCACCGAGAGGAACATGGCGATCGCCACCGGAGCGCCGAACGAGCCGATGAGCAGGGTCGGGTCGAAGGGCAGCACCTCGCCGCCCTCGAGGAGGACGAACGACGCCGCGGTGAGACCGAGGGTCATGGCGACGACGGTG
Source organism: Micrococcus sp. M4NT (assembly GCF_033790745.1). NCBI lineage: Bacteria > Bacillati > Actinomycetota > Actinomycetes > Micrococcales > Micrococcaceae > Micrococcus > Micrococcus sp. M4NT. Next base: position 27,171 of record NZ_JAMYEH010000010.1, read on the forward strand.
GACAGCGTGTAGCCCACGCCCGCCCCGATCGCGCCACCGGCCTGGGTGCGGGCGGACCGTGTCAGGTCGGCGGAGAGCACGGTCCAGGAGACGGCCGTGGAGAGGACGATGTCGAACACGGTGATGCCGTCGTACCCCTCCGGGTCGGCGGGGATGGCGAGGTACTCCGCGGGCGCGTGGGCGCCGAAGGCGGTGGCGAAGATCCACGCCATGATCCCGAGGATGACCACGGCGAACCACGGCTCCACCTTCGCGATCCCCTCGTGCCCGAAGATCGCCAGGCCCACCACCAGCGCCTGGCAGAGCGCGGAGAAGAGCGCCGGGTTGGAGAATCCGGTCCACTGCTCCACGAGGGCATTCAGGGAGATGCCGGCCAGCATGGCCTGCACCCAGGACCACCCCATCAGGAGGACCACATTGGCCACGGCGGGGACGATCGAGCCGCGCAGGCCGAAGGACCCCCGGGTCAGCGCCATGGTGGGCAGCCCCGTGCGCACGCCCATGACCGCGACCAGGGTGAGGACGATCGCGCCCAGGACCGTGCCGAGGACGATCCACCCCAGGGCCTCGGCGAACGGGACGCCCGGCACGAAGAGCGTGCCGGTCAGGAGGGTGGTGACCACCAGGTTGGCCGCCAGCCAGATCAGTCCGATGCGAAGACCACCCAGGGTGCCCCGCACCGGCGGGTCGGCCATCGCGTCGGCAGAGGCAACGGCGCCGGTCGCGCCCGCCGCGGTGCTCATCGGGCGCCCTCCCCGTCGGTCGCATCGGCCTCGACGGGCACCGGGGAGAGGTGCTCGTGCACGGCGGTCAGGCGCCCGTTCCGGCGTTCGAAGACGATCGTCTCGCGCTCACGGTACGTCTCGCGGCGGCCGTCCTGCTCGGCGGTGGTCTCCAGCTCGTGCAGGAAGACCCCGCCGTCCCGGCCGATCGGCTGGACGTGGGTGCGGAGGGAGCGGCAGTCGACGACGCGCCACCCCGACTCGCGCAGCTCCCGCCACGCCGAGCGCCATGCATCCCGACCGAAGAGCATCTCCCGGTCCGTGTGGAAGGCGAAGCTGCACTCCGGGGCGAACCCGGAGAAGTAGCGTTCCTCGTCGTTGGACCGGAACGCGTCGACGATCGCCGCCGCGGCGTCGTCGATCTCCTGCTCGAGCTGATCTGACATGGGGGCCTCCTGGGGCACACGGGGATGAAGGCAACAGTCCACCCGCGGGCGCCCCCGCACGTCAACGGCCCGGCCCGCCCCACTAGCCTTCCCCCATGCCCACCGCCGCGCTCGACGCCTTCCCCCTGACTCCCCTGCGGGACGACCGCCTCGACGAGCCCGCCCTCGTCCGGATCGTCCAGCGCCTGGCCGCCGCCGGCGTCGACGCCATCACCGTCCTCGGCTCCACCGGCTCCGGCGCCTACCTGGACCGCGCGGAGCGGTCACGCGTGGTGCGCCTCGCCGTCGACGCCGCCGGGGACGTGCCCGTGCACGCCGGGGTGAGCGCACTGCGCACCGCCCACGCCCTCGCCTTCGCGGAGGACGCCGCCGCGGCCGGGGCGCGGGGGCTGCTGCTCGCGCCGCAGTCCTACCAGCCCCTCACCGACGACGACGTCGCGCACCTCTACGCGGACGTCACCGCCGCCACGGAGCTGCCCGTGGTCGTCTACGACAACCCGGGCACCACGCGCTTCACGTTCAGCACGGCCCTGTACGGGCGCGTGGCGGCGCTGCCCGGCGTCGTGTCCCTGAAGATCCCGGGCGTGCCCGTGGACCCGCGGGCCGCGGCGGAGCGGGTGGCGGAGATCCGCGCCGCGGTGCCGGCGCACGTGGGCGTGGGCGTCTCCGGGGACGCGTTCGGCGCCACAGGGCTGATCGCCGGCTGCGACACGTGGTTCTCCGTGATCGCCGGGACGCTGCCGGAGCCCGCCGTCCAGATCACGCGCGCGGTCCGGGAGGGCCGGGTCGAGGACGCCCTCACCGAGTCGGAGCGGCTGGCCCCGCTGTGGGACCTGTTCGCCCGGCACGGGAGCCTGCGCGTGACCGCCGCGGCCGCCGAGCACCTCCGGCTCACCGCGCCCGGGTGCCTGCCCCGCCCCCTGCTCGGGCTGGGGGCCGCGGATCGGGCGGAGGTGGCCGGCGTCGTCGACCGCGTGCTGGACGGCGAGCCCGCAACGCGCCCCTGATCTGCGCATCCCCGCGGCCTGGCGCTACCGTGGGCCCCATGGCCTCCCTCTCCGCCACGGCTCGCCCCGTCGGCCGTTCCGCCCCCGACCTCCACCGCCGACTGCTGGTGTCCGGGCTCCTCTTCGGGGTGGGCGTGGCCGCCTTCGTCGACGAGACCGTGCTGCACCAGCTCCTGCACTGGCACCACTTCTACGACCGCTCCACCACGGCCGTCGGACTCGTCTCGGACGGGCTCTTCCATGCCTTCGGGTGGTTCGCCGCCGTGGCCGGGCTGTTCCTCTTCGCGGACGTGCGCCGTCAGGGCGGGCCCGGCGTGGGACGGTGGTGGCCTGCCGTGCTGATCGGCGCCGGCGCCTTCCAGGCCTGGGACGGGACGGTGCAGCACAAGCTCCTGCGGATCCACCAGATCCGGTACGAGGTTATCCCCACCGAGCTGCGCGGCACCGGCCCGTACCCGCCCGTGGAGGACATCCTCGTGTACGACCTCGTGTGGATGGCCATCGCCCTCGCCTTCCTGGTGATCGGCGTCCTGGCGTGGCGGCGGGGCTCCCGAAAGGCCGCGGCGGCCGCCCGTGCATGAGCACGGCCTCGGCGCCGAGGCGGCGAACGCGCCGTTCCCGCTGGCCGGCGTCGTCATCGGCGGCGCCCTGCTGCTCTTCCTGATCCTGTACGTGCTGCTCGTCCGCGCCGGACGGCGCCGGGGCCGCACCTGGTCCGACGCGCGCACCCTGAGCGCGGCGGCGGGCGTGGTGGCCGGCGTCGTCGCGGTGGGGCCGCTGGGGGTGGCCGGCCATCACGACTTCGTGGCGCACATGTGGGGGCACCTGCTGCTGGGCATGCTGGCCCCGGTGCTGCTGGTGCTGTCCGCGCCGGTGACCGTCGCCCTGCGGGGCCTGCCCGTGGTGTGGGCGCGGCGGCTCTCCCGCGTGCTGTCCACGCCGTACGTGCGGGCGGTCTCGCATCCGGTGGTGGCGGCGGTGCTGAACATCGGCGGACTGTGGCTGCTCTACACCACGCCCCTGCACGGGTGGATGCACGCCTCCGCGGTGGGGCACCTGGTGGTGCACGGGCACGTGCTCCTGGCCGGGTGGGTGTTCACCGCCGCGATGCTGCAGGTGGATCCGGCGCCGCACCCCCACGGGCATCCGCTGCGAGCGGGCGTGCTGGTGGGCTTCCTCGCCCTGCACGCGATCCTCTCGAAGCACGTCTACGCGCACCCGCCGGCGGGCGTCGGGGCGGCGGAGGCCCAGGAGGGCGCCCAGCTCATGTACTACGGGGGCGACTATATCGACCTGGTGCTGATCGCGCTGCTCTGCCTCGACTGGTACCGCCGCACCGCGCCGGCGGGCCCGGGGCAGGTCAGTGGGGTGGACGCCGCCGCGCGGGCGGCCTGACGGGTCGGACCGCTCGACCAGACCTCACCCGGTGGGCAGGGCCGCGTCCTCTGGATGCGGTCCTGGGCAGAGCGGGCGGTCTCACCGGCGCAGCACCGGATCCCCCGGCGCCACGTCCGCCCTGTCCCTGCCCGGGAAGGACGGCTGCAGCACCATCACGAACAGCGCGATCGCGCCGAGCCCCGGGATCAGGCCCAGGAGCATCCAGACGGGGGTGAGGCCGGCGTCGCCCAGGCGGCGGGCCGTGAGGGACAGCATGGGGACGATGTGCAGCAGGCCGAGGACACCGGAGACGTCGTGGTAGATCGCGGTCATCCAATCCAGGGGCGGGAAGGTGAGGCCGGTGACCCCGACGGCGGGCAACGCGAACGACGGGGCGCCGGGCGCCGACGTCTCCGCCCCGAGGGCACCGAACAGCACGGTGACCACGATGCTCAGCAGGAACAGGTGCAGCACGGCCCACCAGAACTCCGCGCGTCCGGCTCGGCCGCCGAACTGCGCGTAGCGCCCGTAGAAGCGGCCCACGGCCCGCAGGAACGTCATGCCCGAACCCTGGCGCACGGCGGCCGCTGCGTCGAGCCCCTCCTGCGCGTGTCCGCCCCGCGCCCGCCGGTAGCCTGGCGCCCATGCCCTCCCCCTCCGGCTGGCAGGCCGTGCACGATGCCGACTACCGCGCCCACTGGCGCACCCTCGCCGCGCGCGAGGACCCCGACGCACTCACGTGGGTGGTGCTGGGCGACTCGGCCGCCGTCGGGATCGGGGCCGAGAGCGTGGAGCGCACCTACGTGGCGCAGGTGGCCGAGCGCGTGGCGGCCGAGATCGGCCGGCCCGTGCGCGTGGTGAACCTCGCCGTCAGCGGGGCCATGGCGAAGGACGTCCTCGCGGACCAGCTCCCGCAGATGCCGGTGAGCGGCGCGGAGGCGGTCACGTGCGTCGTCGGCGGCAACGACGTCACGTGGGCCTGGCGGTTCCGCGAGGCGGCGTTCGAGGAGCCGCTCGAGCAGATCGCCCGCGCCCTGCCCGCCGGCGCCACGCTCGGCCTCGTGCCGACGTTCCGGATCCCGCCGTTCGAATCCCGCGTGCGGCGGGCGAACACGGTGGTGCGGCGAGTGGCCGCGCGGCACGGGCTCGGCGTGGCGGACGTGCACGCGGCCACGTGGCGGCGGAACCTGAAGCACCAGGTCAGCCGCCTGGCCCGGGATCTGTTCCATCCGAACGGCGCCGGCTACGAGGACTGGGCCGCCGCCGTCGCGCCCGAGGTGCTGCGGCAGGTGCGCGGCGAGGCCCCGACCGTCCCCGCCGGCTGAGCGACGGCCGGGCTGTGACAGCGCCCAGCCCCCACCGCCCCGCACTACAGTGGCCGCGTGCCCCAGCCGATCATCACCGTCAGCGCCGTCCTGCTCTTCGACACCGCCGGCCGCCTGCTCACCGTGCGCAAGCGCGGCACGGACCGCTTCATGCTCCCGGGCGGCAAGCCCGAGCCCGGCGAGTCCGCCCTCGACGCGGCCGTCCGCGAGGCGCACGAGGAGATCGGCCTGCGCCTGGACCCGGCGGCCCTGACCGAGCTCGGTGTCTTCGAGACGGCCGCCGCCAACGAGCCCGGCCACCTCGTGCGTGCCACGGTGTTCCGGCACGGGCCCGCCGCGGGCCACAGCGCGACGGCCCGGCCCGCCGACGCAGACCTCCTCTCCCGGATCTCCCCCGCGGCGGAGATCGCGGAGCTGCGCTGGCTCGACCTCGACGCTCCCCTGCCCGGCGACCTGGCCCCGCTGCTCTCTGAGGCGATCCTCCCCGCGCTCACCCACCCCGACGGCCGGCGCCCGCATCCCCTGCGCGCGGTCGCCGTGTTCACCGGGGCCCGCGACGGCGTCGACCCCGCCCACGCCCGCCTGGCCCGCGCGCTCGGGGCGGAGCTGGCGGGCGCCGGCGTCGCCCTCGTGTACGGGGGCGGGAAGGTCGGGCTGATGGGCGCCGTGGCGGACGGTGCGCTCGAGGCGGGCGGCGACGTCGTCGGGGTGATGCCCCAGGACCTGGTGGACCGGGAGATCGGCCACGCGGGGCTCACCGAGCTGCACGTGGTGGACTCGATGCACGAGCGCAAGGCGCGCATGGCGGAGCTGGCCGACGGCTTCCTGGCGCTGCCGGGCGGCGCGGGCACCCTGGACGAGCTGTTCGAGGCGTGGACGTGGCAGCAGCTGGGCCTCCATGCCAAGCCGATCGGCCTGGTCGGGCGCGACTACTGGGCGCCCCTGCTGGCCATGCTGGACCACATGGCGGCCGCCGGGTTCGTGCGCACCGAGGACCGGGACGCGCTCGTGGTGGCGGACTCCCCCGCGGAGGCACTGGCCGGACTCCGGGCCTGGACGCCGCCCGCGCCGAAGTGGCGGTGACCTCGACGCCGCTGCGCCCGCGTGCCGACGCATGACCTCGGCCGGACCATTGCTTTCCATGTGTTCAAGTCATATACTTGAACACATGGAAAGCAACGTCCCCCGCGACCCGCACCGCACCCCTCCCGCCGACCCTGCCCAGGAGCCTGCACGTCGCCCGACGCCCGACGACGCCTCCGCCGCGCTCGACGACGCACGCGAGACGCACCGCCGTGCCGCGTACGCCGGCGTCGAGCCCTGGTGGATCGACGCCCTGGCCGCCGCCGGCATGGCCGTGATGGTCGTGGGCCTCACCAGCCGGACGCTGTGGGGCACTCTTGTCGGCGCGGCCCTCTTCACGGTCCTCTCCCTCATGTTCGAGGCCCGCCAGCGCCGCCGCGGCATCGTCAGGGACATCCAGTCGATTTGGGGCACGGTTCTCGTGCTGGGAGGCATCATCGCCATCGCATTCGGGGCCGATCGGCTTATCCCCGAGCGGCCCGGCACCGCCGCCGTCGTCGGCGTCGCCGCCCTGCTGTTCGTGGTCGGGTTCGTGTTCCTGCGCTGGAGCGCACACCGGACCGCCCGCCGCCTCACCGAGACGCAGGGCATGGCACGATCCCTCTCGTGACCCCCGCCGCCCGCTTCGACGACCTGATCCACCAGCCCACGCGCTTCCGCATCTGCGCGGCACTGGACTCGAGCGTGGAGATGGAGTTCGCCCTGCTCCGCGAGGTCGTGGACATCTCCGAGTCGCTGCTCTCCAAGCAGCTCAAGGCGCTCGCCGAGGCCGGGTACCTCACCACGCGCAAGCAGCGTCAGGCGATCGGGCGCCCCCGCACCTGGGTCGGCCTCACCGACGCCGGCCGGGCCGCGTTCCTCGGTCACCTCGCCGCGCTCCAGGAGATCGTGGCGCACACCGGCCACGAGCTCACCCCGCCGCCGCCGGGCCCAGACCCCAGCTGACCCGCCGCGCCCGCAGCCCAGGCCGCCGCTCGCGCATGCCCGGCGGCGTGCACCGGGCAGGTCCGCCGGCACGGGGCCGGCTCCTCGAGCGGCACCCGCACGACGCCGGCCCCGGGCCAGATGAGGCGAGGTGACCCACGGTCACGCCCGCCTGTTCGGCACGATCAGTGATCGTGCCCCTCATGCGCGGCGTCGGAGGCATGCCCCGCGCCCTGCCCCGGCGTCATGGACTCGGGCTCGCCGGTGACCACGGCCATCTCGACGGGCGCGAACTCCAGGTCCTCCTCGAGGACCTTCTCGCCGGTCTCCAGGTCCACGGCCACGAGCTTCCGGTTCTCGGCGTCGGTGACGTAGGCGGTGTGCCCGGCGACCTTCAGGATCGGGCCGGGCTCCTGCCACTCGTCCTTCTCCCGCCACGGCGCGATCACGGGGTGCTCGGCGGTGATCTCGCCGGTCTCCTCGTCGATCACGGTGAGCTCGCCGTCGTAGGTGAGCACCACACCGGAGCCGTTCTCGGCGCGGCCCAGAGACCGGAACCAGTAGGAGGAGCCGAGCTCGACGGTGGTCACCCGACCGGTGTGGGCGTCGATCAGGTCGACGGCGGTGGGCCGCTCGGTCTCCTCGCCGTCGACCTTCGTCCCCTCGACCTTCCGGTCGGCCAGCACCACGGGTGAGGACTCCAGCCCGGCGAGGTTGCCGTTGCGCACGTACCCCTCGGCCGGCACCTTGTGGAACTCGCCGTCGCGATACACCACTGGCCCGTTCTCGCAGCCCAGCACGACGACGTCGCCCGCCTCCGTCGGCTGTGCGGCGGCCTCTCCGTGGACCCCGGGACAGTCGTCGGTCTCGGCCATGACCTCACCGGACGCGCGGTCGATCACCTGCACGGTGTCCCGGGAGTCCGCGGTGCCCTGCGTCGTCAGCAGCGACCCGTCGGCCAGCTCGAGCGCCACGCCGTGGTGCGGGGCCGTCGTCGTGGTCTCTTCCATCACGGGCATGAGGTCCCACGTGGCCTTGTCCAGGTGGGCGGACTCGAAGGTCTGGATCCTGCCGGTGCCGTCCGCGAAGAGCGTGGTCTGGCCGTTGTGCGTGACCACGTGCCCGGCGTGGTCGCCGGGGAACGTCACGCCGGTCATGCCCGGCTCAGACTCGTAGGTGTGGACGTGGTCGCCGTGGGCCTTCGCCTGGATGCCGGCGTTGAACACCTCCCAGCCGTGGCCGGTAACGACCATGACGTCCTTGCCGTTGCCGGCGTTGGCCAGGCGCTTGAACCCGGGGACGGCCTGCTCCGTCACCACCTCGCCGGACTCGGCGTCCAGCAGGGTGAGGCCGTCCTGGTGGGAGAGCAGGATGCGCGGGGTCACGGTGGTCACCTCGGTGGACTCGGTCGGGTCCACCCAGTCGGACTCGGGCACGGACGAGGCGGCGTCGGATCCGGAGGTGGATCCGGAGGCGAGGGCAGGGGCGGGGGACGGCGTCGGGCCGGCGGACCCGGTGCCGTCCGAGCACGCGGTGAGCGCGACGGCGGCGGCCGCGAGGGTGGCGGTGAACGTGGAGGCGGCGCGGCGGGAACGGCGCTGCGGGTGCGGGGTCATGGGGTCTCCAGTCGGTGCGGCTCAGGCTTGTTGCGACCCGTTCACACTAAACGCTGTTGCGATCCATTCTCAACACGTGCCCCTGCGACATCCCCTGGGAGGATGGGCGCATGTCCGCCGCCCACCCCGCCTCCGCCGTCGCCCCCGTGCTGGGCTGGACACCGCCCCAGGGGTGGCCCGCCGCGCTGACGGAGCACCTGGGGATGGAGCTGTGGCGGGTCCCGGTGGTGGTGCTCAGCGCACTCGGGATCTACCTCACGGCACTCCTGCTGCTCCGGGTGTTCGGCGCGCGGCTGATCACGGGGCTCTCGGTGTTCGACACGGTGGTGGCCCTGATGTTCGGCGCTGTGGCAGGCCGCGTCATCCTGGGACACCCGCCCACGCTGGCCGCGGGCGTCGTGGGGCTGACCACGCTCGCCGTGCTCGAGGCGGTCTTCGGCACCCTCACCGGCACCGTGCGCGGCGCCCGTACGATGGGCGGCCGCGCCCGCGTGATCGTGGCCCGCGGCCGAGTCCTCGCCGACCAGGCGCGCCGCGGGCGCGTCACCCGCGGCCACCTCAACACGGCCCTCCGCGCAGCCGGGGTGCGCCACCTCGGCGAGGTCCAGGCGGTCATCCTCGAGGCCAGCGGCCGCCTCAGCGTGATCCGCGCCGGGGAGCCGATCGACCTCGACCTCCTGGGGGATGCCATCGGCTCGGAGCACCTCCACGACGACGCGGACTGAGCCGCGGCCTTCACGCCCGGCCGGGGCCGCCGTCGTCGTCGTGGCCGTCCTCGAACTCCCCCCGCCGGTGCAGCCGGCCCCCGGGCGAGCGCGCCCGCAGCCACGTCATCACCGTCAGCAGGATCAGCACCACCACCGACATGATCAGCCCGTTGAGGACCAGGACCCCGGCCGGCGCGGGATCCACCGCCCGCAGGAGCGTGGGCTGGGCGGCGGCGCCGGCCAGGGCGGACAGCACCAGCGGCCAGCGGGCGTCCAGCCGGTCCGCGACGCCGGCCCCCACCACCGCGGCCGGCAGCGCCAGCAGCGGGGTCAGGGAGGGGTTCGGCGCCAGCAGCGCGCCCGCGGACGCCACCCCCGGCACCGCGGCGAGCCACAGGAGGGACCGCCGGGGCAGCGTCGGCCCGGACGGACGCGCCCGCTCCGCCGACTCGACCACCAGGAGCACCGCCAGCAGCGCGAGGAGCCCGGCCGCCGTCGTCGCCCCGGGCACCGCGGTCAGGAGCCCGCCGCCGGCGCCGCTGGTCACGTGCAGCGCGGCGAGCGCCAGGCCGCTGACGACGGCGGGGGCCGGTTCGTCGAGCCAGCGCCAGTCGCGCTCGTGGGCGGCGGGGGCCTGCTCGACGCGGATCATGGGCTCCATTGTGGGGCAGGGCGGCGAAACATCCACCCACCGGGAATCCACTGCAGTTCTGACCCTTCTGAGCTCCATTCAGGGCTCCAGAAGGGTCAGAACCGCAGTGGATTCGTGAGGAGGGGTCAGTGGTCGTCGGCGCCGTCGTCGTCGTGGTCCTCGTCCGGCACCCACTCCAGCAGGTCGCCGGGCTGGCACTCCAGGACCCGGCACATCGCGTCGAGCGTGGCCAGCCGCACGGCCTTGGCGCGCCCGTTCTTCAGCACGGCCACGTTGGCCGGGGTGATGCCCACCCGCTCCGCGAACTCGGCGACCCCCATCTTGCGGCGGGCCAGCTCGACGTCGATCCTCACCACGATCGGCACGCTCAGACCACCTCGTCCATCTCGACGCGCAGCGCGGTCGCGTCCGCGAGCAGGCCGCGCATGACCACGAGCAGCAGGATCACCGCGCCGCCGACGAGCAGGGCGAGCAGCTCCAGGAGAAGAAGGCCCGGGTTGGACGCGCCGGCGGCGGTCTGCCAGACCGTCGTGACGGCCACGATCCCCCACGCCGCGGCGAGCGCGCCGATCATCACGGCCGTCCACCGCAGCCCCGCCCCGCGGAAGATCTCGTGGGCCCGGACCAGGCCGAGGAGGCGCACGACGGCGGCCAGGGCCACCTGGATCGCCACGAGGGCGGCGATCAGCGCCACGGTCAGCGGCCACTGCGCGAAGGCGAACTCGGGGTACTCCGCGGCCATCGAGGCGGCGACGGCGGGGATCGCCCACACCTGGAGGGCCAGGATCCCGAGGATCCCGACGACGGACAGGACTTGGAGGGCCAGGGCAAGAGTGCGGTTCATGGCTTGAGTCTCGATGATCATCTATCGAGAGTCAACAGATTTCCATCGCAGGGCGACCATAGACGAGACCCAAAGAGAATCCACTGCAGTTGTGACCCTTCTGACCGCCGATTCGGCTCCCAGAAGGGTCAGAACCGCAGCGGATTCGCGATGGGTCCGCACCGCCCGCGGCCGGGAGCGCCGTTTCCCGAACGAAAGCGTCCCGGCACGTGCCGTTTCCCGAACGAAAGCGTCTCGTCGGCGGGGGTCAGTCGTCCGCGCCGAGCAGCTCCCGGATGTCGTCGGCCGTCAACGAGTCCGTGAACGCGCCGGCGCCGGAGTCGTCGGACTCGTCCACGAGCGCCCCGAACAGCTCGGCCTTGCGTCGCTGCAGCTCGAGGACCTTCTCCTCGATCGTCCCCTCGGAGACCATGCGGTAGACCATCACGGTGCGCTCCTGGCCGATGCGGTGTGCGCGGTCCACCGCCTGTGCCTCGGCGGCGGGGTTCCACCACGGGTCCATGAGGAACACGTAGTCGGCCTCGGTCAGGGTCAGGCCGAAGCCGCCGGCCTTGAGGGAGATGAGGAACACCGGCGCCTCGCCCTCCCGGAAGCCGCGGATCACCTCGGCGCGGCCGCGCGTGCCGCCGTCGAGGTAGGCGTGCTCCACCTCCATGGCGTCCAGCTCCTCGGCGATCACCTTCAGGAAGCTCGTGAACTGGCTGAACACGATCACGCGGTGGCCCTCGGCGAGGATCTCCGTGAGGTCGTCCAGGAACCACTCCAGCTTCGAGGAGGGGATGGAGGCGTACTCCCCCTCCACGATCTGCGGCGCGAGCGCGAGCATGCGCAGCAGCGTGAGCGACTTGAAGATGGTGAAGCGGTTGCCGTCCACGTCGCCCAGCAGCCCCAGCACCTTGCGGCGCTCGCGCTGCAGCACGCGGTCGTACACCTTGCGATGGCTCGGCTCGAGCTCCACGCGCAGCACCTGCTCCTGCTTGGGCGGCAGGTCCTTGGCCACGAGCTCCTTGGAGCGGCGCAGCATGAACGGGCGCACGCGGCGGCGCAGGGCCGCCATCCGCTCCGGGTGCTCCCCGGACTCGATGGGCGTCACGTACGCCTCGCGGAACCGGCGGTGGCTCGGGAACAGCCCCGGCACGACGACGGCGAGCAGCGCCCAGAGGTCGCTGAGCGAGTTCTCCATGGGCGTGCCCGTGATGGCCAGCCGGAACGGGGCGGGCAGGTCCCGGGCCACGGTGTGCACCTTGGAGGCGCGGTTCTTGAGGAACTGCGCCTCGTCGTAGACCACGCCGCCCCACGTCACCCTCCCGTACTGGGCGGCGTCGATCCGCAGCAGGGTGTAGCTCGTCACCACGACGTCGGCGCCGGCCACCGCCGTCTCCACGTCCGCTCCCCGCTTGCGCGTGGTGGTGTCCAGCACGCGCACGTCCAGGCCGGGGGTGAACTTGGCCGCCTCCGCGGCCCACACGGACACCACCGAGCTCGGCGCCACCACCAGGAACGGCGCGCGGCCGGGGTGCGCGGCGCGGGCGTGCGCCATGAGCGCGAGAGTCTGCACGGTCTTGCCGAGGCCCATGTCGTCGGCCAGGATCCCCCCGAGGTCCTGCTCGTACAGGAAGTGCAGCCAGCGCAGCCCCTCCTGCTGGTACGGGCGCAGGTCCGCCTGCAGCCCCGCGGGCTCAGGCGCCTCGGGCAGGCGCTCCATGGCGGCGAGGCGGCCGACGGCGGCGGTCCACGCGGGATCCTCCGTCGTCTCGTCGGCGAGCTCCTTGAGCTCCTCCCAGAACCCCACCTGATGCCGGGACACGGACGGGTTCTCCGGGGTCCACTCCTGCAGCGTGGCGGCCTCGGAGAGCAGCGCGCGCAGCCGCTCGAACGCCGGATGGTCGAGGGAGAGGTAGGAGCCGTCGAAGAGGATCAGCGAGCTCTGCCCCTGCACGAGGGCGGTGAACAGCTGCGCGAACGGCAGCACGTGCCCGTCCACGGAGACCTGCACGCCCAGGTCGAACCAGTCGTTGCGGGCGGCGGTGGTGCTCGCCTCGATCCGCGGCGCCGACGTCAGCTCGCGGTACTCGGGGCGCTCGCCGCGCACGTCCACGCGCACGTGGTCCAGCTGCTGCAGCTGCGGCAGCACGGTCTCGGAGAAGCGCGCCGCGGCCACGCCCTCGAGCACCTGCTCCTCGGCCCGGCCCGCCCGGGGCCAGGCCTCGGCGGCGGCGCGCAGGACCGCGTCCTCATGGCGGACGTCCCGCAGGGTGTCCCCCGCCGGGTTCATCCCGAGCTCGCGGGGCGGGTCGAAGTACAGCCAGGACCAGCGCAGCACGAGGCGGTGGTCCTTCTGGAAGTCGGCGCGCAGGCGCAGCACGGGGGGCTCGAACTCGGGCAGCTCCACGGACGCGTCGGGGCTGGCCACCTCGAGGGCGGCACGCAGCCGCGGGTACACGCGGGTGAGGAACTCGTCCCGGTCGGCGGCGGGCACGCGCACGGGCTCGCCCGCGAGCACGAGCTGCTGCACCGCGTCCGGCACCGGGGCCTCGACGGGGATCAGGTGCAGCGTGTAGGCGCCGTCGTCGTGGGTGACGCGGTAGAAGCCCACCCCGCCCACGGTGTGCACCCCGGCCATGCCGCCCGCGAGCCCGCCCAGCGCGGGCGTCACCTCCAGCCCGCCGTCCGGGCCGCGCGTGACGTCCAGCCCGACGGCGGCGGGCGCCTCCAGCACCACCTCGTCCAGCAGGCCCTGGGGCACCAGCTCGACGCCGGCCTCCTGCGCCTCGGCGAGCAGCTGCCAGATGCGCGGGGAGTCGAAGGCGTGCAGGCCGAACCACGCGTCCGTGGGGTAGGAGTCCTCGGCCTGCAGCTGGCGCCAGATCAGGCGCAGCGCGCGCTCCTGGGCGGGGGCGAACTCGGCGCGGCCGAACTGGAAGTTCCGCCAGGTCAGTCCGCCCTTGATCCACGTGCCCTTCGCACCGCGCCTGAGGGGGCGGACGATCACGTACAGCGGGCGGCCCTCCCGCAGGTGCTCCTCGCCCGCGGGCGCGGGGCCCCATTGGGCGTAGACGTTGCGGGAGGACTCGGCCACGAGCTCCACGCCGATCCCCAGCGGCGGGGCCGCCCCGAGCCGGCGCGGGGCGTCGAGCCCGGCCAGGGGCTCCATGACGCGGCGCCAGTCGAGGCCCGTGCCGCGGGCGGCCGAGCGCTCCCGGGCCGCGGCAGCCACGGCGTCGGGGTCCGAGGAGGGCGGCACGGGCAGGGCGTCGGCCGTGGTGACCATGTCCGCGAGCTTGCGGCGCGCGTCGTCGAGGGCCCCGCCGGCGTCGAGGCGGACCACCTGGTAGAGGACGGCGGCCACGTGCTTGCAGTCCGTCCCCACCGGGCACGTGCACTGCCCGCCGACGGGCTCCGCCTGGGCCGGGGCGTCCTCGCCGGGGGCGAACGCCTCCTGCACGTGCACCCGCACGCGGTAGGGGCTGGGCGCCGAGCCCTGGACGGACGCGGTGAGGAGCCCCTGGCCGGCGTCGTAGCGCAGGCGGCCGACGGCGCCGCGCGCCGCGATCTCGAACCCGCGGTCGGCCATCGTGGAGCCGACGACGGCCCGGATGGCCTCGGTGCGCAGGTGCGGCAGGACGTCTCCGGAGTCTGCGATGGCCATAGCGAACAGTTTCCCACGGCGGACTCCCCCGTCGCGAACGCCTGTGGGCCACACCGCGCCCGTGGGCTCTCGTCTCGGGTCCGGGGGGCTCTCTAGGGTGATCCCATGACCTCCTCCGCCGACCGCCCCGACTCCCTCCTCGGCCTCGCCCTCCCCGAGGGGGCCGGCCGCCGCGTGCTCGTCACCGGTGCCACCGGCTACGTGGGCGGCCGCCTCATCCCCGAGCTCGTCGCCGCGGGCTTCACGGTGCGCGCCGCCGCCCGCCGTCCGGATGACCTCCAGGGGCGTCCGTGGTCGGACGCGGTGGAGGTCGTCCAGTCGGACCTCTCGGAGCCCGAGCAGGTCCGTGCCGCCATGGAGGACGTGCACACCGCGCTCTATCTCGTGCACTCGATGGGCGGCAAGGGCGACTTCGTGGCCCGCGAGCAGAGGATCGCCGACGTCGTCGCCACCGCGGCGGACGAGGCCGGCGTCGCCCAGCTCGTCTACCTCTCCGGCCTGCACCCGGATGAGAAGCCGGTGGAGGAGCTCTCGGACCACATGCGCTCGCGCGAGCTCGTGGCCCGCCGCCTGGATGAGGCAGCGACCCCCGCGCTCGTGTTCGAGGCCGGCGTGATCATCGGCTCCGGCTCCACGTCCTACGAGATGATCCGCCACCTCTCGGACCGCCTCCCCGTGATGCCCGGCCCCACGTGGCTGACGAACATGGTGGAGCCCATCGCCATCCGCGACGTCCTCTACTACCTCGCCCAGGCGTGCGCCCTGCCCGAGCCCGTGCAGGCCCGCGCCCAGATCGGAGACGGCACCCCCCAGGCGTTCGCCTCGCTGCTGACCGAGTACGCCGAAGTGGCGGGCCTGTCCAAGCGCACCGTGATCCCCCTGCCCATCCCCGCCGCGCACCTCTCCGGCGTGTGGATCGGCCTGGTCACCCCGATCCCCGTGGGCGTGGCGATGCCGCTGGCGGCCTCCCTGCAGGAGGACGCCGTCACCTCGGACCACCGGGTGGCGGAGATCATCCCGGACCCGCCGGGCGGCCTGACGGACTACCGGGAGGCGGTGCGCCGCGCGCTGGCCCGGGAGAAGTCCGGCCCGCTGGACGTCATCTGGGACGCGGACGAGTTCTCGGTGGCCGACCCGGCCGCGCCGCTGCCCTCCGACCCCGAGTGGACCGGCCACACGGTCTACACGGACGACCGCGAGCGCGAGTCCGACCTGGCCGCCGAGGACGTCTGGCCCGTCATCGAGTCCGTGGGCGGGGCCAACGGCTGGTATTCCACGCCCTACCTGTGGCGGATCCGCGGCGTCATGGACAAGGCCCTGGGCGGCCCCGGCCTGGCCCGCGGACGCCGCGACGCAGACCACCTGCGTCGCGGGGACGTCGTGGACTGGTGGCGCGTGGAGGACATCGAGCCCGGCCGCCGCCTCACCCTGCGCGCGGAGATGCGCGCGGGCGGGCGGGCCTGGCTGCAGCTGTCCACGCAGCCCCGCGAGGGCGGCGGCTGCGTGTACCGGCAGCGGGCCGTCTTCATGCCGGACGGCCTGCTGGGCCGCGCCTACTGGACGGCCATCCTCCCGTTCCACGCCGTGGTCTTCCCGGAGATGGCGGCCAACATCCTGGCCGAGGCGCAGCGGCGCAAGACCGGGGGCGAGCGGACCCGCACGCGCAGCTTCGTGCGCGTGCTCGCCGACCGGCTGCCGATCAGGAAGAACCCGCTGGACCGCTCCACCCGCGAGGAGAACGAGGAGAGCGAGGGCGATCGGGGCTGAGCCGCCGCACCCACCGCAGACCGGGCGGGAGGATCGCCCAGTTGACGCGCAGGGTGGCGGCGGCCATGCGGCCCTGCCGCACCCGCTCGCCGAGGGAGTGGAAGATCCGCCCCGCCGCGCCCACGCGCAGCTGCGGGTCGAACCGCACCGTGCGGCCGGCGAGGGCGAGGTGGAAGGAGAGGTCGAGGTCGTCGTGCACGTCCGGGCGGCGCCGGTGGACGCGGCCGCTCACCTCCCGCCACGCCGCCGCCCGCAGCGCGAGGTTCGACCCCCACACCGGGGTGCCCGCGAGCGCCGCGCCCGCCGCCCACCGGTACGCGGCCGCGTAGGCTCGCGATCGCACGCGCCCGCGCCGTCCCGGCTGGTCGTAGAACACGCCCGGCCCGGTCAGGGCGTCCAGCGCGGGCTCGGCGGCGAAGCGCGCCACGATCCGCTCGATCCAGTCCGCGGGGGCGCGGGTGTCTGCGTCGCAGCGCAGCAGCAGGCTCCCGACGGCGGCGTCCAGCCCGGCGGCCGACGCGGCCGGGATCCCGCGCTCGGGCTCGGCCACCACGCGCGCTCCGAAGGACCGGGCGACGGCCGCAGAGTCGTCGCGGCTTCCGTTGTCGACCACCACGACCTCGTCCGCCGGCCGCGTCTGCCGGGCGAGGTGGGCGAGGCACACGCGCAGGTGGGCCGCATCGTCGAGGACGGGGATGACCACGCTGACGGTGTGGCCGTCCGCGGCAGAGGAGGCGCTCACGGGCCGTCCGCCGAGCGCACGGGAGCCGCCGCCGGTGCCGGCGCCGCCGCCCGCACCACGAGGGCCGAGCCGGCCAGTGCGCCGACCAGGTCCGCGGTGAGGTCGCCCAGGGTGTCGTCGTAGCCCACGCCGATCTCCTCGCTGACCGCGTGGTGGCCCCACCACTCGGCGATCTCCCACAGCACGCCGAGCGCCACGGTCAGGGCGGTGAGCACGAGCAGGGCCAGCCCGAGGCCGACGTGCCGCGCGAGCTCCCCCGCGTCCACGCCGCGGCGCCGCAGCCACGAGCGCAGCGTGACCGCCACGAGGGCGGCGATCACGGCGGAGGCGGCCGCATGGGTGAGCACGTCCAGCCATCCCACGCGGTGGTACAGCCCGATCACGCTGAACCACCCCGCGGCCAGCAGCACGGCCTGGCCGGCCCAGTCCAGCAGGCTCCCGCCGGCGAGCCAGCGCAGCTGCCACTGCGCGCCGAACACCAGGAACATCACGGCCGCGGACGGCCAGCCGGCCTCGGCGCCCGCGAGCGGAATCAGGGCGAGGCCGAGGGCGCGCAGCAGGTCGGCCGGCAGCAGGGGGAGCACGTCAGCGGCCGTCCTCACGGTGCCGGTCATCCCGGTGCTCACTGCGCCGGCCCGTCAGCAGCAGCCAGACCGCGGGGAGCAGCAGGGCGGAGCCCAGCGGGTACGCGAAGTCCTCGATGGGGGCCAGGCCCACGTAGAGCCCGGAGAGCAGGTCGTGGCCGTAGTCGAACAGGCCGGAGGCGATCATCACGTTGTCGAACACCGCGGTGAGGATCCAGAGCACCACCACGCTCGCCGCCATGGCCGCGGCGTGCGCGCGGCGCAGGCGCCCCGTGAGCGCGGCCGCCGCGACGGCGGCCAGCGCCGCGCCCACGAACACCGCGTTGAGCTCCCAGAACGTCATGCGCCCCTCCCCCTGACGTGCTCGAGGATCCGCAGGGCCCCCGTGAACAGGACCATGGTGATGTAGCTCAGGAAGAGCAGGAAGAAGCACTCCTCCAGGGGCAGCTGGGGCACCACCATCACGCCCGTCATGTACGGGGACTCGCGGTGCAGGAACACGCCCTCGGCGATCCCCCACACGTCCCACGCCAGGAAGTAGGCCAGCCCCACGGCGAGCACCGCGGCGCCGGCCGCCGGGCGGTGCCACAGGAGGAGACGGAAGCGGCGGTCGAGCAGCGCCATGCACCCGATCACGCCCAGCAGGATCAGCAGGTAGATCATGCCGCCCCCTCCCGCGCGAACGCCCAGCCGATCAGCAGCATGGTCACGCCGAACCCCACGCCGTAGTTGAGCGGCAGGAAGAGCCTCCAGCCGCGGTTGGCCTCACCGGACGTCGCATCGGTGACGCCCCGGAAGCGCAGCACGTTGAGCAGGTACGGCACCGCCAACAGCCCGGCGAGCGGGCCCGGCCACTCGGTGCCCAGCATCAGCAGCCCCGCGGCCGCGTACAGCGCCGCCGAGAGCCAGACCGTGGGGCGGGCGCCGAGCACGGTGGCCACGGACGCCAGGCCGCCCTCGCGGTCCGGGACCACGTCCTGCACCGCGCCGAACATCTGCGAGGCCATCCCCCACAGGAAGAACGCGCCCAGCAGCGCCCCCAGGGCGGGGGTGAACGCGGCACCGGCCAGCACGAGCCCGTAGACGGCCGGGGAGACGAAGTGCGTCGCCGACGTCGCCGCGTCCAGGAACGGGTGCTCCTTGAACCGCAGGCCCTCCCACGAGTAGGCGACCACCGCGAACAGGCTCACCACGAGCACCCCGACGGCGGCCCACTCGCCCCGCGCGATCGACCAGCCCGCGAGCACGGCCGCGAACGGCACGGGCAGCAGCGAGGACCACGCGAGGACGGACCGGCGCACGGCGGGATCGGCGAGCACTGATCCCTCGACCCCGCCCTTGCGCGGGTTGCGCAGGTCCGAGGCGTAGTCGAAGACGTCGTTGATGCCGTACATCGCGAGGTTGTACGGCACGAGGAAGAACACCGCGCCCAGCACCACGAGCCACGCCGGCAGCCCGCCGGTGAGGATCACGGCGGCCGCGAAGGGGAACGCCGTGTTGATCCAGCTGACGGGGCGCGAGGCCCAGAAGAGGGTGCGGATCACGCGCGGTCCTCCCGCGCGGACTCCCCCGGCAGCGGGACACCGGGCCGGGGCGCGGGGACGCCCAGGTGCTCCCCCACGGCCTCCCGCGCGATCTCCGCCGAGATGAGGCACATGGGCACCCCGATGCCCGGCCGCACGGAGGAGCCGACGTGGAGGAGCCCGGCCACGCCCGCGTCCCGCACGGGCGGGCGGAACATGGCCGACTGCGCCAGCGTGTGCCCCGGACCCAGCAGGGAGCCGCGCCACGCATTCACGTTCGCTGCGAAGTCCCCGGGCCCGTAGGTGCGGCGCACCTCGATCCGCTCGGCGAGGTCCGGGATCTGCGCCCAGCGCGCGAGCTGGTTGAGGGCGCGGTCGGCCACGGCCTCCACCACGGGGTCGCCGGGCTCCTCCACGCGCCACCCCTCACCGTCGCGGACGCGGATGCCGCCGCGGCCCCAGCCCACCTCGGCGGGCGCGGGGACGAGCACGAAGAGGTTCTCGTCCCCCTCCGGCGCGACGCCGGGATCGGTGGCCGAGGTGCGGGAGACGTAGATCGAGGTGTCGTCCGCGAGCATGCGCCCGGACTCGATGCGCCCGAAGTTGTCGTCCCAGTCCGCGGTGAACAGCAGCGTGTGGTGCAGCAGCTGCGGCAGGGCGCCGCGCACGCCCACGCACACGAGCACCCCGGAGGGGCCGGGGTCGCGGCGGTCCCATGCGGACTCGGGCACCCGCTGAGCCGGCGGCAGCAGCGCGGTCTGCACATGGTGCAGGTCCGCGGCGGCCACCACGGCGTCGGCGTCCAGGCGGCGCTCGGTGCCCGCGGCGTCCCGGCAGACGACGCCGGTCGCCCGGCCCGTGCGCCGGCGTCGCCGTGGGGAGGCCAGGCGGGCGCGCACGCGCGCGGCGCGGGTGCGGGGCGCCGGGGCGTCCTCCACCTCGATGCGGGTGACCTCCGCCTCGGTGCGGATCTCGACGCCGGCCTGCCGTGCCAGGTCCGCCATGGCGTCGACAAGGGCGGCGAATCCGCCGATCGGGTACTGGACCCCGTCGACCAGGTCCAGGTGGCTCATGAGGTGGTACATGGCCGGGGCGCGGCGCGGGGAGGTGCCCAGGAAGACCGCGGGGTAGCCGAGGATCTGGCGCAGGCGCCGGTCCTGGAACCGGGCCGCGACGTGCTCGCGCAGCCCGCCGAGCAGCTGGGGGCCGAGCGTCGGCAGGGCGCGCAGGACCTCGGGGTGCGCGAGGGCGAGCGGCTGGCGGAAGTCGGTGTAGAGGAAGTGGCGCTTGGCGAGGGCGTAGACGCGCGCGGCGGAGTCGAGGTACTCCCCCAGCCGGGCCCCCGCGCCGGGCTCGATCCCCTCGAAGAGCGCGGCGGACTCGGCGCCCCCCGTGACCACGTCCACGGGGGCGTCCTGCCCCTCGAAGTACACGCGGTAGGCCGGGTCGAGGCGGCGCAGGTCCAGCTGCTCGGCGGCGGAGGAGCCCATGAGCCGGAACCAGCGGTCGATCACCTCGGGCATGAGGTACCACGAGGGTCCGGTGTCGAACGCGAAGCCCGCGGCGCTCCACCGCCCGGCGCGGCCGCCCAGCTCGGCGTTGCGCTCCAGCAGGGTGACGGCGTGCCCGTCGCGGGCCAGCAGCCCCGCGGTGGCCAGGCCGGCGAAGCCGCCGCCGATCACGACGACGCGGCGCGGACGGGTGCTCATCGGGTTCCTCCTCGGACACGGGACAGGGCGCTCGCCCCCAGGACGCGCGCGGCGATGCGGGCCTTCACGGCGTCCGGCACGCGCACGCGGCGGGAGGCCAGCTCGGCGGCGGGGGCGGCGTCGATCCGGCGGGCCAGCTCCGCGAAGAGGCCGTGCGCGAGCAGCACCGCCCGGCCGGCCCGCGGGTCGAGGGCGCGGATGCCGGGCAGGGCGGCGTCGAGGTCGGCGCGCAGGTCCGCCACGAGCTCGGCCTTGCGCTCCTCCGTGAGGACCTCCGGGGCGGCGCCGGGCAGGTAGGTGCGGCCCAGGCCGTCGTGGTCCGCCGCCAGGTCCCGCAGGAAGTTGACCTTCTGGAACGCCGCTCCCAGCCGGCACGCCGCCGACGTCAGCAGCTCCCGCCCGGCCGGGGTGTCCGCGCGGGTGCCGGGCAGGGAGAAGAACACCCGCAGGCACATCAGGCCCACCACCTCGGCGGAGCCGTGGATGTACCGGGCCAGGGACTCCTCGCCGTGCTCGCTCGTGGACAGGTCCGCGCGCATCGAGGCGAAGAAGGGGGCCGTCAGCGCGGGGGTGATCCCGTGGCGGCGGGCCACGTCGGCGAACGCGTGCAGCACGAGGTCCGTGGAGAACCCGCTCGCCATGGCGCGCTCGCACGCGGCCTCGTAGCCGTCCAGGGCGGCCCGCACCTCGGCCGGGTCCGCGCCGGCGGCCGCGGCGGTGCCGTCCACGATCTCGTCCGCCACGCGCACCATCGCGTAGATCGCGGCGATGTCCCGACGCTGGGCGGCCGGAAGGGTGCGGCAGGCCCAGGAGAAGGAGGTGGAGTAGCGGCCGATGACCCTCCCGGACGCCACGAGGGCGGTGCGGGTGTAGCGGTCCAGGTCGGAGGCGGGGGTGGAGACGGGGTCGGAGACGGGCGCGCCCACGCTCACGCCTCCCGTTCCAGGACGGCGCGGCACGCGGCCTCGAGCTCCGACCGCTCCGCGGTGCCGAGCGGCAGCGCGGCCAGGCGGGCGCGCCCGCGCTCCACGAGCTCGGCGGCCACGGAGCGGGCGTGCTCGCGCGCGCCGGCGCCCTCGAGGCCGCGCCGGGCGGCGTCGACGGCGCCCGGGGAGGCCGCGGCGCGGTCCAGCAGGGCGCGCACGGCCGGGTCCCGCCGGCCGTGCGCGGTGACCACGGTGGCCTTGCCCTCGCGCAGGTCCCCCGCGGCCGACTTGCCGGTGGCCGCGGGCGAGCCGAAGACGCCGAGGACATCGTCCACCACCTGGTAGGCCACGCCCAGGTCCGCGCCGACGTCGGCCAGGGCCGCGGCGAACTCCTCGGACGACCCTGCGAGGAGCGCGCCGGCGCGCAGGGGCGCCTCGAACGAGTAGCGCGCCGTCTTGAGGCGCTGCATCGCCAGGATGCGCGCGAGGTCCGGCTCGTCCCCGGTGTGGCGGGACAGGCCCAGGAGCACGTCCTCGAGCTCGCCGGCGGCGGTCGCGGTGGCGGCGTCCATCACGACGACGGCCACCGGCACCGCGCGGACCGGGTCCGGGGTGCAGGTCACGGCCAGGTGCAGGGCCTCGGCGAGGAGCGCGTCCCCCGCGATCACGGCCATGGAGAGCCCCGCGTGGGCGTCCTCTCCCGCGGGCACGCCCGCCGCGGCGAGGCGCACACGGTGCTCCTCCGCCACCGTGGGGCGGCCGCGGCGGACGGTGTCGCGGTCGATCACGTCGTCGTGCACGATCAGCGCGGTGTGCAGCAGCTCGAACGCCGCGCCGAGACGGTCCACCGCGGCCCGGTCCGCGGGCGGGACCGGGCCGCCGGCTGCCGCGCGGTAGCCGAGGTCCACGAGCTGCGGTCGGACGAGCTTGCCCCCGGCGACCGGGGCGCGCAGCGTCTCGACCAGGCCCGCGAAGGCGGCGGAGTCAGGAGCCCGCGAGGCCGCGTGGGTGAGCGCCTCGTCCAGGATGCCGGACATGCGGGAGCAGGCGTCGGGATCCGGCATGGGGCCTCCTGGGCTGGCGGTGCGAGTGAGGATGGGGCCGGTGCGGGGAACGCGGCGTGCCGAAAATAGTTCGACGGTCGAATCTCCACGCCACGCTAGCGCGCCTCTGCTCCGCCGGTCCACTCCCGGACGCCGCGGTCCCGCGCACGGGAGTGGACCGGCGGAGCGAGCGTCAGGACGTGGCGGCGGGCGCCTCCTGCGCCGCCTTCTCCAGCGTGGTCGCCGGGTCCACGATCTGGCCCTTCCACTGGCCGGAGACCGCGTAGACCACGCAGTGGGTGCCCTCCGTGCCGAAGGAGCTGAGCTCCGCCGCGGAGAGCACCGTGCCCGCGCCGATCTCCTCACGCTCGGAGAGCCGCTCTCCTGCGGCCTGGCAGACCGCGGCGGACGTGGAGGAGGCCTCCTCGCCCTCGGCGACCGCGGGGACGGGCCACAGGTACTCCGCCGTGTGCTCCTCCGCGCAGTCGGTCTCCTCGAAGTTGGAGAGGTCGCGCGCGCCCAGAGGGGCGGTGAAGCACGTGCCCGGCCCGTGCTCCACCGGGGCGGCGGAGGAGGATCCGGCCTGCGAGGCCGAGGCGGACTCCGTCGGCGAGGCCGCGGCCGACGTCGGGGCGCCGGCCTCCGGGGACGAGGCCGAGGACTCGGCCGCGTCCTGGCCGCCGCACGCGGTGAGGGCGAGCAGGGCGGCGGCGGAGAGCGCGGTGAGGCGGGCGGGGCGCGGCAGGGCGAGGGTCATGGAGGTCCTCCTGGACGACGGTGGTGCGGCCCACGGAACGGGACGCTCGCGGGGGATTCTATCGCCCCCGGTCAGACGCGTATCACAGGGCAGAGTGAGATGGCGCACACCGAAGGGGCGACCCCCGGGCGCGCCCTGTCACACTGGTGCGCATGGACACCGCCGGCCCGCATGCCTCCGACGCCACCGCCTCCGACGTGGAGCGGGTGGTGCTCCTGGACGCGGACGGCACTCCCGTCGGCGCCGAGCCGAAGGCGACCGTGCACCGGAACGTCGCGGAGGGCGGCACGCCGCTGCACCTGGCGTTCTCGTGCCACGTCTACAGCCCCGACGGCCGCTTCCTGCTGACGCGCCGGGCCCTGGGCAAGAAGGCCTTCGGGGGCGTGTGGACCAACGGGTTCTGCGGCCATCCCGCCGTCGGCGAGACCCCCGAGGAGGCCGTGAGCCGCCGGGCGCCCCAGGAGTTGGGGGTGGAGGTGGCGGACGTGGCTCCCCTGCTGCCGGGGTTCCGGTACCGCGCGGCCGACGCGGCCGGCGTGGAGGAGCACGAGGTCTGCCCGGTGTTCCGCGCGACACTGCACGGCGACCCCGCCCCTGAGGAGGACGAGGTCGCCGAGTGGTGCTGGGTGGGCGTCGCCGAGCTGACCGCCGCCCTGGCCGCCGTGCCGCGGGCGTTCAGCCCGTGGCTCGTGGCGCAGTGGGAGCAGGGCGCGTTCGACGCCGGGTGAGACGGGGGCGGAGCGTCAGCGGCCGTTGACCTCGTCGAGCTGCGCGGCAGCCGACTCCACGGCCTCTTCCGGGGCGGGCTCGGCGGCGTCGGACTCCTGCGCCATGCGCCGCACCTCGTCCACGTCCAGGCCCTTGACCTGCTCGAGGAGCTGATCGAGCGCCGAGCCGGGAAGGGCACCGGCCTGGGAGAACACGAGCACGCCGCCGCGGAACGCCATCAGCGTGGGGATCGAGGTGATCCCGGCCATCGCGGCGAGCTGCTGCTCGGCCTCGGTGTCCACCTTGGCGAACACGACGTCCTCATGCTTCTCCGAGGCGGCCTCGAAGACGGGGGCGAACTGTCGGCACGGGCCACACCACGAGGCCCAGAAGTCCACCAGGACGGTGTCGTTCTCGGAGACGGTCGAGCCGAAGGCGTCAAGGGTGAGATCGGTGGTGGCCATGGGAGGTCCTTTCATCGGTGGCGACGTCGGCGCCCGAGCGGGGCGGCGTCGTCAGTGGTTCACGGGGTGGAACAGGCCGTGGAGCGCGGCTATTCCGCCCCCGCGCCTCTGTCCCCGCGCGCGGGACCCCCGGCACCGCGCCGGTTCCGGCGCGCTCAGTGCCCGAACGTCTCCGGGTGCTGCCGGGGGCCGGAGCCGTCGTCGAGCGCGTCGACCCCGGCCATCTCCGCGGGCGTGAGGGAGAAGGAGAGGAGGTCCAGGTTCTCGGCCTGGCGCGCCGGATCCGCCGACTTGGGGATGACGACGCGCCCGTGCTGCAGGTGCCAGCGCAACACCACCTGCTGCACGGTGCGCCCCGTCCGGGCGATGGCGGCCGTGATCGCCTCGCGGGTCTCGATGCCGAGCTCGGCGCGGCCGATGGGCGAGTAGGCCGTGACCACGGCGCCGTGCGCGCGGACGGCGGCCTGCCAGCCGGGGATCGCGGCCACGGGGTCCACCTGGATCTGGTCGACCGGGGCCCGCAGTCCGGCCTCCGCGAGGCGGTCGAGGTGCTCGGCCGTGAAGTTGGAGACGCCCCACGCGCGGATCAGGCCCGTCTCCACGAGGCCCGCGAGCGCGGCCGCCGTCTCCACGTACCGGTCCTGCTCGGGATTGGGCCAGTGGATGAGCACGAGGTCGGCATGGTCCACGCCCAGGCGGCGCAGGGAGGCCTCGACGGCGGGCCGCACCCGCTCCGGGCCGCCGTGGTGCTCCCTGTTGAACTTCGTGGTGAGGAACAGCTCGTCGCGGGTGAGCACGCCCTCGGCGAGGGCCCGGGCGACGGCGAGGCCCACCGCGTCCTCGTTCCCGTAGTTCTCCGCCGTGTCGACGTGGCGGTAGCCGGCCGCGAGAGCCGCGTGCACCGCGTCGGCGCCCTCCTCCCCGGCCAGGCGCCACGTGCCCAGCCCGGTCCGGGGCATCTCGACGCCGGCCACGCCCGTGCCCGTCAGCGTGACGGTGGCGGGGACGTCGGCGCCGAGGTCGGGGGCGGTGAGGTCGGGCGCGGTGAGGTCGGGGGTTGTGGCGTGCGGGTCAGTCGTCACTGGTCGTCCTATCTCTCTGGTGGGGCCGCCTCCAGGGAAGCAGGCAGACCGGGCCGCGCGCGAGTCGCGGACGACGCCGGCGACGTACGCTCGCAGGGGACGCCGCCGTCGCCGTCCGGCCCCGTCCGCCCGCCCCGCCCTCCCCTCCCCTCCGACACCCCCAGGAGACGCCATGACCGACCAGAGCGCCCGCACCGTGTTCGTCCTCAACGGCCCGAACCTGAACCTGCTCGGCACGCGCGAGCCGGAGGTCTACGGGACGGCCACCCTCGACGACGTCCGCGCCCTCACCGAGGCACGCGCGGCGCAGCACGGCCTCGCCGTGGAGTTCCGCCAGTCCAACCACGAGGGCGTGCTGATCGACTGGATCCACGAGGCGCGGGAGGCCGCCGTCGGGATCGTGCTGAACCCGGGCGGCTTCACCCACACGTCCGTCGCGATCCGGGACGCGCTGTCCGCCGTCCAGATCCCGGCCGTGGAGGTGCACCTGAGCAACGTGCACGCCCGCGAGCCGTTCCGGCACCACTCCTACCTCTCCCCCGTGGTCGAGGCGGTCATCGCCGGTGCGGGCGTGCACGGCTACGCGTACGCCGTGGAGCAGATCGCGCACCTCGCGTCCGAGGACTGAGGCACGACGCCGGCCGCCGTCGTCCGGCGCGCGGCGCCTCCGGCGCCCGAGCCTGGCCGAGCCCCGGCGCAGGGGCCTAGCGTCGGCGTCACGCACTGACCGTGAGACCGAAGGAGAGCCGTCATGGCTGAGAAGGACCCCCGCACCCACCTGCTCGAGAGGCTGGCCGACGTCCGTGTCGCCATGCTCACCACCTCTGAGGCCGACGGCCGCCTCGTGACCCGCCCCATGGGCCTGCAGGAGGCCGAGCAGGACGGCACCCTGTGGTTCATGACCCGCGCGAGCTCCGACGTCGCCGACGAGGCCGCCCAGCGTCCCGTGAACGTGGCGGTCCAGGAGAAGTCCTTCTGGGCGTCCGTCTCCGGCCACGGCCAGGTGGTCCGTGACGACGAGCGCAAGAGGACGTACTGGAGCGCCGTCAACGAGTCCTTCTTCGGTGAGGGCTCGACGCCCGAGGATCCGCAGATCGTGCTCGTGCGCGTGGACGCCGAGTCCGCGCAGTACTGGGAATCCGCGGGCGCGGTGGCCACCGCGGTCGAGGTCGTGAAGGCCAAGGTCACCGGCGGCACCGCCGAGCCGGGCGACTCGACGACCGTGGAGTTCTGATCCGCTGAGGGGCGGATTCGGCAAGGCCCCGAGCTGGAGACCGACGACGGCGCCCCGCACCTCTGGGAGAAGAGGTGCCGGGCGCCGTCGGGTGCGGGTGCCCCCGTTCCACGAGTGCGAGTGACCGGGAAACCCGGTTCCGTCAGCGAAAGCGCCGGGGTCAGTCGACGTCCTCGGCCGCCAGCTGGCCGCATGCGCCGTCGATCTCCTTGCCACGGGTGTCGCGCAGGGTGGTGGGGATCCCGGCGGCGTTGAGCCGGTCCACGAACTCGCGCGTCACGTCCTTCTCCGAGGCGGTCCAGATGGAGCCCGGCGTCGGATTCAGCGGGATGGGGTTCACGTGCACCCAGCCCTTGCCGCGCGCGTTGAGCTTCTTGGCGAGCAGGTCGGCGCGCCACGCGTGGTCGTTCATGTCCTTGATGAGGGCGTACTCGATGGACACGCGGCGGCCCGTCTTCACGAAGTAGTCGTACGCGGCGTCGATCGCCTCGTCCGCCTTCCACCGGGAGTTCACGGGGATGAGCTCGTCGCGCAGCTCGTCGTCCGGCGCGTGGAGGGAGAGCGCGAAGGTGAGCGGGATGCCCTCCTCCGTGAGCTTGCGGATGGCCGGCACCAGGCCGACCGTGGAGAGCGTGACGTGCCGCGCGGACATGCCCAGGCCCTCCGGTGCCGGGTCCACCATGCGTCGCACGGAGGCGATCACGCGCTTGTAGTTGGCCAGCGGCTCGCCCATGCCCATGAAGACGACGTTGGTGACGCGGTCGGCGTCGTGCCCGCCGTCCTTGCGCTTGCCGCCGAGGCCGCCCGCGGCGATCACCTGGTTGGCGCGCACGATCTGCTCCACAATCTCGGCCGTCGACATGTTGCGGGTGAGCCCCGCCTGGCCGGTGGCGCAGAACGGGCAGTTCATGCCGCAGCCGGCCTGGCTGGACACGCACAGCGTCACACGCCCCGGGTACCGCATGAGCACGGACTCCACGAGCGCGCCGTCGAAGAGCCGCCAGAGGAACTTCACCGTGTCGCCGCGGTCGGTCTCCATGCGGCGGACCTCGGTGAGCAGCGGCGGGAAGAACGCCTCGGCGATCGCCTCGCGCTTGTCCTTGGGCAGGTCGGTCATCTGCTCGGGGTCCGTGGTGAAGTGCTCGAAGTAGTGCACGGAGAGCTGCTTCGCGCGGAACGCGGGCAGGCCGATCTCCTTCGCCTTCTCCTGGCGCTCGGCCAGGGTGAGGTCGGCGAGGTGCTGCGGCGGCTGGGAGACCCGCGGCTGCTTGAACTGCAGCTGCGGGCGTCCGTCCGGTCCCATGGGCTGGGCCCAGCCCTCGGTCTTGGGCATCACCTGGGGGCGCTCGGCGGCCGCGGCCTCGCGGCGCTTCGGCGCGGAGAGCTGGTGGCCGACCCCGGCGCGGTGCATGCGCTCGCGGTCCTCGGCGAGCTGGCGGGCCTCGGACTCGTCGATCATGCCGCGCTCGGGCCGTTTGAACGCGGGCTTGCCGGTGCGGTCCGTGCGATGGGCGGGGGCGGGCTTCGAGCCGGGGCGGCGGGGCTGGTAGTCAGACATCCCGTCCATTCTCCCAGACGGGGCGGCGGTCCCGGCGGGTCGGTTCACGACGACGTCGGCAGCCCCCGCAGGATCCGGCGCGCCACCGCGCCCCGCCGGCCAGGACAGGGGCACCATGGCTGCGTTCACCTTTCGTTTACCTTGCGCCCGAGGTCTCGCCGACCAGGGACCCATCGCCCGGATCCGCACGATTCCGGCATCTTCCGGACCTTTGAGGGACCTTCCGAGGGTTCGACGGACGCTCCGGACCACCGGCGAAGACTTGCCAAATCCCGCCGTCCGAGTAGGCTGGTTAACAAGTTGTTCACCTTTCGTTCACTTCGGAAGGGTGGGACACATCGATCCATCCGGCGGGGCCCGCCCCGCATCAGCCGCCGAGTGTCACGCCCGGCTCAGAGAGGAGTCATCCCCATGACCACCCCGAACACCGACCACCACCTGCCCACCGCCCCCAGCCCCCTGATGCAGCGCCACGTGCTGGCCCGCGTCGAGAACAAGCTCGCCCAGCGCTTCGCGGACGAGGTCCCCGCCGACGCCGTGCGCGCCACCGTCCGCGCGGTCGTCGCCGACCTCAAGGCCGAGGCCCGCCTGACCACGTTCCTGCCGGCCATCGCCGAGCACGAGGCCGGCCGCCGCCTGCGCGAGGCCGCGCATGCTGCGGCCCCCGGGGTCGCCCAGGCCGCCTGAGCCGCCTGAGCCGCCTCGGGGTCAGCGGAGCCCGAGCGCCCGCCGCATCGGCTGGAGCTTCACGCCGACCTCCACGACCTCCTCCTCGGGCACCGCCCCGGGCACCATGCCGCCGCCGGCGTGCAGCCGGATCCCGCCGGGCACCTGCTGGCCGCAGCGCAGCGCGAGCGCGATCACGCCGTCGCCGGTCTCGTCCATCCACCCCACGGGCCCGGCGTAGCGGCCGCGGTCCACGGGCTCGACCTCGGCGATCAGCCGCACGGCCGCCTCTCGCGGCGTGCCGCCGACCGCCGCCGTCGGGTGCAGGGCCGCCACGACGTCCAGGACGGTGCCGCCCCCGTCCCGAAGCCGCCCGCGCACGGCCGTGGCCAGGTGGTGCACGTTGGGCAGGGTCAGCACGGTGGGCGCCGGATCCGCGTCCTCCAGCTCCACCACCGGTGCGAGGGCGTCCACCACCGATCGAGCAGCCCAGCGGTGCTCATGGCCGAGGCGCTCGTCCGCGGCGAGGCGGGCCCGCAGCGCGGCGTCCTCGGCCGCCGTCGCACCCCGCGGCAGGGAGCCGGCCAGCACGCGCGAGGAGACCTCGCCCGCGTGGCGCGTCGCGAGGATCTCCGGGGTGGCCCCCACGAGCCCGCCGACGGCGAACACCCACGTCTGCGGGTAGTCCGCCCGCAGCGCCTCGACCGCGCGCCACAGGTCTGCGTCCTCGGCCGGCACCGTCAACGTGCGGCTGATGACGACCTTCTCGAGCGGCTCCCGCCCGGCCCCGTCCCCGGGGCGTGCCAGGCGTTCCAGGACCTCCCGCACCCCGGCGGCGTAGCCGACGTCGTCCCACGCGCGCTCCGCGGTGTCCGCGGGCAGGGGGAAATCCTCGCCTGTCAGCAGGCGCGCGTCCGGATCGGCGGCGGCGGCCGCGGCGAGCGCGGCGCCGTCCGCGTGCTGTGCGATGCCGCGCACCCCGTCCGCATCCGCCCGGGCGAGCCGCTCGGGCACGCGGAGGACGGCGGGCTCGGCGGAGTCGTCGGCGAAGGTCGAGGAGATCCAGCCGCGCACGGGCGCCGCGGGGTCCGGCCGTCCCGCGACGGCGGCCTGCCACAGCGCGGAGAGCCGGCGCAGCCGATCCCGCCCCGTCAGGAGCACCGTCCACCCGCCGGTGCCGCGCCATGCGACGTCCCCCTGCGCCCAGACCACCGCGTCTGCGAACGGCGAGGCGGCGGCGTCGAGCACGCCGGCCACGGCCGGGCCGACGTCCGGGAGGGCGGATCGGGCACACATGGCGTCCATTCTCTCCCACGGCCGGGCCGTCGCGAACGGCCCCGCCCGGCCGCACCGCCGCCTTCTCGCAGACGCGATGCACTAGCGTGGAGGGGTTCGTTAGCCCCGCGTTCACCTCGAACGCCCGCCCACCCGAGGTCCTTCCCATGTGCCCCATCCCCCCGGATCCCGACGCCGCTCCCCGCACCCCCGAGGACGGCGTCCCGCTCGACGCCGTCGCCGACCAGCCCTCGGAGGCGGCGCCGCACGGGATGCCCGCCCGCGTGCTGGAGCGCGAGGCCGTGCGCCTGCACGCGCGGTACCCGGAGGTGGGCGACGTGGCGACGGCGCGCACCGTGCTGGCCGAGTCCTACGCCACGCTGTCCGCCACGAGCCGTCACCCGGAGATGCTCGCGACCACCTCGGTGCGCCACGCGGCCGACCGGCTGCGCGCCATGGCGATCGCGCAGGGCAGCATCGAGTCGCGCCACCCCCGCGTGCTCTTCGTGTGCCACGGCAACGCCGGCCGCTCGCAGATGGCCGCGGCCCTGCTGGAGAACCGCTCCGCCGGCGCGGTGAAGGCCCGCTCCGCCGGCACCTCCCCCGCGGGCGAGATCATCCCCACCGCGCTGGACGCCATGACCGAGGCAGGCATCCCCCTGCACCACGCTTACCCCAAGGGGCTGGACGCGGACGTCCTGCGGACGACCGAGCTGGTGGTGCTCTTCGACGGTGCGGACCCGTTCGAGATCCCCGCGGGCGCGGAGGTCCGCCGCTGGTCCGTCCCCTCCATCCGCGGCCTCGGAATCGAGCAGGTGCGGAGCGTGCGCGACGCCCTCGACCTCCAGGTGCGCGAGCTGATCGCCGACCTGGAGGAGCGGGCCGCCGCCTGAGCGTCGCCCCTGCCCTCCCCCACGGCCGCCCGGCCGCCCGGCCGCCCGGCCGCTCGCCGGGCGGCCGTTGCCGTCGCACGAGCCGGCGCGAAGGCGCGACGGGGTCGCGCGGCCACGGCGGCGCCGCGCAAGGACACACCGCGCGCGGCGGGATCGGCCCATGGACGGCATACCCCCATGGGGTATATGGTCCAGGGGTGAACAGCGAATCAGCCGGCACCTCCGCGTGCCACGCCGTCGACCCGTGCGAGGGCCCCGAGCCGCCCCACGCCGTCCACCGTGACAGGGACGCGCACCTGAAGCGGCTGCGCCGCATCGAGGGGCAGGTCCGCGGCATCCACCGCATGGTGGAGGAGGACGTGTACTGCATCGACGTCCTCACGCAGGTCGCCGCCGTCACCAAGGCCCTGCAGGCCCTGAGCCTCAACCTCACCTCGGAGCACCTGCGCCACTGCGTGGCGGAGGCCGCCGTGCAGGCGGAGGCGCAGGGCCGCACCGACCTCATCGACGAGAAGGTCGCGGAGGCCACGGCCGCCATCGGGCGGCTGCTGCGCTGACGCGCACCCCCGTCCGCGCCCTCACCGCCCAGACCTCAGACACCACCGGAACCACCGGAACCGCCCACCCGAAGGAGCACCCCATGACCACCACCGACCTGAAGATCACCGGCATGACCTGCGGCCACTGCGTCGCGTCCGTGACGGAGGAGCTCGGCGAGCTCCCCGGCGTGACCGCCGTGGACGTGGACCTCGTCAAGGGCGGCGCGTCCACCGCCACCGTGACCTCCGAGTCCGACCTCGACCCCGCCGCCGTGCGCGCCGCCGTCGAGGAGGCCGGCTACCAGATCGTGGAGGGCTGACCCGTGACGGAGAATCGCACCCGTACGCCCGCGCAGGCCGCCTCCGAGGTGCTCAGCACCGGCGGGCGCCGCGTGGACCTCGACGTCTCCGGCATGACGTGCGCCTCGTGCGTCGGCCGGGTGGAGCGCAAGCTCGGGAAGATCGACGGCGTCGAGGCCTCGGTGAACCTGCCCCTCGAGCGGGCCACCGTCACCGCGCCCGAGGGCGTGAGCGACGCCGAGCTGATCGCCGCCGTCGAGAAGGCCGGATACACGGCGCGGGTGCGCGAGGACCCGCACGCGCGGCCCGCCGTCACCACGGCCCCCACCCCGGGCGCGGAGCCGACCGCGGACGCCGGCGCCATGGAGGACGCGGGGCACGCCGGAGGCCCCGCGGGTTCCAGCACCGGCCACCACGCCGCTCGCGGCGATCGCCCCGGCCACGCGGACCACGACCACGTGAACCACCTGGAGCACGGCCCGCGGGAGGACGTGCTGCGCCCACGGCTGATCGGGGCGGCCCTGCTGAGCCTGCCCGTCCTGCTGATCTCCATGGTCCCGGCGCTGCAGTTCCCGCACTGGGGCTGGGCGGCGCTCGCACTCTCCGCGCCGGTGGTGTTCTGGGCGGCCTGGCCGTTCCACTCCGCCGCCGTCCGCGCGGGCCGCCACGGCAGCTCCACCATGGACACCCTCGTGTCCGTGGGCGTGCTCGTCTCGTGGGGCTACTCCGCGATCGAGCTGCTGCTCGACCCGGGCATGACCGCCCACGTGGGCGGCGGCATGGCCGCGATGATGCACCACAGCCTCTACTTCGAGACCGCGGCGGTCATCACCACCTTCCTGCTGCTGGGCCGCTGGCTCGAGGCCCGCGCCAAGCGGGAGGCCGGCGCCGCCCTGCGCGCCCTCCTGGACCTCGGCGCGGCCCAGGCCACCCTGCTCCCCGGCTGGGACAGCGCCGACGACGGCGACGGCCCCTCCGGCGACCGCCTCGCCGAGCGCGTGGTCCCCGCAGAGCAGGTGAACCCCGGCGACGTCGTCGTGGTCCGCCCGGGCGAGAAGGTCCCCTCCGACGCGGTGGTGCTCGAGGGCGCCTCCGCCGTGGACGCCTCCCTGCTCACCGGCGAGTCCGTGCCCGTGGAGGTCGGCCCCGGGGACGAGGTCACGGGCGCCACCCTGAACACCTCCGGCCGCCTGATCGCACGCGTCACCCGCACCGGCGCGGACACGACGCTCGCCCAGATGGGCCGCCTCGTCTCGGACGCACAGACCGGCAAGGCCCGCGTCGCCCGCCTGGCGGACCGCATCTCGGCCGTGTTCGTGCCCGTCGTCCTGGCGCTGGCCGTGCTCACGTTCGCCGTGTGGCTGCTCGTCACCGGCGGCGACGTGGCCCCCGCCCTGCGTGCCGGCGTCGCTGTGCTGGTGATCGCGTGCCCGTGCGCGCTCGGCCTCGCCACCCCCGTGGGACTGCTGGCCGGCACCGGCCGCGCCTCCCAGCTGGGCATCCTCATCCGCGGCCCCGAAGTCCTCGAGGACACCCGCACGGTGGACACCCTCGTGCTGGACAAGACCGGCACCGTGACCGAGGGCCGCATGCGCCTGGCCGCCGTCCGCCCCGTCTCCGTGGGCGAAGCGGAAGCCTCTCCAGACGCCTCCGTGCGCGGGACGGGAGCCCCCGGCGCCGCTGCGCACCCGGCCGAGGACCGCGTCCTCGCGCTCGCCGCGGCCGTGGAGACCGGCTCCGAGCACCCGATCGCCCGTGCGATCGTCGACGGCGCCCGCGAGCGCGGCCTCGATCTCGCCGCCGTGCAGGACTTCGCCTCCACCCCGGGCGGCGGCGTGACCGGCGTGGTCGAGGGCCGCCGCGTGGCCGTGGGACGTGGATCCGTGGTCGACGACGCCCTCGGCGGCCCGATCCCCGCCGAGCACGCGGAGGCCTTCGCGGCCGCCGAGTCCGCCGGCGCCACCGCCGTGTGGGTGGCCGTGGACGGCCGGCTCGCCGGGATCGTCTCCGTGACGGACACCGTGAAGCCCTCCTCCGCGGCCGCGATCGCCCGGCTCAAGGACCTGGGCCTGCGCCCGCTGCTGGTGACCGGTGACAACGCCGCGGTGGCCGCCCAGGTGGGCGCCGCCGTCGGGATCGCACCCGAGGACGTGGTGGCCGGCGTCCGCCCCGAGGACAAGGTGAACGTGGTCCGCCGCCTGCAGGCCGAGGGCCGCGTGGTCGCCATGGTGGGCGACGGCGTCAACGACGCCCCCGCGCTCGCCGCCGCGGACATGGGGATCGCGATGGGCTCGGGGACGGACGTGGCCCGCGAGGCCGCGCAGATCACCGTGCTCGGCGACGACCTGGACCAGGTGGTGCAGGCGCTCGAGCTGAGCCGGAGGACTCTCGCCATCATCCGGATGAACCTGTTCTGGGCGTTCGCGTACAACGTGCTCGGCATCCCGATTGCGGCATCGGGCCTGCTGAACCCGATGATCGCCGGCGGCGCGATGGCGGCCTCGAGCGTGCTCGTGGTGCTGAACTCCCTGCGGCTCACGCGCTACGGGCGCTGAGCACCGGCTCAGTTCGGGACGGCGGCCGCGCGGGAGACCGCGAGCCACTCCTCGTGCTCGCCGGACTCCTCCCAGCGCTCGAACAGCTCGGAGGAGGCCGGCTCGCGCAGCACGACGCCGATCAGCTCGTGCAGGGTCAGGACGTCCTCGTCGGAGAACTGGGCCCGGAAGGTGGAGAGGTCCAGCTCGTCCGTGCCGGCGATCTCCTCGAGGGCGGCTGCCGCGGGGGCCTCGGAGTCGTCCGCCACCCGCAGGATCGCACCCATGGCGAGGAGCCGGGCGCCGGGGTCCGCGGGGATGAAGTCCTCATCCTCCTCCGAGCGGAAGGTGCCGCGGTACTCGTCGAGCCGGAAGGTCCCGTCCAGGACCTCGTCCACCAGCTCCTGCGCGGCGTCGTTCTCGAAGACGTGGATTCCCCAGGTGCTCATGGAGCAACACTAGGCCCGCCGCGCCGCCGGGGCCAGGACTCCGGCCGGTTCCCAGGGGTTCCTAGACTGGCCGCATGAGCACCGAGCCGACCCCCTCCGCGAGCCCCGAGACCCCCACGACCTCCCCGTCCGAACAGAGCGAGCCGGGCGCACCGTCGTCGTCCGCCGCCCTGCCCCGTGCCGCAGCGCAGGCGGCGTGGCCCACGCGCGTCGAGGTCGGCGAGCGCCAGGTGGCCTACCGGCTCACCGTGGACGCCCCCGCCGAGGAGCTGTGGGCTGCGCTGGCCGACCCGCACCGGCACCACGAGGTGGACGGTTCGGGGACCGTGAAGCCGAAGGTCAGCGGGCCGCACCGGCTGGCCGTGGGCGACCGGTTCACCGTCGCCATGAAGAAGTACGGGGTGCCGTACCGGATGACGCTGACCACCACGGCCTCCGAGCCGGACCGCCTGATCGAGTGGGCGCACCCGGGCGGGCACCGCTGGCGCTGGGAGTTCCTGGACAACGGGGACGGCACCACGGAGGTCACCGAGATCTTCGACTACTCATGGACGCGCCCCGCCGTGGGGAAGGCGCTCGAGACGCTGCGGCTCACCAAGGACAACGCCCGCGGCATCCAGGCCAGCCTCACGCGGCTGGGGGCCCGCCACCTCTGAGGGGCCCCCGTCGTCGTCGAAGGGGGAGGTGCTCAGTAGGCGCCGTGCGCCGTCGTCCAGTGCGTGGCCGCCGGCGGCTCCGCCAGGTGCGGTGTGACGAGGGCACGCCAGGCCGGGAACGCGTCCGACTCGCGGAAGCCCACGGTGTGGTCCTCGAGGCGGCGCCACCCGATGATCAGCCGGTAGCACAGGGGGTCCTCCACCTGTCGGACCAGCTCGAAGGACGTGGCGTCCCTGTCCCGGAACAGCGCGGCGGCCTCGGCGACGGCGGTCTCGAATGCCTCCTCCGCCCCCGCGGCCACGTGCAGCTCCACCGACTCGACGACCGGCCCGGCCGTCGTCGTGCCCTGCCCGGCGCTCATGCGCGCACCCGCGGGCTCGTGGAGTGGCCGGTGAACCAGGCGACGAGCTGGCCGTCCGCCTCGATGCCGACCTCGATCATGCGGTCGCGACCGAACTCCACCGACTGGCGGGCGGTCGCCACGAGGTGCGCGCCGAGCCTGGCGGGCGCCACATAGGTGATCTCCGCGCGCCGGGTGACGGGGGCGGCGCCGAAGGTCGCCACGCAGTACGCCAGCGCCGAGTCCGCGAGGTGGAACAGGAAGCCGCCGTGGCAGATCTCGTGGGAGTTCACCATGTCCGCGGTGACGTCGCGGTGCAGCACCGCGCGCCCCTCGGCCACCTCGCCGAGGGTGACGCCGTGCTCGCGCACCGCGGGGTCGTTCGCGTAGATCTCCTCGAGGCGGGCGAGGATCTCGTCCCGGCTCTGGCCGGAAGAGCTCTGGGGGGTCTCAGTCATGGGCCCATTGTGTCGCAGGTCGCGCCGCCCCCGCGCCTAGGGTGGCGGTGTGACACAGACCACCTCCACCCCCGTGCGCCTCCGCGCCCCCGACGGCTTCGTGCTCGCGGCCCGCCACTTCACCCCCACGACGACGACGCCCCCGGCTTCGCCTGCCGGCACCGTGGTGATCGCCTCGGCGACCGGGGTAAAGGCCACGTACTACCGGCGCTACGCCGAGTTCCTCGCCGGCCACGGATTCCACGCGGTCACGTTCGACTACCGGGGCGTCGGGGAGTCCCGCGAGCCGTTCGCCGTGGCCCGGCGGGCGCGCTGGGCGGACTGGGGCGCCCTCGACGCGGACGCCGTGCTCGGCTGGGCCCGGACGCACCTGCCCGGCCCCCTCCTGACGGTGGGCCACAGCTACGGCGGGTTCGGCATCGGGCTCGCGGACGAGGCGCGGCATGTGGCCCGGCACGTGGCCGTGGGCGGGCAGCACGCCCACTGGCGGGACTACCGGGCGCGGCCGGGACGGGCGCGGATGTGGGGTCGCTGGCATGCGGCGATGCCGGCGATCACGCTGGCCCGCGGTCACTTCCCGGGGCGGCGGCTCGGCTGGCTCGAGGACCTGCCGCGCGGGGTCGCCCTGGACTGGGCGCGCAGCCGCCGCGACTTCACCGCGAGCGCCCGCACCGCCGCCGGCCGGGACGAGCTGCGCCGTCGTCTGGCCGCGTTCACGGCGGACGCGCTGATCGTGGCGCCCGTGGACGACGACTTCGGCACCGACGCCGCCCTCGACCGCGCGGACTCCTACTCGCCGGGTCGGCGGACGGTGCGCTGGCGGGTGCGGCCGGAGGAGCTCGGTGTCGCGGAGATCGGGCACTTCGGGCTGTTCCACGCGCGGTTCGCGCCGACCTTCTGGCCGGCCACGCTGGAGTGGCTGCGCGACGGCGTCGTCCCGGCCGCGGCCCGCTGAGGACCGGGCGTCGGGCGCGCGGCCGCCCGCCCCGTCCCCACGACGACGACGGCGCGGCCCTCGATCTTGCCGTGCCGCATCTCCTCGAACACGTCGTTGATCTCGGTGAGCGGACGGGTGTGGAACGTCGGGTGGATCTTCCCGGCCGCATAGAACTCGAGCGCCTCGACCATGTCCTGCCGGGTGCCCACGATCGAGCCGCGGATGGTCAGGCCCTTGAGGACGATGTCGAAGATCGGCGCGGGGAAGTCGCCCGGGGGCAGGCCGTTGAACACGATGGTGCCGCCGCGGCGGGTCATCGCGATGGCCTGGCCGAACGCCTGCGGGTGCACGGCCGTGACGAGCACGCCGTGGGCGCCGCCGATCTTCTCCTGGATCTCCACAGAGGGGTCCGCGACGTTCGCGTTCACGGACAGCTCCGCACCGTGCCGAGTGGCGAGCGCCAGCTTGTCGTCCGCGACGTCCACGGCCACCACGCGCATGCCCATCGCCACGGCGTACTGCACCGCGATGTGCCCCAGGCCGCCGATGCCGGAGATCACCACCCACTGCCCGGGCCGCACCTCGGTCTGCTTCAGCCCCTTGTACACCGTGACGCCGGCGCACAGGATCGGGCCGACCTCCATCGGGTCCGCGCCCTCCGGGATCACGGGCGCGTAGCGGGCGTCCACGAGCATGTACTCGCCGAAGGACCCGTCCACGGAGTAGCCGCCGTTGACCTGTTCCTCGCACAGGGTCTCCCACCCGGTGCGGCAGTACTGGCAGTGGCCGCACGCGCCCCACAGCCACGCGTTGCCGACCATGTCCCCGACCTTGAGGTTCTCCACATCGGGTCCCACCGCCTCGACGATGCCCACGCCCTCGTGGCCCGGGATGAACGGCGGGGTCGGCTTCACCGGCCAGTCGCCCTCCATCGCGTGCAGGTCCGTGTGACAGACGCCCGAGGAGATGAGCTTCACGAGCGCTTGGTGCTGGCCGGGCGTCGGGCGCTCGACCTCCTTGACGTCGGCCTCTGTGCCGAACTGGGTGACGACGGCTGCCTTCATCGTGGTCATGGGGATCACGTTTCGTGGGGTGGGGAGAGGGGTTGTGCGGTGCCGGCGTCGGCTCAGAAGAACCCGAGCTTGTCCTCGGAGTAGGAGACGAGCAGGTTCTTGGTCTGCTGGTAGTGGTCGAGCATCATCAGGTGGTTCTCACGGCCGATGCCGGAGGACTTGTACCCGCCGAACGCGGCGTGGGCCGGGTAGGCGTGGTAGTTGTTCACCCACACGCGGCCGGCCTGGATCGCCCGGCCCGCGCGGTAGGCGGTGTTGCCGTTCCGGGACCACACGCCGGCGCCGAGCCCGTAGAGCGTGTCGTTGGCGATCCGCATGGCGTCGTCGAAGTCGGTGAACGTGGTCGTCGAGACCACCGGCCCGAAGATCTCCTCCTGGAAGATGCGCATCGAGTTGTCCCCGCGGAAGATCGTGGGCTGCACGTAGTAGCCGCCGGCCAGTTCGCCCTCCATCTCGGCGCGGGCGCCGCCGATCAGCACCTCAGCGCCCTCCTGACGGCCGATGTCCAGGTAGGACGTGATCTTCTCGAGCTGGTCGTTGGAGGCCTGGGCGCCCATCATCACGTCCGTGTCCAGGGGGTTTCCGGTCACGATGCGCGAGGTCCGCTCCACGACGGCGTCGAGGAACTTCTCCGCGATCGACTCCTGCACGAGCGCACGCGACGGGCACGTGCAGACCTCGCCCTGGTTCAGCGCGAACAGGGTGAAGCCCTCCTGCGCCTTGTCCCAGTAGGCGTCGTCGGCCGCCATGACGTCCTCGAAGAAGATGTTGGGCGACTTCCCGCCCAGCTCCAGGGTCACCGGGATGATGTTCTCCGAGGCGTACTGCATGATCAGCCGGCCCGTCGTCGTCTCGCCCGTGAACGCGATCTTGCGGATGCGCGGCGACTGCGCGAGCGGCTTGCCGGCCTCGAGGCCGAAGCCGTTGACCACGTTGACGACGCCCGGCGGCAGCAGGTCCGCGATCAGCTCGATGAACACCATGATCGAGGCCGGGGTCTGCTCGGCGGGCTTGATCACGACGGCGTTGCCCGCGGCCAGCGCGGGTGCCAGCTTCCACACCCCCATCAGCAGCGGGAAGTTCCACGGGATGATCTGGCCGACCACCCCGAGCGGCTCGTGGAAGTGGTAGGCGACGGTGTCCTCGTCCACCTGGGACAGGCCGCCCTCCTGCGCGCGGATCGCGCCGGCGAAGTACCGGAAGTGGTCGATGGCCAGCGGGACGTCCGCGTTGAGGGTCTCACGGACGGCCTTGCCGTTGTCCCAGGTCTCCGCGACCGCCAGCATCTCGAGGTTCTCCTCCATGCGGTCCGCGATGCGGTGCAGCACGAGCGCCCGCTCAGCCGCCGAGGTGGCGCCCCAGGCCGGGGCGGCCTTCCAGGCGGCGTCGAGGGCGACCTCGATGTCCTCGGCCGTGCCGCGGGCGACCTCGCAGAACACCTTGCCCGTCACGGGCGTGACGTTCTCGAAGTACTGGCCCTTGACCGGGGGTGTCCACTCTCCGCCGATGAAGTGCTCGTAGCGGGACTTGAACTCGACCTTGGCTCCCTCGGTGCCCGGGAATGCGTAGACGGTCATGGTGCTGGCTCCTTTGCCTGCGGTTGCCTCGGCGCCGGGTGGCGCCCTGCCGTGGCTGTGACCCTAGTCACAAGGAGGTTGCACGAAGGTTGCAGCCGGGCGCGGGTGAGGGGCGGGCCGGGTCAGGCCAGGTCCCGCTCGATCCGCTCGAGCGTGGCCACGGCGAGCGCGCGCCGCGGCGAGTCCGTCGGCAGCAGACGCAGGGCGGCGCCCCAGAGCTCGACGTCGTCGCGGGCCTCAGGGCGGCCCAGGTAGGCCCAGAGCTGTTCGACATCCGCGTCCTGGGCGACGGCCTCGCGCAGCGCCTCCCCCAGCTCCGCCCGGATCGAGGCGACACCGGGGGACACCGACCGCGGCAGCACCGGCCCGGCCGCCGCGTGCAGCGCACGGTCCAGATCCCCGGCGCGCAGCGCCTCCCGCGCGCACAGCAGGTCCGCGTGCACCTCCCCCACGAGCCGGTACGGCCGGGACAGCAGCGCCACCGGCGCCCCCACGTCCTGTAGCGCCCGGCGGAGTCGATGCACCTCGGCGCGCAGCGAGATGGCGCGGGCGGGGGCGTCGCCCGGCGCGGGCCGGTGCCCGGCGGTCTCCTCCGGATACAGCGCGATCTCGAGCTCGGCGCCGGTCAGGCCCGGGCCGTGCCACGCGAGGAGGGTGAGGATCTCGGCGTGCCGGCCGGTGAGCTCGACCCCGTCCAGCGTGGGCGGCAGATGGCCGGTGACGCGCAGCAGGCCCGCTACGTCGTCGTGGCGGTGCGGCGCGGCGGCGGGGCTCGGCTCCGGCGAGGCGGACGGCGGGGCCGAGGGGCCCGGCGTCGGGACGGTGCCGCGGGGACGGCCCCGGGACGGGGCGGGCAGGTCCCGCCAGGCGGCGTGCACGGCGTCCACGGTGGCCTGGAGCAGCGGCAGGGCGAGGTGGCTGACGGCGTCCTCGCCCCCGGTGAGGTCCAGGACCCCGACGAGCCGCCCGGTGGCCGGGTCTGTGAGCGGGACGGCCGAACAGCTCCACGGGTGCACGCGCGGGCTCAGGTGCTCGCCGCGGCTGACCTGTGTGGGGGCGCCGGTCGCGAGGACGATGCCGGGGGCGGAGGTGCCCATGGACGCCTCGGACCAGTCGGCGCCGGCCACGAAGCCCATGGTCTCGGCGTGGCGCACCGCGGTCCGGTCGCCCTCGACCCACAGCAGGTGGCCGCGCGCGTTGCCGATCGCGGCGAGCATCCCGGCCTCGGCCGCAGGCTGGATGAGCATGCGGCGGACCACCGGCAGGGCCACGGCGAGGCGCTGCTCGCGGCGGGCGGTGGCGAGGTCGTCGTCGGAGAGGGTGGCCGGGTCGGTCTGGCCGGGCACCGCGGGGGCGGTCGCGGACGCCCCTGCGTCGAGGGCCGACCCCGCGGGGGTGAGGGCACCGAGGGAGCGCAGCCAGGACTCACGGACCTCCCGGCGCAGCCCCTGGAGGGCGGCGCGCAGGCCCTGGTCCGCGCCGGTCGGAGCGGTGGGCGACGACGGCGCGAGCGACAGGCGGACCGAGTCGAGGGACTCGTGGGCCCGGTCCACGGCGCGTCGGTAGGCGCCGGTCGCGAGGGTCGAGCTCATCCCGAGCCGGCCATCAACCGCGAACGGATCAGGAACCGCTTGCCCTCGGGGGCCTCGACGGAGAAGCCGGAGCCGCGCCCGTCCACCACGTCCAGGGTGAGGTGGGTGTGCTTCCAGTACTCGAACTGGGCGGCGGACATCCAGAACGGGATCTCCCCGGCCGCCTGGTCCCCCTCGGCCGGCAGGGCGAAGGTGCCCAGCAGGACGTCGGCGGCGCCGGTCGTGAAGTCGCCGGCGGGATAGCACATGGGCGCGGAGCCGTCGCAGCAGCCGCCGGACTGGTGGAACATGAGCGGGCCATGGATCGGGAGGAGTCGACGGAGCAGCTCGAGCGCCGCGGGCGTCATGGCGACGCGGGACACGGTCTCGCCCGGCAGCTCGGGGCGAGCCTCGAGCGCGGGCGCGTGCTCCGCCGACGAGGACGGCACGGTCATCGCGGCCTCCTGGGGATGGGCGATCGTCGGTCCCCTCACCCTAGCCCCCAACGTGACCCACGTCACCCCCGTTGTCGTGGTGGGGGGCGCGGCGGCCCGGAGGGTGCACCGAGAGCTGTGCCGCGGGCTGAGCCGCGGGCTGGGTCGCGCGGGGCCACGTGCTCCGCCGCGAGCCAGACGTCTCGGCTGCAATCAGGGGCTGGTCACGACGGAAACGTCTGGCTCACGGCGCGGGGGTGGGGAGGGGAGGAGGGGTGGGGCGGCGGGCGGCTCACACGGCCGCGCCCGGCGTCCACCCTCGTACACTCGGCACATGCTCCCGGACCCCAGCCCCACCGTCACCGTGGACGGCCTCCTGCTGCGCCCGCTGCGCGCCGCGGACGAGATCGCGGCGCGCGAGGCGGACGCCGAGCTGCATCGGGAGGGGTTCGACTTCCTGATGGCCGGCACCCGCTCCTTCCCCGCGATCCGCCGCGCGTTCGCCGCCGAGGCGCGCGGCGACGTCGAACCCGGCCGGGTGCCCGCCTCCTTCTACGTGGGCGTGGACGAGGCAGGCGAGCTGGTGGGCCGGGTGTCCGTGCGGTGGGAGCTGAACGAGGCGCTGCGCCACGTCAACGGACACGTGGGCTACGCGGTGCGCCCCGCGTTCCGACGGCGGGGCCACGCCGCGCGCCTGCTGCGCGGCGCGCTGATGCTGCTGGCCGCGCGCGGGGTGCCCGCCGCCCTGCTCACGTGCGACGAGACGAACACCGCCTCCGTGGCCACGATCCGCGCGTGCGGGGGCGTGCTGCGGGACCGGGTCGAGACGGGCCTCGACGGTGCGCCCTTCGCCGTCCCGACGCTGCGCTTCGACGTCCCCACGACGGCGGCCCGACCGGAGGGACGGCGCGGACCGGGCGGGGGCGTCGGCCTCAGTAGGCCCGGACGCGCTGCTCCACGATCAGGTGGATGAGGGCGAAGCGGCCCTCCACCTGCACGGCCTTCAGGGCGGCCTCGACGGCCGCGGGCACGTCCGCGTCCTCCTCCACGCGCACGCCGAACCCGCCGAACGCCTGCGCCATCTGCGCGAAGTCTGGGTTCTTCAGCTGCGTGCCGGAGATGCGCTCGGGGTACTGCTTCTCCTGGTGGGTGCGGATGGTGCCGTACTCCTGGTTGTCCATGACGATCACGAGGGGCGTGGCGCCGTACTGCGCGGCGGTCGCCAGCTCCTGGCCGTTCATGAGGAACTCGCCGTCGCCGGCGATGGTCACCACGGTGCGGTCCGGGAAGTTCAGGGACGCAGCCACGGCGCCCGGCACCGAGTAGCCCATGGAGCCGTTGCGGGCCGAGATCATGGCGCGGTAGCCCTCGGTCGGGAAGTACCGGTGCGCCCAGTTGGTGTGCTCACCCGCGCCGAGGGAGACCATCGAGTCCTTCGGCAGCTTCGGCACCAGGTTGGCCATGAGCGTGGCCATCCTCGCCTGACCCTCGGACGGCTCGGCCGGGGGCAGGGCCGCGAACTTCTCCTGCTCGCCGCGCATGCGGGCGGTCCACTCCTCCCACTCCGGCTTGACCTCGAGCTCCATGCGGACGAGGTCGCGGACGAACACGTCCGGCTTCGCGACGATCTGGTGGGACACGGGACCGGAGCGGCCGCGCAGCGAGGGGTCGATGGTGACGAGGAAGTTCTTCTTGTCCCAGTTCTGGCGGATCGTGAAGCCGTTGGTCACGACGTCGCCGGGCACGGTGCCCACGAAGACGATGAGGTCGGTCTCCTCGAGCAGGTCGTAGGTGGGCTTGGGGCGGCCGTAGCCGATGGGCCCCACGTAGGAGGGCGAGGAGAACGGCACGGTGCCCTCGGTGCGCCACTCGGCGGCGGCCGGGATCTTGTGGTCCTCGAGCCACTGGGTGAGCTGCTGGGCGCCCTCGTCCGTGAAGTCGTTGCCGCCGGTGATGAACAGGGGCTTCTTCGACTCCTTCAGCGCCGCGTGCAGGGACTTCCAGTCCTCCACCGGCATGCCGCCCGGGGCCACGGGGATCTGCGGGTGCACGT
The DNA here is from genome assembly GCF_033790745.1 of Micrococcus sp. M4NT. Classification (NCBI taxonomy): domain Bacteria; kingdom Bacillati; phylum Actinomycetota; class Actinomycetes; order Micrococcales; family Micrococcaceae; genus Micrococcus; species Micrococcus sp. M4NT. The sequence continues at coordinate 71,376 of NZ_JAMYEH010000010.1, forward strand.
GATCCTCGACCTCGACGCGGATGACGTCCTCCGGCAGGCCGACGACGACGGGCCCAGGGCGCCCGGAGGACGCGGCGAACATCGCCTCGGCCACGATCTCGGAGGCGCGCTCGGGGTGGTCCAGGACCATGACGCGCTTGGCTCCGCTGCCGAACCAGGCGTGCGGGTCGAACTCCTGGAAGGCCTCGCGGTCTCGGTGCTCGAACGGGATGAGGCCCACGAACAGCACCATGGCGGTGGAGTCCTGCCACGCGGTGTGCAGACCGACGTGGGCGTTCGCGGCGCCGGGACCGCGGGTCACCATGGCGACGCCGGGCACCTCGTTCATCTTGCCCTCGGCCTCGGCCATGTAGGTGGCCCCGCCCTCATGGCGGCACACCACGTTCTCGATCCCCGAGTCGTGCAGGCCGTCGAGGACGTCGAGGTAGGACTCACCGGGCACGGTGAACACGCGCTTCACGCCGTGCGACTCCAGGGTCTTCACGATCACGTGGCCGGCGCTCAGTCGCTCGGCGGCCTCGGGGTTCTGCGTCATGGGGGCTCCTGTCGGCATGCTCCGGGAGCGCCCTCGCACCCCGGTCGGTCCGGCCCCGGCACTGGGATCGAGGGGCCTGCGGTCACAGTAGTTGACGACGCGCGGGCCGGGGAGGCGTGCCACGCGGTGTGACGTGGCACTCCCCCGTACAGTTGGCCCATGCTCTCCGCCCGCACCCTCACCCTGCTCTCCTCGATCGCCGCGTTCCTCAACACCGCGCCCGGCCCGCGAGGCGGTGCCGAGCAGCCCGAACGCCTGACCGCCGGCGCCCAGCTCGCCGACCTCGTCCCGGCCCTGCAGGAGGGCGACGCCCGCCTGCGCGTGGCCGCGGCCGCCGTCGTGCGCGCGAAGGACCTGCGCGAGCGCCTCACCTCCGCCTGGGCGCTGGCCGCCACGAACGAGGCCGCCGCCACCGAGGGCGTCAACGAGCTGCTGGCCACGGTCGGCCCCCTGCGCCTCGTGGCCGGGGAGGAGGCCGTGGACTTCGCGCCCGCGGACACCCCGTCCGACGCCGTCGAGCGCCTCACCGCGCTGGCCGCCCTCGCGATGGCCGAGGCCGCCGTCGACGGCGAGCTCTCCCGCCTGCGCGTGTGCGCGGGCGAGGACTGCGAGAACGCGCTCGTGGACGCCAGCCGCAACCGCTCCAAGCGCTTCTGCGACGCCGCCAACTGCGCCAACCGCACGCACGTGCGCAGCTACCGCGCGCGCCTGGCCGAGGAGACGGCGGAGACCCCGGCGCCCGAGGCGGGCGGGAAGGCGGAGCCCGTGAAGGAGGACGCCCCGGTCGAAGAGCCCGTGAAGGCCGAGGAGGGCAAGGCCGAGGAGGGCAAGGCCGAGGACGCCGCCAAGGCCGAGAAGAAGGCGGCCAAGGAGGCCGAGAAGAAGGCCCGCAAGAAGGCGGAGAAGAAGGCGGCCAAGGAGGCCGAGAAGGCCGCCAAGAAGGGCAAGAAGGACAAGAAGGCGAAGAAGGACACGGAGAAGTCCGACGACTGACGCCCGTCTGAACTCCCGGTGACGGGGCGCGCGGCCCCCTTCTGCGCGGCGCGGGTCGCCCCTACGCTGGCGCCCATGAGCGACCAGCGCGACCCGGCCCCCTCCCCCGCCCCGTCCCCGTGGGCGGTCAGCGACCCCGGCGTCCCCGCCCACCGCAAGGTCGGCGTGGTGGGAGCCGGCGGCGTCGGGACGGCGATCGCGTACGCCACCCTGATCCGCGGCGTGGCCCGCGAGGTCGCGCTCTACGACATCGACGAGCCCAAGGTGCGCGCCGAGGTCCTCGACCTCGCCCATGGCACGCCCTTCACCTCCGCGGACGCGATGACCGGCGGGGCGGACCCCGCGGTGCTGGCGGAGGCGGAGATCGTGGTGGTCACGGCCGGCGCGAAGCAGAAGCCGGGCCAGACCCGCCTGGACCTGGCCGAGCGCAACGTGGCGATCCTGCACGACCTGCTCCCCCGGGTGCAGGCCGCGGCGCCGGACGCGCTCATCGTGCTGGTGACCAACCCCGTGGACGTCCTCACCCTCGTGGCGCAGCGGATCACGGGGCTGCCCGCCGGACGGGTGATCGGCTCCGGCACCCTCCTGGACACCTCACGCCTGCGCTGGCTGCTGGCGGGTCGGGCGGGGGTGCACACGTCGTCGGTGCACGCGTCCATCCTGGGCGAGCACGGGGACACGGAGTTCCCGGCGTGGAGCTCCGCGCGGATCGGGCCGATGCCCATCCTCGAGTGGCCCGACGCCGCCGCGCCGCTCTTCTCGCTCGCGGACCTGGACGCCATCGCCCACACCGTCACGAACGCGGCCTACGAGGTGATCCAGGGCAAGGGCGCCACCACCTACGCGGTGGGCGTCGCGACGACGCGCCTGCTCGAGGCGGTCCTGCGGGACCAGCACGCCATCCTGCCGGTCTCCACGGTGCTCGACGGCCCCCACGGGCTGCACGACGTCGCGCTCTCGCTGCCGGCCGTCGTCGGGCGGGCGGGGGTGGAGCGGGTCATCCCGCTCGAACTGGACGCGGCCGAGACCGCGAAGCTGCAGGCCTCGGCCGCCGCGCTGCGGGCGACGGCGGCGCGGTTCGGCTTCTGAGGGGCGGTCCGGCTTGTGAGGCGCGGGCGGGGGTCCTCCAGCCGGCGAGCTCAGCCCTGCGGCCCACGCTCCTTGGCGGCGCGCTCGGCGGCCGCCTTGGCGCGGCGCTCGGCGGCCGCCTTGCGGAAGGTCTCCTCGGAGGAGAGGTTCACGCCGGAGCCATGGGAGAGGCGCGGCGGATTCTCGCGGGTGGAGAGCTGCAGCATGGCGACCACCACGAGCGAGGTCATGAAGAACACGCCGAAGGCGATGAGGCCGATGTCCACGCGCAGCGGGTTCGAAGTGCCCCCCGAGGCGGTGAGGGCGGCGATGACGCCGCCGACGAGGCCGAGCACGGCGGAGAAGATCAGCGGGCCCTTGACCGTGGTGCGCAGCCCGCCGCGTGCCGGACGGCCGGCACCGGTGCCGGCGCGGTCGTGGGACGGACGGGGGGACGGTGCGCTCACGGTGCGCCTCCTACGGGCTCGGGTGGCGTGCGCGCGGGCGCACGGGGGTGACGGCAATGTCGGCCCGGGCGGGATCCTCCCCGCGGGCACGACGACGGGCCGCCCTCAGTCTACGCCGGGTGGCCGAGCCGGCTCAGAGGCCGCGGGCGCTACCGCGATCCCGGCGCACCTCGTGGTGGAAGCCGAGTCCGGAGATGAGCAGGAGGACGCCGATGATGATGGCGCCGCCGCCCACGATGCCGAGCTGGCCGTGGGGGTTGAGCCCCTGAAGGGCGCCGACCGCGAGGCCCAGACCGGATAGCAGGCCCACGGCGCCCGTCCAGAGCTGGTCCCGGGCGGGGATGAACTCCCGGCGGTGCCGGGCCCACGCCACGAGCTCGGCCGCGCCGCCGGCCACGAGTGCGACCGCGACGGTGACGCCGATGGGCGAGGGAGAGCCCAGGAAGAGCATGACGATGGTCCCCAGCATCCACGCCGCGGCGGCGAGGGAGAGCGGGGAGCGCATGGCCACGGGCACGGGTTCGCGGCGCAGATACTCCCACATCGCGGAGCCGGAGAACACCAGGTAGAGCGCGAAGGCCACCTTCATCCAGGTGACGCCGGGGTTCGGCACGAACACGGTGGACAGGCCGAACACGAGCGCGACGGCGGCGCGGACGAGGATCGGCTTGAACACCACGGAGGAGATCTCGAGGGGGGTGGTCACGGCAGGCACCGCATCAGTCTAGGCGCGGTCGTCCCGGGGGCGCGGGGACGGGGCACGGGGAGGGGGCGCGGGCGACCGTGCCGCTGTCGGGGCTCAGCCCGTCCCGAGGCGCATCCACGCGCCGCCCCGGGCGCGCAGGCCCAGGGTGAGCGCGCGCATGCCGAGGTACACGACGCCGAAGCCGACCCACAGCGCCACGACCCGCGTGCCGGCGTCGGGGGCGGAGAGCAGGGGTCCGGAGCGGGCCAGGAGCCACAGCACGGGCGCGTAGACGGCGAGGTTCACCAGCCCCGCGAGCGCGAGGTAGCGCGCGTCCCCGGCGCCGATGAGCACGCCGTCCAGGACGAACACGAACCCGGCGAGCGGCTGCGTGATCGCGAGGACCCAGAGGCCGGCGGTCGCGGCGGCCTGGACCGCGGGGTCGGCGGTGAAGAGGGAGGGCAGCCACGGCGCGACGGCGGCCAGCGCCACGCCGGTGAGCAGGCCGAAGCCCAGCGACCAGCGGACCATGACCGCGGTGAGGCGGCGGGCGGCGTCGGGACGGGAGGCGCCGAGCTCCGCGCCGATGAGGGACTGCGCCGCGATGGCCAGGGCGTCGAGGGCGAACGCGAGCGTGGAGAACAGCGTGAAGACGAGCTGGTGCGCGGCGAGCACGGTCTCCCCCGCGCCGGTGGCCGCGACGACGGTCAGCAGGATCGCGGCGCGCAGGCTGGCGGTGCGCAGCAGCAGCCACGAGCCGACCTGCGCCGTGGCCCGCATGCCGGCCGCCGTCGGGAGCCAGCCGGTGCCGGCCCGCCGGAAGCGGGGCGCGAGCACGGCGAGGTAGGCGGCGAGCATGGCCCACTGGACGATCGAGGTGCCGAGCGCGGAGCCGGCGACGCCCATCCCGGCCCCGTAGACGAGCGCCAGGTTGAGGCCGATGTTCGCGGCGAACCCCACGCCGGCGACGACGAGCGGGGTGAGCGTGTCCTGCAGTCCCCGCAGGATCCCCGTGGCGGCCAGGACCGCCAGGAGCGCGGGCAGTCCGGGCATGGACCAGCGCAGGTAGGCGACGGCGTGGGCCTGCACCTCGCCTGTGGCGCCGAGCGCTCCGGTCAGGGCGGGGGCGGCGGCCCAGCCGAGCACCCCGAGGACCGCGCCGAGCAGGAGGCCGAGCCCGACGCCGTCGCGGCCGCGGGACATGGCCGAGGCGAGGTCCCCCGCCCCGACCAGGCGGGCGACGGCGGGTGTGGTGGCGTAGGCGAGGAAGATGAGCAGCCCGGCGGCGGTGTGCAGGACGGTGGTGCCGATGCCCGCGCCCGCGAGCTGCGTCGTGCCGAGGTGTCCGACGATCGCGGTGTCCGCGAGGAGGAACAGCGGCTCCGCGATGAGCGCGCCGAACGCGGGGACCGCGAGCGCGAGGATGCGGCGGGCGAGGGGGCGGGAATCCCTCATCCGACGAGCGCGGTGAGGAACGGCAGGAACGCGGTGGGCGCCACGGGCTGGGGGACCTCGGGCAGGAGGGGGGCCACGAGGTAGAGCATGGCGATCGCGATGCCGTTGTTGGTCATGTGCAGGAGCACCGCGTACCCGAACGACTTCCCCATGAGGATGTAGGACACCGTGATGGCGACCGCGAGGGTCACGTACGGGATGGTCTCCACGAGGTCGAAGTCCCCGCCCGTGCCGAGGAAGTGCAGCAGCGTGAACGCCAGGATGGACACCACGGCGCACACCCACACGTTCACGTAGCGCGACAGCTTGCCCACCAGGAGGTGGCGGAAGAGGTACTCCTCCACGAGCGGGGCGGCGACCACCGTCATCAGGACCATGAGCAGCGGCGGGGCCTGCGTGGTCATCTCCTCGAGGGCGGCCTGGTTGGCGCTCGTCTGGGCCTGGCCGAGCAGGCTGAGGACCAGCACGTTCACGACGATGCACGCGAACCAGGTGGCCGGCAGCAGCAGGATCTTCCACCACGTGCCCGTGCGGAACACGCGCAGCGAGGTGACGAGCGGGCGCCACGCGACGGCGACCACGAGCAGGACCAGCACGGCGTAGCTGAGCAGGTTCACCCGGAAGGCGTCCAGGACCTGGAAGTCCTCCTGGTTGGCCGGGACGAGGTCCAGCGCGATGGCCGCGAAGAGGCCGAGACCCAGGATCATGAGCACCCCGTAGGCGAGCACCACCGCGAGATCGCCCCAGTGGAAGCGGCCGGGGGTCCAGTCGGGGGTGGTCCGGGCCGCGGGGGCGGGGCGGCCGGGCCAGCCCGAGGGCGGCCAGCCGGCGGGCGGGGCGGGGGGAAGGCTCATGGCGGCCACGCTACCAACGGGGGCGGACGCGGGGACGGATACTCGAGCGGCCACCGGAGCGCACGCAGCCCCGGCCGACGGGGACCGGTGGGCGGCCGGTTGGCGGGGGGCGAGGCGGAGGGTCTACGGTGCACGTCATGGCCCTGTTCTCCCAGCCGGTGTTCATCAACCTCCCCACGACGGACGTGGAGCGCATCCGCGACTTCTGGACGTCCCTCGGCGCGACCGCGATGGACGACTACTCCGACGAGAACTCCGTGTGCATCGAGCTCACGGAGTCCACCTACGCGATGTACCTGAGCCCCGGCTACTACACGGACTTCATCGGCGACCGCGAGATCGCCGACTGCATGACGACCAACGCGGCCCTGATGGCGCTCACCGTGGGCGACGCCGCCGCCGTCGACGCCCTGGCCGACCGCGCGGTGGAGGCCGGCGCCGAGGAGGTCCCGCTCCCCGCGGACCTGCGCGACGAGATGGCCGGCTCCGGCATGCACTCCCGCGAGATCGTGGACCCGGACGGCCACCAGTGGGAGTTCATCACCGCCTGAGCGGGGTGGGTTGCGGGCGGCGGGTTTTGGGCGAACTCTCCCTGCCCACCGCGGGTTTTGGGCGAACATCACGCCCAGAATCGAGTTGGGGGCGTGTCTGCCCGGAGGACTCGCCCAGAAACCGCGGCCAGCCACCCCCGAGCCGCCTCCCCGCTCCCCGTTCACGACGACGACACGCACCGCTCGCCCGCACGTCACCCGGGACGCGGGACGCCGTCACCCACGGCTCCTACCCTGACGCGGCCGACAGCCGTCGGCGCCGTCACCCCGGCCCCGCCCTCCCCGGCGCGGCCACCGGATCCAGGAGCACCCCCATGCGCACTTCGCACCGCACGCTCGCCCTGCTCGCCGCCGTGAGCCTCGCCTCCGGCGCAGCCGCCCCCGCCCAGGCCGCCTCCGACCACGGCACCGGCACCGGCACCGGCAAGCCTGCCCACTCCGCCACCGCCACCGCCAAGCACGCCTTCGAATTCGGCGTCATCGGCGACGTCCCCTACGGCCAGGCCCAGGTCGACCGCTTCCCCGCCATGATCGACGAGCTCTCCTCCCACAGCGACGAGCTCGAGTTCCTCGCCCACGTGGGCGACGTGAAGGCCGGCTCCGCCGTCTGCTCGGACGAGTACTTCCAGATGATCCGCGGCGAGTTCGACCGCCTCACCCTCCCGCTGGTCTTCACCCCCGGCGACAACGACTGGGTGGACTGCCACCGCCCCAACAACGGCGCCTACAACCCGCTCGAGCGCCTCGACACGGTCCGCGAGATCTTCTTCCCCGTCGCCGACCGCACCCTCGGCGTCCCGATGAAGGTGGACTCCCAGGACGAGATCGGACTGCCGGAGAACCAGCGCTTCCGCGAGCAGCGCGTGGAGTTCGTCGCGATCGACGTGCAGGGCTCCCACAACTCCACCGATCCGTGGGCCGGTCTCGGCCTGACCGCCCCCACCCCCGAGCAGCTCGCCGAGGTCGCCCACCGCGACGCCGCGAACATCGCCCAGGTCCGCGAGGCCTTCGACGACGCCCGCCGCACGAACGCCCGCGGCGTCGTGATCTTCACCCAGGCGGACATGTTCGAGCCCCGCCTCGCCGCCGCCGGCATCACCGAGACGGACGTGGCCGCGTTCCGCCCGATCGTCGGCGCCATCGCCGAGCAGGCCCGCGCCTTCGACGGCCCGGTCTACCTGATCAACGGCGACTCCCACCGCTACAACGCCGACGAGCCCCTCGCCGCCGGCTCCCCCTGGGTCGACGCCTACGGCGTGGGCGCCGTCGAGAACCTGCAGCGCGTGACCGTCGAGGGCGACGCCACCTCCAACGAGTGGACCCGCTTCACCGTGGCCCCGAACAGCGCCGGCAAGGGCAAGAACGCCGCACAGGAGCTGCTCACCTGGGAGCGCGTGCCCTACACCTTCTGAGGTGTGACGTACGCGTGAGGCCCTGTCGTCGGAACCACGACGGCGGGGCCTCGCCTCGTCTGCGTCCGCGCCGGCTGTTCTGGGCGATCTTCCCCTTCAGCCCTCAGGATTCTGGACGATCTTCCCCTTCAGCCCTCAGGATTCTGGGCGAACAGCCCGCCCAGAATCGAGTTGTGGGCGTGTCTGTCGGCAAGACACGCCCAAAAACCCGAGCGGGACCGAGCCAGCCCGAGCCGACCCGAGCGGGACCGAGCCAGCCCCCCCCCGCTCACGCCCCGAGGCGGCCCGTCAGCCGGCCGTGCATGTCGGCGCTGGCCTGGTTCAGCCCCCGCACCTTCACCTGCACCCCGTGCCGCGCGTACTTGGTCTGCACCGCGTCGAGGGCCGCCACCGTGGAGGCGTCCCACACGTGGGCCTCGCTCAGGTCCACCACCACCCGCGCGGGGTCGAGCGCGTACTGGAACTGCGAGTACAGGTCGTCCGAGGAGGCGAAGAACAGCGCACCCCGCACGCGGTAGACGGCGGTGCCGCCGTCGTCGTCGAGCTCCCGCTCCACCGTGACGAGCCGCGACACGCGCTGGGCGAACAGCACGAGCGCGGTCAGCACGCCCACGCCCACGCCGACCGCGAGGTTGTGGGTGGCCACGGTCGCGATGACGGTCACGAGCATGACCGCCGTCTCCGAGCGGGGCATGGCCCGCAGCGTGGAGGGGCGCACCGAGTGCCAGTCGAAGGCGGAGGCGGCCACGAAGATCATCACGCCCACGAGCGCGGCCATGGGGATCTGCGCGACGACGTCGCCGAGCACCACCACGAGCAGCAGCAGGAAGACGCCCGCGAGGAACGTGGACAGGCGCGTGCGGGCGCCGTTGGCCTTCACGTTCATCATGGTCTGGCCCACCACGGCGCAGCCGCCCATGCCGCCGAACAGCCCCGAGACCACGTTGGCCACGCCCTGCCCCCAGGACTCGCGGGACTTGTCCGAGGGGGTGTCCGTGATGTCGTCCACGAGCTTGGCGGTGAGCAGGGACTCCAGCAGACCCACGAACGCCACCCCGACGGCGAAGGGCAGGATCGCCTGGAGGGTCTCCCACGTGAGGGGCACGTGCGGGGGCGCGAACACCGGCGGGGCGTCGGGCAGGGCGCCGCGGTCGCCCACGCGGGGCACATCCAGGGCGGCGGCCACGGCCAGCACGGTCACGACGACGATCGCCACGAGTGTGGACGGCACCGCGGTCGTGAGGCGGGGCAGGGCGAGCACCACCGCCAGCGAGAGCGCCGTGAGCGGGTAGACGAGCCACGGCACGCCGATCAGCTCGGGCAGCTGGGACGTGAGCACCAGGATGGCCAGCGCGTTCACGAAGCCGACCATCACCGAGCGCGGCACGAACCGCATGAGCCGGGCCACCCCGAACACGCCCAGCAGGATCTGCAGGGCCCCGCCCAGGATGACGGCGGCGATCAGGTGGTCCACGTCGTGCGAGCGGGAGAGCGGGGCGACGACGAGCGCCACCGCGCCCGTGGCCGCCGAGACCATGGCCGGGCGCCCGCCCACGATCGCGATGGTCACCGCCATCGTGAACGAGGCGAACAGCCCCACGCGCGGGTCCACGCCCGCGATCACCGAGAACGCGATGGCCTCCGGGATGAGCGCCAGCGCCACCACGAGGCCCGCGAGGACCTCGGTGCGCAGCCAGCGCGGGGTGCGGAGCGCGCGCAGGACGGACTGGCGTTCCAGGGGCGTGGGCGCGCGGTCGGGCGCGGCCACGGAGGCGGAGGAGGGCATGCGTCGAGGGTAGCGGCGCGTGGGGTGGGCGCGCGTTGAGGCCACCCGACGGGCTCATGCGGTGCGCATCACACGGACGGGGTCCCGGAACGCGGCGAACGCGGCCGGGAGCAGGCTGGCCGCCACCGCGGTGAGCGCGGCGAGCACGGCCACCCCCGCCACGAAGTCCAGCCCCAGCGCCCCGCCCTGCCCCACGACGAGCCCGTAGCCCGTCCCCGCGCCCACCACCGCCCCGAGCACCGCCGGGGCGGCGGTGCGGACCGCCACGAGCAGCACGAGGTCCGCGCGGCCGATGCCCAGGGTGCGGCGGCGCCCGAGGTCGCGGCGACGGATGAGCACGTCGGCGAGCACCACGATCGCCACGAAGAACGCGCCCGCCCCGAGGATGAGCAGCAGCAGGGACCGGCCCAGTCCGGCCAGCTCCCCGGTGATCGTCTCGTTCCCGGCGGCCAGCGCCCGCGCGGTCTGCACCTGCGAGGAGCGAGGGTCGGGGTCGATCACGGCCAGGGCAGAGTCCTGCATGGCGCGGGTGCCGGCGGTGTCCGGGGCCAGGACACGGACCTGCTGGACCACGAGGGAGGCCGGGACGGCGGGCACGGCGAGCGCGTACCCGTCGAGGTCCTCGAACGGCGTGCGCGCCTCGAACGCGCCCACCACGGCCCACTGGCGTCCGTCTCCGGACTCGAGCGCCCCGGAGGGCTGGGCCAGGCCCAGCTCGGCCAGCTTCGCCTCGGGCACCACCACCTCCCCGGGGCCAGGCAGGCGGCCGCGCGTGAGCTCGACGCCGCGGTCCAGGGTGCCCACCACGTGGGTCACCGCCACGCGCGTCCCGCCCGCACCGATCGCGGCGTTCACCGTGTCCACGGGCATGTCGCGGGCCAGGGCGGCCTCGGCGGCGTCGAGACCGGCGAGGGTGGTGACGGTGGCGCCGGTGAGGAAGCCGGTGCCGCCCGAGTCCGTGACGGTGAGCACGCGCGCCGCGGGCCCGGAGAGCTCCGCGGCGACGGCGGCCTCCGTGGCGGCCTGACGGCCCACCGTGGCGACGGCGGCGAAGCACATGGCGGCCACCACCAGCAGCACGAGAGCGGAGGGCACGGGCGAGGTGCGGGCGGCGGTGAGGGCCTCGCGCAGCAGGGTTCGCAGATTCATGGGCGGGCCTCGAGGGTCATAGCCGCACCACCTCGTCCGCCCGCGCGACGACGGCCGGGTCGTGCGTGGCCACCACCACGGTGCGCCCCTCGGCGGCCGTCTCGGCCAGTGCGTCGAGCACGAGGGAGGCGTTGTCCGGATCCAGGTTGCCCGTGGGCTCATCGGCCAGCACCACCGCGGGAGTGTTCACGAGCGCCCGGCACACCGCCACGCGCTGGGCCTGGCCGCCCGAGACCTGGCCCGGCCGGTGCTCGGCCCGGTGTCCCAGGCCGAAGCGCTCCAGCAGCGCCCGGGCCCGCTCCTCCAGCACCCGACGCTCCAGCCCTGCGTACAGACCGGGCTCCACCACCGAGTCCAGGATGGGCCGGGACGGGTCCAGCTCGGCGTCCTGGAACACGAACCCCACGGACGTGGCCCGCAACCGCGCCCGGCGCCGGTCCGGCAGGGCGGAGGCCTCGACGTCGCCCAGGCGCACCACGCCCGCCGAGGGCGTGAGCATAAGCCCCAGCACGTACAGCAGCGTGGACTTGCCGCGCCCGGACGGGCCGGTGAGCGCGGTGACGGCGCCAGGGGTGAAGCGGTGGGTCAGGCCGTCGAACAGCTCCTCCGCGCCGCGCGTGTACGCGAAGCGCAGGTCCGCCACGGACAGCTCCGCGTTCACGGCGCGCCGTTCAGCACGCGCACGGTCTCCCCGGCGTCCACGCCGTCCACCACGGCCAGGCCGTCCGCGGAGCCGCGGACGGTGACGGTGCGCTCTTCCTCGACGCCGTCCTGCACCACGGTGACCACGACGGCGCCGCCGGGCTGGGTGCGCAGCGCGGACACGGGGACCACGGGCCCGGTGACGGGCGGGACCACGTTGACCTTCGAGAGCAGGGAGGTGGAGGCCTCGGCTGGCAGGGAGTCGCAGTCCGCGCCGCACACCGCGCCGCCGTCGGGGGCGGTCAGGGGGATGCGGATCAGCCCTTGGTCGTCCGCGGTGGACTCGCCGGCCACGGCCTCCCACTCGTGCTCGCCGTGGGGCACGGTCACCGCGGTGCCGGCCGGGATCATGGCGGCCTGGTCCTGGTTGACCTCGATGGCGAACGTGGGCTCGTCGCCGGGGCGGGCGACGATGGTCTCGCCTCCCGCGAGCGCGCCGCCGACGGCCGTTGCCTTCGCGTCCACGCTGAGTGCGGCGGGGAGTGATTCCAGCACCACGAGCTGGCCCAGCTCCACGGTGCCCGCGGCCGGGTAGTCGCGCTCGGTGAGCCAGCCGTTCCAGGCGACAGCGGTGGCCTCGTCCCAGGTGCCGGTGACCTCCACCTTCGCCCCCGTGGCGGCGAGCATTCGCTGGAACGCGGCGACATCGCTGCCGGTGGCGCCCTCGTCGAGCGCCCGCCACTGGGGCAGCTCGCCCTGCACGGCGATCACGGGCTGCTGCGCGACGGCGTACAGCACGTCCCCGGCGGCCACCTCACCGGACTCCCCGGCCCGGGTGACGACGCCGGACAGCGCGTTCACGGCGGCCGGCGCCTGCTCGCGGGCCACGGACACGCCGAGGGTGATGACGCGGCCGAGCTCCTGCTCGGCGACGGTGACGACGGCGTCCTCGGACGGACGCTGATCGGCCTGGGCCGGAGGGGTGAGCGTGGCCCGGCCGGCCCAGAAGGCGAGGGCGGCGACGAGCACGAGCGTGAGGACGAGAGCGGCCCAGCGGGTGACCTTGCTCATTCGGAGTATCCGAAGAGCATCGAGTCCGGGGGCTGAACCGGACAGGCTTCCGAGACCTCGGCGGAGCGCGCGTCCGTGAGGCCCATGATGGAGTCTTGCACGGGCCACCAGCTGATCCGCTCCGGCGTGTTGAAGGCCGCCAGCCATGTTTCCTTCGAGGGCCGCTGGGATGTGTCCACGGTGATGCCATGGTCCTCAAGACACGGGATGGCGTACTGGTCCCAATAGTCGTAGAGCAGGCGCAACTGAGCGTCAGAGAACTCCTGGTCCAGGCTCGGATCGATGGGGAACAGGGCATCGCAGGTCCATGAGACCAGTTTCACGGCCGCCTCCTGCGAGGGCGGCGGAGTGTCATACGTCACCCCCACCATAACCTCGTTGTACGTGGCGGGAACCCCTCGCTCGGTCATGCACTGCGCGGACCATCTCGCCTGCTCTTGCCTGGAGGTGGCCCACCCGCGACGGGTGACGGCCGGGGGGTTGCTGATGCCCAAGAAGGCGGCGTTTCGTGCGAGCTGTGACTCATACCAGCGCTCCCGCTCGTCAGCCTCGGTCATCCGCCGCTCGATCTTCTCGGTGGGCGTCCAGGTCTCGGGATCCCACACCTTCTCTGTAGGGGAACCGGTCGCCGCGGCGCTCGTGGACGGAGCAGTGGTCGCACATCCAGACAGAGTCAGAACAGCGGTCACCGCCGCGGCGGTGACCGCTGCGAACTTCGTCTTCATCTTGGGCTCAACCTCAGTAGGGGTAATAGCAGTAGCCGTAGGTGCCCGACAGCAGAAGCGAGGTCGATGACCCCGTCCAGGTCTGCGTCATGCGGAGTCCGGAATCCCATCCATATTTGTATAGCCCAGGCTTCTTGGTGGTCTTTCCGCCGACGTTGTAATACATCGTGTCCGTATACCGCTGCTGCTCCACCTGCAGGCCGACATACCCGCCTCCGGCACTGCAGTCCTTCCTGCCAGTCTCTGACAACGCTTGCGCTGGCGCCGCTCCAGAGACCGCCAGCGATCCAGCGACAGCCACGCCAGCGCCTACCCTGCTGGCCCACTGCTTCACACCCATGATGTTCCTCCTCCGACCTAAAGCCCCGTGTGAGGTGCGTCACATGCTATGGCGTGGCCCGCTCAGCGTCAAGAGTTTTCTCAGATGCTTCACACACCCACGTTCGACCTTGCACCGGAATGCGCCCCGGCACGGCCGTTCCGCCGCGCGCTCGTAACAAAGGGCGCGGGGTGAGGTGGCCCAGCGGACGGGGCGGTTCATCCGTCGAACCCGTAGAGGACGGAGTCAGAGGGCACCTCGGGGCAGGCCTCCATGATCTCGGCGTTGAAGCGCCCTGGGTTTCGTTCCGAGGTCAAGACGCAACGGGCGCTGAGTCCTGGTCGTGAGTGTAGGCCGCCTCGACCTCCGCGGGGGTGAGGTAGTCCAGGGCCTCGTGGAGGCGGGTGGTGTTCCACCAGTGCACCCACCCCATGGTGGCCAGCTCGACCGCCTCGACGGACTCCCAGATCCGCTTGGCGTGGATGAGATCGGCCTTGTAGAGCCCGTTCACGCTCTCGGCCAGGGCGTTGTCGTAAGAGTCGCCCACGGTGCCCACTGAGGCGCTCACCCCGGCGGTGATGAGCGCATCCGAGCAGGCCAAGCTGGCTACCGCGACCCGAGTGGTGCACCAGGCCCTGGCGGCCACGGCTGGCGCCAGTGCTCAGCAGCGCGTGCTCCAAGGCCAGCAGCGGCAGCCCCACGGTGTGAAGGGTGCCCGAGACAGCCCATCCCACGATGCGCCGGGAGTAGACGTCGGTGATGAACGCGACGTAGCAGAACCCGCCCAGGATCCTGACGTAGGTGATGTCAGCGACCCACAGCTGGTTCGGCCGCTCGGCGGTGAAGCAACGTTCCACGAGATCAGGGCGGGCGTCTGTCTCTCCTGCAGGGCGGGTCGTGATCGGCTTGCGGCCACGGCGGATTCCCTGCAGGCCGGCGGTACGCATGAGACGGGCGACCTGGTCCCGGCCGATCTCCCACCCGGCGCGGGCCATCGCATGGTGCATCTTGCGGACGCCGTAGACGCTGTAGTTCTCCATGTGAATCCGGCGGAGTTCCTCGAGCAGCAGGACGTCTCGCAGGGCCCGCACGGAGGCCGGTCGTGTCTTCGCGGCGCGGTAGCTCACGTCGAGGTGATGAACCCACATTCCGTCGCACGAAGGGTGCGGCAGATGGCCTCGACCCCGAACTGATCGCGGTGTTCGTCGATGAACGCGATCATCTCGTCGTGGGGCGGTCGAGCTCCGCTGCGAAAAAAGCCGAGGCGGCCTTGAGGATCTCGTTCGCCCGCCGCGCCTCGGCCAGCTCGCGCTTGAGGCGCTTGTTCTCCTGCTGGAGATCTTCTCCCGCCGGCACCTGGGCGATCTCGTGGCCGTGGCGTTGGCACCACATCCCCAAGGTCTCTTCGCTGACATCGAGCTGCGGGGCTACCGCCCGGATGGAATGCGAACGAGGCCCTCCTTGCGTGGCTTGGCGTTCCAGGACCATCTTGACCGCGCGCTCACGCAGCTCGGGGCTGAACTTCTTGGGCATGTTCCGATTCTCCTTCGTTGGGATCGGAACGAAACCCAGGGCGCTTCACTCTCCGCTGCACGCGAGGAGGATCCGTGATGCGGAGCGTCTGGGCCCGCCGTTCGAGACCGGAGCGGTAGGCCGCTTCCTTCTCGGCCTCCGCCGTCAGGACCGGTTGAATCGCGACTGGCGGCGTCCACCGAGATGGACTCCATTCCTCCGGCGCTGTCGCGCCTGCGGAGTCAGCGACGTCCTGTCCTGCGGATCCGCCTTCGTTCCCGCACGCGGTGAGAACGACAGTGAGCGCAAGCCCGACTGCCAGACCCCGGCCACGTCTCCCTGTGATGTCAGGCCCGCTCATGACCAGAAGCCCTCGGTCCCATGACGATCCTCCTCAGGATTCCAGCCTGATATGAGCTACGTCACATAGTAGGCGCTACCCCCCACCGCAAGGGATTCTCCTGGCCTCCTCAGGCCGTCCCGATTCCCTTTGCGCTGGCTGCAGCCATCACCGGGCGTCGTCTCGTGAGGCCGCACCGCCGCCGTCGTCCTCCCCGCCCTTGAACTGGCTCATGTAGAGCCGGTGGTAGGCGCCCCTGGCCGCGAGGAGCTCGGCGTGGCTGCCCTGCTCCACGATGTCGCCGTGCTCCATCACGAGGATCACGTCGGCGTCGCGGATGGTGCTGAGGCGGTGGGCGATCACGAAGCTCGTGCGGTCCGAGCGCAGCGCCGCCATCGCCCCCTGGACCAGCACCTCGGTGCGGGTGTCCACGGAGGAGGTCGCCTCGTCCAGGATCAGCAGCGAGGGCTGCGCCAGGAACGCGCGGGCGATCGTGATGAGCTGGCGCTCGCCCGCGGACACGTTGGAGGCGTCCTGCTCGATGACGGTGTCGTAGCCCTCGGGCAGGGTGTGCACGAGGCGGTCCACGAACGTGGCCTTCGCCGCGGCGACGACCTCTTCGTCCGTGGCGTCCTGCCGGCCGTAGCGGATGTTCTCCCGGATGGTCCCGCCGAAGAGCACGGCGTCCTGGAGCACCATTCCCGTGTGGGAGCGCAGCTCCTCCCGGCTCACGGTGCGGGTGTCGACACCGTCCACCAGGATGCGGCCGCCGTCGACCTCGTAGAAGCGCATGAGCAGGTTGACCAGGGTGGTCTTGCCGGCGCCGGTCGGGCCGACGATGGCGACCGTCTGGCCCGGCTCCGCCACCAGGTTGAGGTCCGTGATGAGGGGCTTGGCCTCCGAGTAGGAGAACCGCACGTGCTCGAACTCCACCCGCCCGCGCACCGGCTGCGGCAGGTGCGCGGGGGCCGCGTCGCGGTCCTCCTCGTCCTCGTCCAGCAGCTCGAAGATGCGCTCCGCCGAGGCGACGCCGGAGATGAGCATGTTGGACATGCCCGCCACCTGCCCCAGCGGCTGGTTGAACTCGCGCGAGTACTGGATGAACGCGGTCACGGCGCCCAGGGTCATCTGGCCGCTGGCCACGCGCAGGCCGCCCACGACAGCGATGCCGACGTACCCCAGCCAGTTCACCCACTGCATGATCGGCATGATCATCCCGGAGAAGAACTGCGCCTTGAACGCGGACTCGTAGAGGGCGTCGTTGCGCTCGTCGAAGCGCTCGGCCATGTCCGCCTGGCGGCCGAAGACGGTGACCAGCTCGTGGCCCGTGAAGGACTCCTCGATGTGGCCGTTGAGCTGACCCGTCTCGCGCCACTGCGCGGTGAACAGCGCCTGGGACTTCTTGCCGATCACGCCGACGACGACGCCGGCCACCGGCAGCGCGATGAGCGCGATGAGCGCCAGCTGCCAGGAGAGCCAGAACATCATGCCGACGATGCCGATGATGGTCAGCACCGAGTACACGAGCGTGGCGAACGCCTGCTGCATGGCCTGCTGGACGTTGTCCACGTCGTTGGTGGTGCGGGAGAGCAGGTCACCGCGCTGGCGGGTGTCGAAGTAGCTCAGCGGGAGGCGGTTGATCTTGGCCTCGATCTCCTCGCGGAGGCGGAAGACGATGCGCATGACGATGTCATTGAGCACACGGCCCTGGAGCCACATGAAGGTCTGCGCCACCAGGTACATGCCCAGGACGATGAGGATCAGCCGCCCCAGCTCCGCGAAGTCGATCCCCGCGCCGGGCGTGAACGCCATGCCGGAGAGCATGTCCGCGGCCTGGCCCTGACCCTGCGCGCGCAATCCCTCGATCACCTGCTCGCGGGACACCCCGGCGGGCATGTCCTTCGAGACCACGCCCCCGAAGATCACGTCCATGGCCTGGCCGAGCACGTGGGGCGCCCACACGTTGAACACGACGGCGACCAGCACCATCAGCGCCACGAGCACCACGCCCGCGCGCTCGGCGCCGAAGAGGCCCAGGAGGCGCTTGGCCGAGGGCCAGAACGCCTTCGCCTTGCGGCCGGGGCCGCCGCCCCATTCGTCGGTGGCGCCCGACTCGTGGATGTCGGCGATCTCGGCGTCGGTCAGTTCGGCGCTCATGCCAGCTCCTCCTCGCGGATCTGGGAGTCCACGATCTCCTGATAGGTCCGGTTCGAGGCCAGCAGCTCGGCGTGGGTGCCGCGTCCGACGACGCGCCCCTCGTCCAGCACGATGATCTGGTCCGCGTCGGTGATGGTGGCCACGCGCTGGGCGACCACGATGCGGGTCGTGTCCGCGGCGGCGTCGTCCAGGGCGGCGCGCAGGCGCGCGTCCGTGGTGACGTCGAGCGCGGAGAAGGAGTCGTCGAAGACGAGGACGCGCGGCTTCGCCACGAGCGCGCGCGCGATGGAGAGGCGCTGGCGCTGGCCGCCGGAGACGTCCGTGCCGCCCTGGGAGATGCGCGACTCCAGGCCGGACACCTCGCCCTCCTCGGGGGCGGGCGCCGGGGTGGTGCGGGCCCGCACGAAGTCCGCGGCCTGCGCGGTCTCCAGCGCGGCCCAGATCTCCTCGTCCGTGGCGTCCGGGGCGCCGAAGCGCATGTTCTCCGCGACCGTGCCCGAGAACAGGTACGGCCGCTGCGGGACGAGCGCGACGGCGTCGGTCAGCTCGGCGCGAGCGAGGTCGGTGACGGGGACGCCGTCGACCAGGACCTGCCCGGACGTCGCGTCGTAGAGGCGCGGGACGAGGCTGATGAGCGTGGACTTGCCGGAGCCCGTGGGGCCGATGATCGCCGTCGTGGTGCCGGGGGCGACGGCGAAGCTCACGCCGTCGAGCACGGGGGCCTCGGCGCCAGGGTAGGCGAAGGTGACGTCGCGGAACTCGACCGCGCCGGCGCGGCGCGCCGGGGTCACGGGGTTCGCGGGCTCGACGACGGTCGGGACCGTGTCCAGGACCTCGCCGATGCGGCGGGCGGAGATCACGGCGCGCGGGAGCATCATCATCATGAAGGTGCCCATCATGACCGCCATGAGGATCTGCAACAGGTACTGCATGAAGGCGGTGAGGGAGCCGATCTGCACGAGGTCCTGGTCCACGCGGTGGCCGCCGAACCACAGCACGGCGGCGGTGGCCAGGTGCAGGATCATCGTGATCACGGGGCCGAGCAGCACGAACAGCCGGCCGATGCGCACGGAGGTGTCCGTGAGGACGGCGTTGGCGTCGCTGAACCGCTGCGCCTCGTGGCGCTCGCGCACGAAGGCGCGGACCACGCGGATGCCCATGACCTGCTCGCGCATGACGCCGTTGACGTCGTCGATGTTGTCCTGCATGCGCTGGAAGAGTGGCATGAGGCGGCTGACGATCCACGCCACGATGACGAGCAGCACGGGCACGGAGACCCACACGAGCCAGGAGAGCCCGGCGTCCTCGCGGATGGCCATGACGATGCCGCCGATGGCCATGATCGGCACCGCGACCATGAAGTTCAGGGCCATGAGCGTGAGCATCTGGACCTGGTTGACGTCGTTGGTCCCGCGCGTGATGAGCGTGGCGGCGCCGAAGCGGCCCAGCTCCTCGGCGGAGAACCCGTCCACGCGGGTGTAGACGGCGCGGCGCAGGTCCCGGCCGATGCCCATGGCGGCCTTCGCGCCGAACCACACGGCGGCGATCGCGGCGATCACCTGCACCAGCGCGACGCCGAGCATCCCGAGGCCGAGGTCCCAGATGCGGCCGGTGTCGCCCTTCGCGATGCCCTCGTCGATGATGCGGGCGTTGAGGCTGGGCAGGTAGAGCATGGCCAGCGTGCTGACGAGCTGCAGCACGAGCACAGCGAGGATCGCCCCGAGGTACGGGCGGCCGTGGCGGCGCAGGAGGGTCCAGAGCATGGGGGTCCTAGGGGTGGCTGGTGCGGGGCGGATCGGGGCGGATCGGGTGGCGGCGGCGGCGCGCCTGGTGAGGCCTTGACGAAGGCGCCGCGGTCCGCGCGGCGGGGCGCGTCGTCGGGCCCTGCCGATCCCCATTCTGCACCCGGCCCCGGACGCGCGAGGACGTGCCGCCGTCGTCCGTGCACCACCCCGTTCCTCGCCTCGCGCAGGCTTCGGGACTCACCTCGTCCAGGCCTCGCCGCTCACCTGCGACGACCCGCGCTTCCGGACCGCGACGCACGGTCCGAAGCGGCTGAAAGGCACGGGCGAAGCGCGGGTCGGGGTCCTGCATCCCGTCGGACCGACTCTTGTTCACGGAAACGCCCCCATAGGGCTCGGTCGAGTGAAGAGGAGTCGGTCGGTCGAGATCCCCCGGCCGGGCCCTGCGAGAATCTCGTCCATGACCGAGACCCCTCGCCACGAAGTGACCCTCCGCTTCCTCGCCGCCCCCACCGACCAGGGCCACTCCGGCACCGTCGACGCCGGCCGCGTGCTCGAGTGGGTGGACAAGGCCGCGTTCGCCGCCGCCACCGCCTGGGCGGGGACCTACTGCGTCACCGCGTACGTGGGCAACATCCACTTCCGCGAGCCCGTGACCGTCGGGCAGATGGTGGAGGTCACCGCGAGCGTCCTCTACACCGGGTCCAGCTCGATGCACATCAACACGACGGTGCGCTCCGGCGACCCGAAGACCGGTGAGCTGAGCGAGGCGACGCGGTGCCTCGTGGTGTTCGTCGCCGTCGAGGACGGCAAGCCCGTCAAGGTGCCCGAGTTCGTGCCCCGCAGCCTGGAGCAGGAGCTGGCGCGCGAGTACGCGATCTCCCGCATCGCCGTGCGGGACGAGATCACCGCCGCCATGAAGGAGCAGGTCTACTCCGACGCCGGCACGGCCGAGCGCGTGGTCCTGCGCTTCCTCGCCGCGCCGACGGACGTGAACTGGGGCGGCAAAGTGCACGGCGGCATCGTCATGGAGTGGATCGACACCGCCGCCTACCTCTGCGCGACGCGCTGGGCCGGGCGGGACACCGTGGCGGTGTTCTCCGGCGGCGTGCGCTTCTACCGCCCGCTGCACATCGGCGACCTGGTGGAGGTGGAGGCCCGGCTGATCTACACCGGCAACAAGGGCATGCATGTGGCGGTCCACGTCCGCTCGGGCGATCCCAAGGGCGCCGAGCTCGAGCTCACGACCTACTGCCTCACGGTCATGGTGGCCCGCGACGAACAGGGCGACGCCGTCCCCGTCCCGTCCTGGGAGCCGGTGTCCGAGGAGGACCGGGCCCTGTGGCAGCACGCCCGCGACCTGCTCGAGATCCGCGCGAAGGCCCCGGGCAACCGCCTGCCCGACCACCTGCTGGGCGCGGGCGGGTCCGGCGCAGGGGAGGCAGGCAGCGCGTGACCGGCACAGCTGGCGCGTGACCCATAGTTTCAAGCCGCGACAGGGGTGACGTTGCGGCTCGAAAGTATGGGTCGGTGGAAGGTGAGGCTGTGCCCGGGCCGAGCTGGCCCGGGCACAGCTTCCGGTCGGCGTCAGCGCCGGAAGAGGCGCGCCAGGAAGCCGGGCCCCTGGCCGCCGGCGCGGGCGGCCGCACGCTCGGCGTCGGTGTGACAGCCTCCGCACCACTGGCCGGCGGGCACGGTGGCCTTCACGGAGTCGATGTGCTGGCCGCAGCCGGCCCAGGTGGTCTTGCCGCAGACGTCGCACTTCGCAGGACGGCACATGATGAGGTTCCTCTCGATCGGGGATGTCAGGGGTTCAGCAGTCGGCGAGTTGTATCCGGAGACCGCTATCCAGGCCGGATAACGGTCTCCAGGTACGACTCGGCCGGAAGGCAGGGGCCGGAAGAGGGGGCCGTCAGGCCAGGCTGAGGAAGAGCTTCTCGAGCTCCGCCACGGTCAGCTTCTCCTCGGACTCGGCGGCGCCCTCGGGATCGCTCACGCAGTACTTCATGGCGGAAGAGACGATCGCGAAGCCGGCCCGGTCCAGCGCGGTGGAGACGGCGGAGAGCTGGGTGACCACGTCGCGGCAGCTGCCCTCCCCCTCGACCTCGCGGATGACGGCGTCGAGCTGCCCGCGGGCGCGCTTGAGGCGGTTGAGGATCTTGCGCTGGGTCTCGGCGTCGGCGGAGCGCATGGCGTGTCCTTTCGGGGACGGTCAGAGAACAGGAGAACGGTGAGTCGGGGCTTGGCCAGGCCCACGCAGGTCGGCGGCCAGGATACCCCCGGGGGTGTCTCGGGCGACGTGTCAGGCCACGAGGCCGGCGATCTCCGCCGCCAGCACTCCGACGCCCATCAGGAGCACGAACCAGCCGAAGCCGATCCGCAGGGCCCGGTCCGGCACCCGCTTCCCGAGCGCCACACCGATCAGCGCGCCGAGGACCGCCATGCCCGTCAGGGCCAGCAGCAGCCCCCAGTCCAGGCTCACGCCGGGCAGCTTGCCGGCGAACCCGGCGAGGGTCTGCGCCGCGATCACCATGAGCGAGGTCCCGACGGCGGCGCTCATCGGCAGCCCCGCCAGCAGCACCAGCGCGGGCACGATGAGGAACCCGCCCCCGGCGCCCACGAGGCCGGTGATCAGCCCGACCCCCAGCCCCGTGGCCAGCAGCCGGCCCACCCGGACCTTCCTCTCACCCTCGGGCTCCCCGCCGCCGCGCCGGCCCCGGATCATGCCCCGCGCGGTCAGGAGCATCATCACCGCGAAGCCGATCATCAGGACCGGCCCCGGCAGGAGCGAGCCCAGCGCGCCGCCCAGCACCGCGCCGACCATGCCACCGGCCGCAAAGAGGCCGCCCGTGCGCCATCGCACGGTGCCCCGACGGGCGTGCAGGCCCACGGAGACGAGCGAGGCGATGCCCACCGCGAAGAGCGAGCTCGCGATCGCCGCGTGCGGCTCCAGCCCGGCCACATACGTCAGCAGCGGCACCATGAGGATGGATCCGCCCCCGCCGAGCATGCCCACGAGCATGCCCACGACGAGCGCCAGGGCGATTGCGAGCCCGGTCATCGGTCAGGCCCGCCCGGTGACCGAGGGGACGGCGGTCCCCGGGGCGACGGCGGCGGCACGGCCGGCACCGGAGGCGCCCGATGTCGTCGGGAGGCCGCCCAGGACGTCCGCGGCGGAGCGCTCGACGGCGGGCCGGTTCCACGGCATCTTCGACAGCACCGAGGCCATGGCGCAGGTGTTGGACGCGGCCGACCAGGTGAGGCCCGCGCCAATGGCCGCGGGGATGAGGCCGAAGCGCCGCGAGCCGAGCTGGGACGCGACGGCGCCGGTGAGCGCGATGGTGCCGGCGGTCATGCGCACCTGGCGCTCCATGGCCCAGCCGGAGCCGCGGCGGACGACGTCGCCGCCGGCCTGGGCGTAGGCGCTGATGCCGCCGGAGAGCACGGCGGCTTCCCGGAAGCCGGTCGCGGCGAGGCGCTGCTGGGCGTCAGAGGCGCGGACGCCGGAGGCGCACACGAGCACGACATGCCCGTCGAGGCGCTCGGCGACGTCGCGGGCGTGCTCCTTCAGGGTGTCCAGGGGGACGTTGTAGGAGCCGGCGATGTGCTCGGCCTCGAACTCGCCGGGGGTGCGCACGTCGAGCACGAACACCTCGCCGGCGGCAATGCGCTCGCGCAGGGCCTCGGGGCTCACGGGGGTCAGGGTCGTGACGGTCATGGTGGTCTCCATTCTGGGGCGTGTCAGGTTCAGGCGGGGCAGCGCGGGCGGCTCAGCCGCGGACGCGCTGCTGCCAGGCGTTGTACGAGCCCTCGAGCTCGACGACGCGGAAGCCGTCGCGGCGCAGCGCCTGGGCGGCGACGACGTTGCGCAGCCCCGACTGGCAGAACGTCACGAGCGTGGCGTCCTTCGGCAGCTCGTCCTCGTGGAAGGCGACCTTGCCGGCGGAGAGCTGGGCGGCCCCCGCGTCGTCACCGTCCGCGCCCGCGCTGACCGGGATGGTGCCGGCGGCGTGCTCGGAGCGGTTGCGGACGTCGAGCAGGGCGAGGCCGTCCTGGCCGGGCGCGGCACCGGGGGCCGCGGCGACGACGTCGCCGGCGGCGATCCTGCGCTCGAGCTCCTCCGCCGTAATGGTGGCCGGGGCCTCGAGGTCGAAGCCCTCCAGGCTGGTGACGAAGGCGTCCGCGGTGTCCACCCCGACGCGGATCAGGTGGTCGCGGATCCGGCCGGCGTCGTCGGCGTCGTCCGCCAGCAGGATGATGGCGACGCCGGCGTTCTGCTCGGCCTCGGGGTCGAAGGCCCAGCCGCCGTGGGTGGCGGCCTTGTCCTTGGCCGGGAGGGCGAGGGAGCCGGGCACGGTGCCGGCGTGGATCTGGTCGACCGGGCGCGTGTCGGCGAGGACGTCCCCGTCCGCGACGCGGGCCGCGGCCGCCTCGCCGCTGAGCTCCGTGAGCGGGGCGAGCTCGCCGAGGACGGCCGGGCCCTGCTTGTTCTGGCGCTTCATGCGGGCGAAGTAGGCGTGGGCGTCCGGCTGGCCGTCGAGCAGCTCGTCGACGAAGCCCTGCTCGTCGTCCTTCTCGACGTAGGGCGCCCACCAGGCGTAGGCGCGCTCGTAGCCCACCGTCGTCGAGGGCAGCGCGCCGAGCGCCTTGCCGCAGGCGGAGCCGGCGCCGTGGCCGGGGAAGACCTGGACATGGTCCGGCAGGCCCACGAACTTCGCTTTCAACGAGGCGAAGAGCTGCTTCGCGCCGAGGAAGCGGGTGTCCTGTCCGCCGGCGGCCTCGTCCAGGAGGTCGGGGCGGCCGAGGTCGCCGGAGAAGACGAAGTCGCCGGTGAGGTAGTAGCCGGGGCCGTCCGCGAACGCGCCGTCCTGCACGAGGTAGCTCAGGTGCTCGGGGGTGTGCCCCGGGGTGTGCTGGGCGGTGACGGTGATGTTGCCCAGGCGGATCTCGTCGCCGTCGCGGAGGAGGTTCCCCTCGAACCCGTAGGTCCAGTCCTCGCCGCCCTCGCAGGAGAGGTGGATCTGGGCGCCGGTGCGCGCGGCCAGCTCCCGGGTGCCGGAGAGGAAGTCGGCGTGGATGTGGGTCTCGGTCACGTGCGTGATGGTCATGCCGTGGTGCGCGGCGAAGTCCAGGTAGACCTGCACGTCGCGGCGGGGGTCCACCACCATGGCCTCCTTCTTCGCCTGGCAGCCGATCACGTAGCTGGCCTGGGCCAGGTCCTCGTCGTAGATGCGCTCGAGCAGCATGGGGTCCTCCTGGGATCGGGGCTGGGGCGACGACGGCGCGATACCCCCTGGGGTATAGCGGAGATCAGCGTAGGACATACCCCTGGGGGTATGCAAGCAGGAGGGCGCCCCACAGCGCGAGGGACTCGCAGCGGTCGAAACGGAGGGGTCGCGCAGGGGGGCGGGGGCGCCGGGCTGGGGTGGGAAGGACTGCGACGGAGAGCCGGCGGCCGACGCCCCGGGTCGGTGCCCCGGATGCTCGGCGCCTCAGTGCCTCAGTGCCTCAGACGTTCGGCGCCCCGGAGGCCCTGCCCCGTCAGAGCAGCGGGCGCAGCGGCACGAGCAGGGTCTCCACCACGCGGGCGATGCCGTGGCGGTCCTCCCAGCGCGGCGAGGTGACCACGTCGCAGTGGGCGGCGTCGGCGCGGAAGATCTCCTCCATGCGGGCGGCGAACTCGGCACCCACCACGGAGAGGTTCGTCTCGTAGTTGTAGCCCAGGGAGAGGCGGTCGATGTTGGCGGTGCCCACGGTGCCCCACTCACCGTCCACGGTGGCGGTCTTGGCGTGGATCATGCTCGCCCTGTAGAGCAGGACCGTGATGCCGGCCTCGAGCATCTCGGCGTAGAACCCGCGAGAGACCCAGTCGGCCACCACGTGGTTGGAGTCCTTGGGCAGCATGACCTGCACGTCCACCCCCCGGCGTGCGGCGTCCTTGAGCGCCTCGAGGATCTGCTGGTCCGGGATGAAGTACGGGGTGTTGATGTAGATGTGGTCCCGCGCCCGCTCGATCGCCTCGAGGTACACGCGGCGGACCGGGTAGACCAGCTGGATCGGCAGGTTGGAGGCCACGGTGACGGCCTGGTTCCAGGAGTCCGGCGTGTGCCACTCCATGCGCTCCTCGGGCGCGTGGCCCGCGTTCCACACGGTGGCGATCGAGTGGTCCAGCCCCCAGACCGCCGGCCCCACCTGGCGCACGTGCGTGTCCCGCCAGTGGTGGGCGTAGTCGTCGCCGATGTTGTAGCCGCCCACGAACCCCACCTCGTGGTCCACCACGAGGATCTTGGAGTGGTTGAAGCCGGTGTGCCGCACGATCCCCCGCCAGTACGGGCGGGTGAAGGCCGGCATCCGGTACACCTGCACGGCGGGATGGAACTGCCGGTAGAACCGGGGGCTCACCACGAGGTTGGCGAAGCCGTCGTAGGAGATCCACACCCGCACGCCGCGCTCGGCCGCCCGGTTGACCGCGTCCATGAACCGCTGGCCGGTCTCGTCGCCCTTCCAGATGTACGTCTCGAGCTTGACGGACTCGCGGGCGTCGTCGATCGCGGCGATCATCGCCTCGAAGAGCTCCTCGCCGGAGGTGAAGATGCTCACGGAGGACTCCCCGGCCTCGACGTGGAACGTGCCCGGCCGCTGGGCGGGACGCTGCTTTCGTCCGCGGCGCTTGACGAGGTCGATCCCGGTGAGCGCGACCGCGGTCACGGCGGGGAGGACGACGAGGGCGGCGGCCCCGGCGGTGAGGCCGCGGACCACGAGCCGGCGGAGGGCGGGGCGTCCGGGGACGGGGATCTCGTTCATCCGCGCATTCTACGGACGGGCGTACGTCCAGGCCGCCCCCATCTCGGAGCGCAGGCGCACGAGCTCGACCGCGGACTCCTCGAGCCGCCGGGCGGCCTCGCTCACGGGCACGTAGCGCCGCACGACGCCGGCGCGGCCCTCGTCCGAGACGTCCACCATCACCGAGATCGAGTGGGCCACGAGCCGGGGGCGCCGGCTCGTGCGACGCCCGGCGTACACGCGCAGAGCCACGTGCATGGAGCGGTCCGTGGTGTGCACCAGGAGGGCGTCCACCCGCACGAGGTCGCCGACCCGCACGTTGCGCACGAACCGCACGCCGCCGGCGAACACGGCCACCACGTTCTCGTGGCCCGTCCAGCGTGCCGCACACACGCCCGCGGCCTCGTCCACCCAGCGCATGACCGCGCCGGCGTTCACGGTGCCGCCCACGGTGGCCTCGGACGTGGGGGCGAGGAAGGAGAGAGTGGTCATCTCCTCGAGGTCCGCGGCGGAGGCGGGGAAGGGCAGCTCGGCCATCCCCCGCTCCACCTCGCGCCGGGCCACGGTGGAGCGCCGGGCCTGCTCGTCGCGCTCGACCTGGTTCGGGGTGGCGGGGACCCACTGGGGGACGGTGAGGCGGGCGCCGCCCTCCTCGGCCGAGTACACCGCGATGGAGGAGGTGCAGACCGTGGGGTCGCCGGCGGCGTCGGGGATCTCCGGCAGCATCAGGCGCGTCTGCACGTGCACGTCGGAGCCGTCCGTGTGCACGACGCGCGCCTGCACCGTGGCCTGCGTGTCCACGGGCACGGCGTGGCGGAACTGCATGTTCCCCATGTAGCGGGCGCGCACGAAGGAGCCGGACCAGCTCGCGGCGACGGCATAGCAGACCTTGTCGATCCAGGAGATCGCGGTGCCGGCGTCCACGATCCCGGAGGGATGGTCGAAGCTGTCCGCCCGGAAGTCGAGGGACAGGGCTCCGATGTGCTTCATGTCACCGAACGTATCACCGCCCCGGACAGCGGGAGAATGGGCGCATGACCCCCCGCGAACCCCTGCCGCTGCCCGCGGAACCGCAGACTCCCCTGAACCGCCTCTCCCGCCGCGTGGCGCGCGCCGTGGAGGAGCGCGGCGAGGCCGCCGTCGTGGGTGTGGCCACGCGCCTGCTGGCCGGTTCCAGCACCCCGGAGGACGTCACCTCGGGGGCGGCCCAGGCCATCCTGGGCGACGACGACGCCCTCACCCCCCCCGCGGCCGGCGCCCTGGCGCTCACGCGCGCCTGGCACCGCCGGGCCCTGCCCGCCCTGGTGGCCGCCCTCGACGCCCCCGAGCCCGAGGTGCGCTCCGCGGTGCACCTCGTGCTGGCCGCACGGGCCGACGCCCTGCGCGCCGATGCCGCGGTGGACCACGCGCTCGTGGACCGCGTCGGCGCAGGGTGCTGCGACCCGGACCCTGAGGTCCGCGCGTCGGCGGCCTCTGCCCTGGGCGCCCTGGCCGGCCCGAACGACCTCGAGGCCGCCGTGCCCGTGCTCTCCGCCCTGGTGATGGACGTGGATGCGGACATCGCTGCCGCGGCGGAGCTCGCCCTGGACCACCTCGCCGAGCGCCTGGACCGCCCCGAGCTGCGCGCGAGCACGGACTTCTGAGCCGCGCCGTGGACTCGCCCGTCCTTCTCTGCCACCACTACGACGCCGGCCGCTGCCGCTCCTGCACCCTCCTGGGCGTGCCCTACGCCGTGCAGCTGGCGGACAAGGCCGCGGCGGTGCGCGAGCGCCTCGCGGACGTGTCGGACGCCGGGACCCGGTGGCTGGACCCCGCGCCCTCCCCCGCGGCCGGATTCCGCAACAAGGCCAAGCTCGTGGTGACCGGCACGGCCCAGGACCCGCGCCTGGGCATCCTGGACCCGAACCAGCACCCCAGGCACCACGACGGCACCGGCTGGGACCTGCGCGACTGCCCCCTGTACGAGCCCGGGATGGAACGGATCGCCGCCGCCGTGGCGGACACGGTGCGCGCCGCGGACCTGACCCCCTACGACGTGGCCGCGCGCACCGGCGAGCTGAAGAACGTGATCGTGACGCTCTCCCCGGACCGCGAGGCGATGGTGCGCTTCGTGCTGCGCTCCCGTGACCGACTCGACGCGCTGCGGGCCGCGGTCCCCGCGCTGCGGACGGCGCTCGAGGAGGCCGGCACGCCGGCGAGGGTGGTGACGGCGAACCTGCTGCCCGAGCACGTGGCCCTGCCCGAGGGCCGCGAGGAGGTCCACCTCGCCGGGGACGCCACCCTGCGCATGGAGCTCAACGGGATCGGGCTGCGCCTGCGTCCGCAGGGCTTCTTCCAGACCAACACCGCCGTGACCCGCGCCCTCTACGCGACGGCGGCGGCATGGCTCGCCGAGGCCCGCCCCGCGAGCGCGTGGGACCTGTACTGCGGCGTGGGCGGCTTCGCGTTCCACCTGGCCCGTCCCGTGGCCGACGGCGGCGCCGGCGTGGCCGAGGTCTGGGGGATGGAGACGAGCGAGGACGCGATCGCCGCGGCACGGCTCACCGCCGTGGAGCTGGGCCTGGCCGACCGCGTGCACCTCGACGCCGGCGACGCCACCCAGGCGCTGTCCTCGGCGGGACGGGGCGAGGGCCCGCACGCCGCCGCCGACCCCAGCCGGGTCGCCGGTGCGCCGGTGCCGGACGCCGTCGTCGTGAACCCGCCGCGCCGGGGCATCGGCCCCGAGCTGGCGGCGGGGCTGCAGGCCTCGGGCGTGCCGCACGTCCTCTACTCCAGCTGCAACGCGGCCTCCCTCGCGAAGGACCTCGCGGCCCTGCCGGCCTACCGCGTGGAGCGCGCCCGGGTGTTCGACATGTTCCCGCAGACCGGGCACGCCGAGACCCTCGTGCACCTCGTGCGCCGCTGACGGCTCCGCCCCGTGAGCGGGTTCACCGGAAGTTCGCCCCGCGAGGGCGGGACGCGCGCCGACCGCTCCCCCTAGGCTGTCTCCCAGTGCCCGAGGCCTCCCGCGGCCTCTCCCCGACCAGCGCAAAGGCCCCTCCCGCTCATGACGCAGACCCTCACGCCCGCTGCCTCGCAGGACCTGAACGCCCGCCGCCACCGGCTGCGCCGCTACCGCGCGGTGATCTTCGACATGGACGGCGTCATCACCGACACGGCCGGCGTGCACGCCGCGGCGTGGAAGGAGCTCTTCGACGAGGCGCTGCCCGCCGTCGGCGCCCTGGAGGCCAACGAGGCCGCCGTCGCCGCGGACCCGGAGCGCCTGCGCCCCTTCGACGCCGCGGGCGACTACCTGCACCACGTGGACGGGCGCCCCCGCGAGGACGGCGTGCGGGCCTTCTTCGCCTCCCGCGGCCTGCGCGTGCCGGAGGCCGACGCCCCCGAGGCCGAGTCCGCCCCGGAGCTGACCGTCCTCGGCCTGGCCGAGCGCAAGCAGGGCTACTTCGAGGCGGTCCTCGAGCGCGACGGCGTGCGCGTCTTCCCCGAGGCGCTCGACCTGCTGGAGAAGCTGCGCCGCCGCGGCGTTCCGGTGGCCCTCGTGACCAGCTCCAAGAACTCGCGCGCGGTGCTCGGTGCCGGCGGGGTGCTGGACTTCTTCCCCGTGATCGTGGACGGCAACACCGCCGTGGAGCGCGGCCTGCCCGGCAAGCCGGACCCGGCCATGTTCTGGGAGGCCGCGCGCGAGCTCGGCGTGGACGTGGCGGACGCGATGGTGCTGGAGGACGCCGTCTCCGGCGTCAAGGCCGCCGCGGACGGCCGCTTCGGCCTGGTGATCGGCGTGGACCGCGAGCCGGACCTCGGCCGCGGCCGCCTCAAGGACGCCGGCGCCCACCTGGTGGTGGAGGACTACGGCACGCTCGCGCTGGACGAGCGCACCGCCGCCCCCTTCGACGCCGCCTGGGTGCTGCGCTGGACCGACTTCGACGCCGCCGTCGAGGGCACGCGCGAGGTGCTCTGCACGATGGCCAACGGGTACTGGGGCACGCGCGGCGCCATCCCCGGCACCGTCATCACGGACGTGCACTACCCCGGCACCTACATGGCCGGCGTGTTCAACCGCCTGACCTCCATGGTCCAGGGCCGCGAGGTCGTCACCGAGCACATGGTGAACATCCAGGACTGGACGCCGCTGGTGGTCATCCCCCGCGGCGGCCGCCCCCTGCTGCCGAGCGACGAGAACCTCGTGGAGTTCATCCAGGAGATGGACCTGCGCCGCGGCGTCCTCTCCCGCACCATGACGTTCGAGGACGGGCAGGGCCGCCGCACCACCCTGCACACCCGCCAGTTCCAGTCGCTCGCCAACCGCCACATCGCGGCCATCGAGCTCACCGTGGTGGCCGAGAACTGGTCCGGCGACCTCACCGTGCGCTCGCTGATCGAGGGCCGCGTGGCCAACCTCAACGTCTCGGACGACCGCACGCTGGCCAACCACCACCTCGAGCCCTCCCAGGCCCGCGAGATCGACGGCGAGACCGTCCTGCTGGAGACCGTCACGAGCCAGTCCCGCATCCACGTGGCCGTGGCCGCCCGCACCCGGCAGGTGGCCCCCGTGGGCCACCACCAGCCGATCCGCCGCCCCGTGGACGACTCGCCCCTCGTCGCGGGCCAGGACATCCGCCTCCACGTGGAGGAGGGCGTGCCGCTCGTGCTGGAGAAGACCGCGGCCGTGGCCACCACGCACGACCACGCCAACGCCTCCGTGTGGGAGTCGGCGGTCAAGACCGTGCAGCGCGCGCAGAACTTCCGCAACCTGCTGACCCTGCACGAGCAGCGCTGGGGGATGAACTGGGACCGCTTCGCCGTGCGGATCGACCTCGCGGACGCGCACCGCAACCAGCGCCGCTCCACGGCGCAGCTCGCCGAGGGCGCCGAGTACGAGACCCCGGTGTTCGAGGCCGGCCGTTCCGCCTCCGTGGGCTCGGCCGTCACCGTGGGCAAGGACGGTGCCTCCCTGCGCCAGCAGCTGGCCCTGAACCTGCACACCTTCCACGTGCTGCAGACGGCCTATGGCCGGCGTCGGGACCTGGACGCCTCCCTGGGCGCCCGCGGCCTGCACGGCGAGGGCTACCGCGGGCACATCTTCTGGGACGAGATCTACGTCTACCCGATGCTCACGCTGCGCCGCCCGGAGATCACCCGCGGCCTGCTGATGTACCGGTTCCGCCGCCTCGGCGAGGCCCGCGCCAACGCGCAGGCCGAGGGCTGGGCCGGCGCCATGTTCCCGTGGCAGTCCGGCGCGGACGGCGGCGAGGAGACCCCCACCGAGCTGTGGAACCCGCGCTCGCGCATGTGGATGCCGGACAACTCCCACAACCAGCGCCACGTCTCCCTGGACATCGCGTACTCGGTGCTGCGGTACATCGAGATCACCAAGGACGCCGCGTTCATCTCGGACTACGCCGCCGAGATGCTCGTGGAGATCTCCCGCTTCTTCGTGTCCATGACCCTGCACAACGCGGAGACGGACCGCTACGAGATCCACGGCGTCATGGGCCCGGACGAGTTCCACGACGGCTACCCGGAGACCCCCGGCTCGGGCCTGCGCAACAACGCGTACACCAACGTGCTGACCTCATGGGTCCTGGCCGAGACCGCACGCCTGGTCCGCTGGCTGGACACCCTCGACGACGGCCTCACCGAGGTCATGGAGGTCACCGAGGAGGAGATCGAGCGCTGGGAGGAGATCAGCGCGAGGCTCACGGTCCCGTTCTTCACCGAGGGCGAGGAGGCCGGCATCCTGGCGCAGTTCGAGGGCTACCAGGACCTGGAGGAGTTCGACTGGGACGCCTACCGCGCCACGTACGGCAACATCGGCCGCATGGACCTGATCCTGCAGGCGGAGGGCGACGCCACCAACCGGTACAAGCTCTCCAAGCAGGCCGACACCCTCATGCTCGGCTACCTGTTCTCCGCCGAGGAGCTGGACGAGATCCTGCGCCGCATGGGCTACGAGCTCCCGGAGGAGGCCTACCAGCGGATGGTGGCCTACTACGAGGCCCGCTCCACGCACGGCTCCACGCTCTCCCGTCTGGTGCACGCGTGGGTGGCGGCCCGCACGGACCCGGACCGCTCGTGGGACCTCTTCACGGAGGCGCTCGAGTCAGACCTCTCCGACACCCAGGGCGGCACCACGAAGGAGGGCATCCACCTCGGCCTCATGGCCGGCACCGTGGACACTGTCATCCGCTGCTACGCGGGCCTGGAGACGCGCGACGGCGTCGTGCGCCTCTCCCCGCGCCTGCCCTCCCAGCTGCCCGGCGCGCGCTTCACGATCCGGTGGCACCAGCAGCCGGTGGAGATCCACATGGCGCAGACGGAGGTGACCGTGCGGGCCGGCGACGGCATGTGGCATGAGGTCCCCATGGTCATCGCGGGCCAGGAGCACACGCTCTGCCCGGGCCAGGAGATCACGGTCCCGCTGGGCTGAGTCCTCCTCCCCCGGGCGCCAGGACTTTCGCTAGGGAAATCGTCGTCTCCATCCTGATCCGCTGGGAGGGAGACGACGATTTCCCTAGCGAAAACGCAGGGGCGCGGGAGCCGGGCGGGGCGGGGCGGGGCGGGGTGCAGGTCAGCGGGTCGGCAGGACGGCCCGCACGGTCCAGCCGTCGCCCATCGGGCCGGCGGTGAGCGCGCCGCCGAACACGGCCACGCGCTCGCGCATGCCCGCCAGGCCGAAGCCGGAGGGGATGGCCGAGACCACCCGGCTGGCCCGCGGCTCGCCCGTGGTGAGCGGGCTGGTCACCTCGAGGACGAGGTGGCCGTCGTCGTCGAACCGGGAGCACAGGTGCACCGTGCCGCGGCGCGGAGTGTGCTTGAGGATGTTGGTCACGGACTCCTGCACCACGCGCAGCACCGTGAGCTCCATGGAGCGGGGCAGGCGGTCGAGGTCCGCGAGGGTGCGCTCCACGGCGAAGCCGGCCGCGTGCAGGCGCGACTCGAACTCGTCGAAGCGGGCCGGCAGGTCCACGGCGATGTCGCCCTCGGCGGTCTGCGCGTTGCGGTCCGAGCCGCGCAGGGCCGTGAGCATGCGCCGCAGGTCCACGAGGGACTGGCGAGCGGCCTCCTCGATCGCCGTCTCCGAGGCGGAGCGCGCCGCGGGGTCGGTCTGGGTGGGCAGCATGGCCGCCTGCATGGTGATCACGGTGAGGCCGTGCGCGACGACGTCGTGCAGCTCCGCGGCGATCCGCTGGCGCTCCTGCTCCGCGGCGCGCAGGACCTGCTGCTCCCGGGCCTCGGCCTCCGCCTCACGCGCCCGGGCGCGGTGCCGGGTGCGGCGGACGAAGATCGCGGGGATCGTGGGCAGGGCTGCGAGGACGACCGTGAAGATCATCGTGCCGCGCAGGCCCTCTGCGTCGGCGGACGGGGGGTCGGCGAGCACCTCGCCGGCGACCGTGAGCACCGCGACCGCCGCGAGCGCGCCCCACGCGAATCCCGCCCGGGAGTAGCGGGCCACCAGCGGGGCGCCCAGGATGATCCCGCCCACGAAGGCCAAGGGGTTGAGGTGGGCCTGGTCTGGGCCCACCAGCCCCAGGAGGCTCACGGCCGTCCCCGCGAGGACGAGCGCGGCCGCGAGGCTGGGCTGCCACGCGAACAGCAGGGTCAGCACCACGGAGATCGTGGCGAGCGCGAGGATCACGGCGGTGCTGGGCTCGTCCCCGGCGGACGTCGGCGCGCCGCCGTCCGCGTACAGCCATGTTTCCAGGAGGGGCCCGACGAGGGAGGACGTCACCTCCAGCACGACCAGCAGCCCGGCCAGCGCATAGAGGATGAGCCGCGTGTGCCGGGAGACCGCCTCGGCCTGCAGCACGCGGGGCATGCGGGAGTCCGCCGCCGACGCGTTGGCGCGGGGCGGCGCCGAAGCGTCGGCGCGGGGCGGCGCGGACGTGGCCGCCGACGCGAGCCCCGCGGGCTCCGGGGCGGCGGTGCTCATCCGAGCTCCACGAGTCCGGCGCGGGCGGCACGGATGAGGACCTGCACGCGGTCGCGGACCTGCCACTTCTCCAGGACCTTGCCGATGTGGGACTTCACGGTGGCCTCCGCGAGGAACAGCGCCCGCGCGATCTCGGCGTTGGAGGAGCCCTTGGCGAGCTCCCTGACCACGTCGAGTTCGCGCTCGGTGAGCCGCTCGTGCGCGGCGAGCGGCTCGGCGGGGCCGACGGAGACCTCCTGGGGCGCGGCCGCCACGGCGGCCACCAGGTCCTGGGCCACACGCGCGGAGAAGACCGTGTCGCCCGCGTGGATGCGGCGGATCGCGTCCACGACGTCGGCGGGCGGGGCGTCCTTCACGAGGTAGCCCGCGGCACCGGCGCGCAGGGCGGGGACGAGGTACTGCTCGGACGAGAACGTGGTGATCGCCAGGACGCGGGTGTCCGGCAGCTCCGCGGTGATGTGCGCCGTGGCCTCCACCCCGTCCATGCGGGGCATCTGCATGTCCATCAGCACGACGTCGGGGGTCCGGGCGCGGGCCAGGGCCAGGGCCTGGAGGCCGTCCTCGGCGGAGCCGACCACCTCCATGTCGTCGGCCTGCGCCACGAAGTGCTCCAGGGCGGTGCGCATGAGGGTCTGGTCGTCGGCCACGACTACACGGATCATGCCGTTCAGCCTAGGCGCGCGAGCGGGGCGGGCGCCTCCGCCGAAGGTCGGGACGTGGGCCCGCCTGCCGCTCACCGCGGCAGCAGGAACCAGCCCATCACGGACATGAGAACGATGCCGGCCAGCATGGTGGGGAACAGCACCGCGAACAGGGCGCCGCGGCTCACGGCCCAGCCGGGCATCTCCGAGGTCTGGGAGCCGGCGGCCATGCCGTGGGCCACCTGGATGCGTGCCGGGCCCGGGATGATGCCCCAGCCTGCGGCGGCGTTGTGGAGGCCGTTGGTCCATACGGGCGGCACGCCCAACGCGGCCCCCGTGTCCATCTGCAGCGGGCCGAAGAGCGCCATCGCGCCCGTGTTGGACGCCGTGATGAACCCGCCCAGGGCCGCGATGACGGGGACGGCCACCAGATAGGACTCCCCCATGCCGCTGAGCGCGCCCGCCAGCGCGCCGGAGACCCCGCCCGCCGAGAGCGTCAGGCCGAACGCCACGTACAGCGCGTTGGGAATGGCGGTGCCCACCCACAGGCGCGCGGCCTCCCCGGGCACGGCGCGCCGCCCCGCGGCGTCCAGGTGCAGCAGGCGCACCCCCACGCCGACCGCCACGAACGCCCACAGCGCCGGGGTCCCGACGACGGACAGCGGCCCGCTCAGCGCGAGCGCGGACTCCGCCGTGGTGCCGATGACGGTGCCCACCATGAGCGTGAGGTACGGGACGACGTCGCGCCCCGGTCCGGGCGTGAGCCGGCCCCGACGGACCACGAGCAGCCAGGTCACGGTGAGCACGAACGTGCCGAGGGCGCCCGCCGGCGCCGTGCCGACCAGCAGGTTCGCCCCCAGGATGAGCGCCCACTGGGCCACGCCCGAGAGCAGGGCGACCCCGATCCACGGGGCGAGACGGGCCGGGCCGGCATCGAACCGCGTGCCGCGTGACCCCCGGAGCAGCAGCACCGTGACCACGCCCGCGAGCAGCGAGGCGGGGAGGTTGAACACCGCCGTGGTGACGCCGAGCTGCTGGAAGTCCAGGTGCCCCAGCCGGGCGCCCAGCAGGGTTCCCGGCGCCATGGACCCCCACGGCCCGATGGTGAGGGCGAGCACGGCCATCACCGCGGACCGGAACGCCGTGTACCCCAGGCCGATCAGCAGCGGCACGCCGACGATCAGCGAGACCCCGAAGCCCGTGACCGTCTCCAGGAACGGGATCACGCCGTGCACCATGAGCAGGCCCGTGGCGATCGAGGGACCCGCCCCCGCGGAGAGCCACTGCCCGAGGCGCTGGTGCGCACCGGTGTGCTCCATGATGCGGGAGAGCGTGATGCCACCGGCGATGATCGCGAGGATCTCCAGGACCGTGGGCACGCCGCCGGCGAGCGCGACGCCGAGCGCCCCCGGGTCCACGCCGAACACGGTGGGAGCCAGGACGGCGGCCAGCAGCGCGCCGGCGGCCGGGGCCACCCACGCGGGCAGCTTCGTCAGCAGCAGGGCGAGGGTGAGGAGGATGGGGGCCAGCGACCACAGGACCTGCACACGCACCCCCTCTCCCGGGCCTCGGACCCACCCACTGTAGGCCCCTCCTCCTAGGCTGGCGGCATGGCCATGACCCCCGTCTCCCCGCATGACGTCCTCTCCCCCGCGGTGCCCGTGTTCGCCGCCCCGATGGCCGGCGGGCCCTCGACGCCCGCGCTCGTCGCCGCCGTGCTGCGCGCGGGCGGGGGCGGCGTCCTGGCCGGCGGGATGCGAGCCCCGGAGGAGGTCCGCGCGCAGGTGGACGAGCTGCGGCGTCTCCTGACCGCCGGATCCCGGGGGGAGGAGCACTGGGGCGTGAACCTCTTCGTCCCGGACGCGGTCAACACCGCCGTCCCGGCGGGGGCGCGCACCGCCGCCGCGCGCGCCCGTCGGCGCGACGACGTCGCCGCCTACCGCGAGCGCCTCGCGCCGGTGGCGGAGGAGCTCGGCGCGGCCCTGCCCACGATCGAGGACGCCACCCCGGACCCGGACGCCGAGCGGGACGCCTTCGAGGCGATGCTGGCCGCGGCCGAGGAGCAGGCCTGGCCGATGGTGACCTTCACGTTCGGACTGCCCGCCGCAGAGGTCTTCGGCCGGCTCGCCGCCGCGGGCATCGTGGCCGGGGTCACCGTGACGAGCACGGCCGAGGCGCGCGCGGCCGTGCGGAACGGGGCGGCGTTCCTCGTGGTGCAGGGCCCGGAGGCGGGAGGCCACCGCGGCACGCTGGACCCGGCCGCGGACCCGGGGACCACGGGAGCCGTCGCCCTTGTGGCGGAGGTGTCCGCCGCCGTCGGGCCGGGCATGCCGCTCGTGGCGGCGGGCGGCGTCGCCTCCGCGGCGCCGGTCCGCACCCTCCTCGGCACGGGCGCCACCGCCGTGGCCGCGGGCACCGCGTTCCTGCTCACGCCCGAGGCGGGCACCTCGGCGGCGCACCGCGAGGGCCTGCGGCAGGCCGCGGCGGGCGTGGCCTTCACCGGCGACGACGGCGCGGCCGACACCGCCGTGACCCGCGCCTACACGGGGCGCTGGGCACGGTCCCTGCGGACCCCCTTCATGGCGGCGTTCCCGGACGCGCCGGCTGCGTACCCGGAGGTCAACGTGCTCACGACGGGGCTGCGCGCCGCGGCCGCCCAGCGCGGGGACCTGGGCCGCGTGCACCTGTGGGCCGGCACCGGCGCCGGCCGCGTGCGGGAGGCGGACGCCGCCGCCGTGCTGGCCTCCCTCGACCCCCGCTGAGCGCCCCCGGGGCCCGCTCCGAGACCCGTCGTGCCGGGGGCGTCATCCCCCGGTCTGACGCGCGGCGAGCGGCCACGCCCCTAGGCTGGCCCGCGTGAACCCCCTGCACCGGATCGACCAGTGGATGCGCGCCCACCCGGTGCGCACCGACGTGATCACCACGGTCCTGCTGCTCCTGGTGTTCGGCGCGGGGCCGTGGGTCATGCTGGGCACGCTCGCGGGCCCGGCTCCGGTCGAGGCCGCGATCGCCATCGTGCTCTCCGCAGGGATGGTCCTCCCGTGGGCGGCCCGCCGCACGCGGCCGGTCGCCTCGGCCGTCGTCGTCGTGGTGTTCGCCGTGCTCCACCTGCTGGTCGGCCCGGAGTTCAGCGCGGTGCTCGTGCTCGTGCCGATGACGGTCTACAACCTCGCGGCCAACGCCCCGCGGTGGGTCTCGTTCGCGGGCCTGCTGACCGCGCTCGCGGGCGGCCTGCTCAACGGCCTGCGCGTATGGCTGTTCCCCGCGGCGTTCACCGGCGCCGAGGGCGTGCAGTCCCCGCCCACGCTCGAGGCGTTCGTCATCATGACGATCGGCTGCGGCTCCGTGGTGCTGACGGCGTGGGCGTTCGGGGACACCGTGCGCCACCGGCGGCTGGCCCTGCGCGCTCTCGAGGACCGCGCCCGCCGGCTCGAGACGCAGGCGCGCCAGGAGCGCCAGCTGGCCGCCGCGGACGAGCGCAACCACATCGCCCGGGAGATGCACGACATTGTGGCCCACTCGCTGCAGGTGATCATCTCCCAGTCCGACGGCGCCCGGTACGCCGCGGCCGCCAGGCCCGAGATCGCCGTGCAGGCGCTCGGCACCATCGGGCAGACGGGCCGCGCGGCGCTGGCGGACATGCGCCAGCTGCTCGGCGTGCTCCGGGAGACCGGCCAGACCGTGGCCGGGGTGCCCGGCATCGCGGAGTCCGGGACGGGCGCGGGGGCCGTGGAGCCCTCCGCGCCGTCGACGCCCCGCGCCCCCGGCCCCGCCGCCTCGCCCGGCGGCCTCGGCTCCCGTCCCGTGGAGCACCGCCCGCAGCCCCGACTGGCGGACGTGCCCTCGCTCGTCGACACCATGCGCCTCTCCGGCCTCGAGATCTCGCTCCTGGAGACGGGCACCCCACGCCGTGCGCTCCCGGCGGGCGGTGAGCTCACGGCGTACCGGATCGTGCAGGAGGCGCTCACCAACACGCTGCGCCACGGCGGCCCGCGGGCGCGCGCCTTCGTGACCCTCGCGTGGACCGCCCGCGGGCTGGACATCCAGGCCGACGACGACGGGCGGGGCGCCGGCGCCGACCCCGCCACGGCAGGCTCGGGCCAGGGGCTGCGCGGACTCGCCGAGCGCGTGACCCTGTTCGGGGGCACCGTGGAGACCGGCCCGCGCGTCGGGGCCGGCTTCCGCGTGAGCGCGCACCTGCCCTACTCCGCGGTCTAGAGCCCGCCGCCGAACTCCCGCCGCCGAACTCCCACCCCCGGACACCCGCCGTCGAACACCCGCCCGCGTCTCTGCCGGGCGCAGTACTGCCAAGCAACCACGGGGGTCAGGTGGCAGTACTGCGCCCGGCGGCATGGAGAGCCGTCCGTCTGAGAGGATCCGAGCATGAGCACTGCCCCCGAGCGCACCGACCCGTCCGACGCCCCGATCCGCGTGGCCCTCGTGGACGATCAGGCCCTGATCCGCGGAGGGCTGGCCATGCTCGTGGACTCCCAGCCGGACCTCACGGTCGTGGCCGAGGCCGGCAGCGGGCGCGAGGCCGCTGGCTCGGTCGCCGTGGCGAGCGCCGACGTCGTGCTCATGGACGTGCGCATGCCGGAGATGGACGGGATCGAGGCCACGCGCGCCCTCCTGCGCCTCCCCCACGCGCCGCGCGTCGTCGTGCTGACCACCTTCGACCTCGACGAGTACGCGCTCGAAGCGATCGAGGCCGGGGCGAGCGGCTTCCTCCTCAAGGACGCCCCGCCCGAGCAGCTGCTCTCCGCGATCCGCACCGTGCACCGCGGCGACGCCGTGATCGCCCCGTCCACCACACGCCGTCTGCTGCAGCACATGGCGCCCCGCCTGCGCACGGACCAGGTCCGCAGCGCGGAGTGCCAGGAGCAGCAGGCGGCCGTGGCGTCGCTGACCCCGCGCGAGCGCGAGGTGCTCGTGCTCATGGCCCAGGGCTCGTCCAACCTGGAGATCGCCGCGCAGCTCGTGCTCTCCGAGGCCACGGTGAAGACGCACGTGGGCCGGGTGCTCGCCAAGCTCGGCGCCCGCGACCGCGTGCAGGCCGTGCTCATCGCCCACCGCGCAGGCCTCGTGCAGTACTGAGGCCGCCGCGTCGGACCGGCGCCGGCGCCCGGCCGAGCCGCCGCAGCGGATTGCCCTCACCGTTCATACCCGGGTATGACACCCGCCCGAGGGGAAGTCATCCGGACGGCGGTCCCGCCCGCGCGCCGCGCCCCGGATGATGGAGTCACAGCGCCCCGATGGGCCTGTCTCGTACCCGGGGAGTGACCGCCATGACCACGATGCACACCGAGCCCCAGCCGACGGCACCGCACGAGTCGGCACCGACCAGCGCCGCGGCGCCCACCCGTCCCACCGGCCCCGCCCGTCCCACCGGCCCCGCCGGCCGCGGGAGCACCTCCACGGTCAGGGACGAGCGCGACGGCGACTGCCTCGTGTTCTTCGTCTGCCTCGTCACCGGCGCGCTGGCCATGCTCGGCCTCGCCCTGCTCACCGACCTCGAGGGCCTGCCGCGCCTCCTGCTCACCGGGGCCATCACCACGCTGGCCGGGGTGAGCGTCTCCGTGCTCTGCCGCACGGAGGACTGAGCCGCGCTCAGCCCGCCGTGGGCCGCAGCCCGCGCAGGTACACGTCGAGCAGCCAGTCGTTCTGCTCGGGGAAGCGGTCCAGCACGTCCGAGGTGAGCGGCCTCGTGAGCGTGAGCAGCCCCATGAAGTAGTGCCGGGCCGTCAGGTCCTCCCCCACGAGGCCCGCCTCGGCCGCCATCGCCACCGCCCGGTCGGCGAGGTCGAGGATCTCCTCCTCGGCCTCGTCGAAGAGGTCGTGCTGCGGGAGGTCGCGGGCCGTGACCGAGTCCAGCGCGGCCAGCATGGACGTCAGGTTCACCTCGGCCAGCTCGCTCGCGAGCCGGCGCCACCGCTCCTCCGGGTCC
This sequence comes from Micrococcus sp. M4NT, assembly GCF_033790745.1. Lineage (NCBI taxonomy): Bacteria > Bacillati > Actinomycetota > Actinomycetes > Micrococcales > Micrococcaceae > Micrococcus > Micrococcus sp. M4NT. The sequence continues at coordinate 112,137 of NZ_JAMYEH010000010.1, forward strand.
CCCACGCCCGCGATGAAGCGGGTGAGGATGCGGCGGATGCGCACCACCACCTGCTCGAGGACGGCCGTGAGCAGGTCGCGCCGGGTGGGGAAGTGCCGGTACAGCGTCCCCACGCCGAGACCGGCCTCCTGCGCCACGGCGCTCAGGGACATCCCGGCGCCCTGCTCCTGGAGCAGGTGTGCGGCCGCGGCCAGCAGGTCCTGGCGGTTGGCGCGGGCGTCGGCTCTCATGCCCCCATCCTCCCATCCTCCTCAGGTCAGGTGTCGGTCCACCCCCGGTATGACCCGAGGCGCGCCGCAGTCCATCCCGTGCTCCGATCCCGTGCGGGCGGTGCCCGCGGGAGGGTGGGCCCATGAGCACCGCAGCCGCCTCGCCCCGCGACCACACCTCCCCCACCGCCGGCCACGCCGTCGCGTCCTCCCCGCTCGCCACCGGTGCGCCCGGACCCGCCGCCACCACGACGACGGCGCACGCCGTCTCGGCGCGCGCCCTCACCCGCTCCTACGGGAAGGGCGACGCGCAGGTGCACGCCCTGCGGGGCGTGGACGTGGACTTCGAGACCGGCCGCTTCACCGCGATCATGGGCCCGTCCGGCTCGGGCAAGTCCACGCTCATGCACTGCCTCGCGGGCCTCGACACCCCGACCTCCGGGTCCGTGATGCTGGGCGGCACCGAGATCACGGGCCTGGACGACACCGCGCTGACCCGCCTGCGCCGGGACCGGGTCGGCTTCGTGTTCCAGTCCTTCAACCTCGTCCCCACCCTCACCGCGGAGCAGAACATCGTGCTGCCGCTCGAGCTGGCGTCGAAGAAGCCGGACCGCGCGTGGCTCGAGGAGATCACCGCGACGCTCGGCCTCACGGACCGCCTGAAGCACCGCCCGCACGAGCTCTCGGGCGGCCAGCAGCAGCGCGTCGCCGTCGCCCGCGCCCTGCTCACCCGCCCGGACGTGGTGTTCGGCGACGAGCCCACCGGCAACCTGGACACCGCCGCCTCCGCGGAGGTCATGGGCCTGCTGCGCCGCTCCACGCGGGAGATGGGTCAGACCATCATCATGGTCACGCATGACCCCGTGGCGGCCTCCGCCGCGGACCGCGTGGTGCTGCTCGCCGACGGCGTGCTGGCCGGCGAGCTGATCGGCCCCACGGTGGAGTCCGTCACCGAGGCCATGACGGCGCTGTCCACGGGTGCGGCGCAGGGCGCCTCGGCCTCCGTGCGGGGCGGGGTGCGCTGAGCATGTGGACCGTCGCCCTCTCCCAGCTGCGGACGCAGCCGCGCCGCTACATCTCCGTCATCCTGGCCATCCTCATCGGCACGATGTTCCTGGCCGCCTCCTTCCTCGTCTCCTCGAGCGGCCAGGCCACCCTGCGCACCACGCTCGGCAACACGTACGCCGCCGGCGACCTCGTGGTCCTGCCGAAGGTCTCCGACTCCTCCGCCGAGGACCCCACGGCCGCCTTCCCCGGCCTGGCCGGCACGGCGGGGCAGCCCGGCCCGCTCGGGCGGATCGAGGGCGTCGAGGAGGCCTACTCCACGCAGCTGACGTGGGCGACCGCGACCACGGGGGACGCGGACTTCGGCGCGATCGTCCAGCCGGTGCCCCGCGACTCCTCCCTGATCGCCGTCTCCCTCACGGAGGGCTCCTACCCCGCCCCCGCCGATCCGCGCGGCATCACCCTGGACACCTCCACCGCCGAGCGGGAGGGCGTGGCCGTCGGCGACGTCGTGACCCTCTCCGGCGATCCGGTGGGCGGCACCACCGAGGCCACCGTGACCGGCCTGACCACGTCCTCCCCCGATCCCACCCTCTCCTCGGGCGGGCAGATCTGGGCGGGAGGGCCCACGGTGGCGGCCGTGCAGGAGCCGCAGGTCGGCGATGCCGGCGCCGTGGACGCCTACAGCCCCCACGTGCTGCTGCGCCTGACCGACGGCGCGGACCGGGACGCTGTCGCCTCGGCCGTCACCGGCGTCCTCACGGAGCGCGGCGTGTCCGCCGAGGTCCGCACCCCGGACGACGCCGCACGCGCCACCCTGGCCGACGCCAGCGGCGGCACGGATGTCTTCGGCTGGATCCTCGGCGGCTTCGCCGCCCTGGCCCTGCTGGTCACGGCCCTCGTCATCGCCAACACCTTCCAGGTGCTCGTCGCCCAGCGCACGCGTGACCTCGCGCTGCTGCGCACCCTCGGCTCCACGGCGGGGCAGGTCCGCACCTCCGTGCTCGTGGAGGCGCTCGTGGTGGGCCTGATCGGCTCCGTGCTCGGCGTCGTCCTCGCCGTCGCCGCGACCGCGGGCCTCGTGGCCGCCGTCCGCGCGATGTTCGAGATGAACACCCTCACCTTCGCCGCCGATCCGGTGACCCTGCTGGTCACCGTCCTGGTCGGCGTCCTCGTGACGCTCGCCGCCGCGATCGCCCCGGCCCTCGCCGCCACCCGCGTCTCCCCGCTGCAGGCCCTGCGGCCCGCGGAGGAGGTCCGCGCGGCCTCCCGCGGCGGCGTGGTGCGCACCGTGATCGGCACCGTGCTGGCCGTGGGCGGCACCGCCCTCATGCTGTTCGGTGCGTTCGCCCCCGAGCCGCTGTCCGCGATCGGCGGCGGAGCGCTCTCCTTCCTCGGCGTGCTCCTGCTGGCCTCGCTGTTCGTGCCGGCCGCCGTGCGCGGCGCGTCCGTTCTGGCCCGCCCGGCCGGCGTGCCCGGCCGCCTCGCGGGCCTGAACGCCACGCGGCACCGCTCGCGCACCGCCGCCACGGCCGCCGCCCTCCTGGTGGGCACCACCCTCGTGGCGCTCTTCCTGACGGGCGGGCGCACCGCGCAGGACACGACCAACCTGGCCCTGGACGCCGCCTACCCCGTGGACCTCGTCGTCTCGGTGCCCGCCGGCGCGGACGCCGCAGCCGCCGCCGAGCGCGTGCGCGGGGTGGACGACGTCGGCGCCGTGGCCCTGGCCGTGCCGGTCGGGACCACGGAGAACGGCTCCACCGTGCTCGCCGCGCCGAGCGCCGCCCTGCGTGGCGCCGTCGCCGACCTGCCCCCGGACGAGGAGGCGCGCCTCGGCCAGCCGGGCACCGTGTTCGTCCCCGAGTGGGTGGAGGGCGACGTCCCGGCCACCGTGGCCGGCGCCGAGCGGACCCTCGCCCCCGTGCGCGGCGGCTCGCTCGGCTCGGGCGTGTACGTCGCCGAGGAGACCGCGCGCGCCGCCGGGTGGGACGGGGCGCCCGTGGCCTTCGACGGCGGGGTCACCGTGCCCAGCCAGCTGCTCGTGGCCCTGTCGGGCAACGTGCCCGTGAACGAGCTGCAGGCCCTCGCCGACGACGTCACCGAGGCGGCCGGCTCCGGCGCCGTCATCATGGACGGCGGCGCCCCGACGCGCGCCGTGTACGCCCAGATCATCGACGCGATGCTGTGGATCGTGGTGGCGCTGCTGGCCGTGTCCGTGCTGATCGCGCTGGTCGGCGTGGCCAACACGCTGAGCCTCTCCGTGATCGAGCGGACGCGCGAGAACGCGCTGCTGCGGGCCCTGGGCCTGACGCGGGGCGGGCTGCGCGGGATGATCGCGATCGAGTCCGTGCTGATCGCCGGAGTGGCCGCCCTGCTGGGCTGCGCGCTCGGCGTGTTCTACGGATGGGCCGGCTCCCAGCTCATCCTGGGCGACCTGCTCGCGAACTCGGGCGGATCCTCCGTGGTGCGTCCCACCGTTCCGTGGCTCGAGCTGGCCCTCATCGTGCTGGTGGCCGCCCTCGCCGGACTGGCGGCGGCGCTGCTGCCTGCTCGTCGGGCGGCGAACCTGAGCCCCGTGGAGGGCCTGGCGGCCGTGTGATGCGGGCCCGGCCGCCGGGCACTCCGGGCCCGGCGGCCGGGTGGCCCGCGGAAGACGCCCGGGGCTCCCCGGCGGCGCGCCGCCAACTGCAGACAGGCTCGGCGCCGCCGTCTAGCGTGGGCCCCATGAGCGAGACCTCCGTCACGAACCTCTCCGCCACCCCCGATCAGCCCGCCGTCACCGTCGGCTCCCCCGTGTGGATCGACTACACCGCCGTCGACTTCCCCGCACAGCGCGCCTTCTACGAGGCGCTGTTCGGCTGGACCTTCGAGGACCAGGGCGAGGAGTACGGCCACTACATGATGATCCGCAAGGACGACGCCACCGTGGGCGGCGCGATGGACGCGGCCGACCTGCCGCCCGCACCCGAGGGCATGCCGCCGGCCGTGTGGACGGTGTACCTCAAGACCGAGGACATCGACCGGACGATGGAGCTCGTGGCCGAGCACGGCGGGACCGTGGTCAATGAGCCGATGGACGTGGGCCCGCTCGGCCGCATGGCGATCGTGGAGAGCGCCGGCGGCGAGGCACTGGGCTTCTGGGAGCCGGGCGAGTTCCCCGGCCACGACCTGCCGCTGACCCCCGGCACCTCCGTGTGGTTCGAGGTGATGTCCACGGACGTCGCCGCGGACGCCGCGTTCTACCGGAACGTGGCCGGCTGGGACGTGGTCCCGATGCGCGGGGACGCCCCGGACGACGGCGCGGCGGGCGACGTCGACCCCGGCGCCGCCGGCGAGGGCCCCGCGTACGCCACGAACTTCGCCTACGAGGACTCCACCGCTGGCCTGTGCGACGCGACCCAGTGGCTGCCCGAGGGCACCCCGAGCTACTGGCGCCCCTACTTCCAGGTCACGGACATGGAGGAGGCCGTGCGCGTCGTGGCGGAGCACGGCGGCCGCGTCGTGGACGGGCCGATGGACTCGCCGGTCGGCGTCGTCGCCTCGGTGCTGGACCCGGCCGGCGCGACGTTCCAGCTGAACCAGCCGCCGCGCGGATGAGGGCGGCGCTGCCCGCCGCTCCTCCACGACGCACCCACTCCAGCCCCTCGTGGTGACCCGCCGCGTCGGCGGCACGCGCGCGGCGCCGGATCTCCCCCGCGCGGGGGAGGTGCCCCCGCCGCACCCGTCGCTAGGGTGGGGCGCATGCCCGCCACCCCTGCCGTCGACGTCGTCCCGAGCCCCCCGGACGTGGCCGTCGGCGGCGCCACCGCCGGCGGCGGGCGCCCCCTCGTGCGCGCGCTGTCCCCCCGCTGGCGGCGCGCAGACGCGATCCTCGCCGCGGTGCTCGTGGTGGCCGGCGTCGAGCTGGCCTACCTCTCCGACTTCCTGGGCTCGATGCCGTGGAGGCAGGACGTCGGCTGGGTCGCCCTCGGCGCCGTCGCCCTGGCCCTCCCCCTCGCGTGGCGCCGGCGCTTCCCGGTGGCCGTCGCCGCGGTCGTCTCGCTGACGTACTTCGCGGTCTCCACGTGGGTGGGCGTCGAGCTCTACGCCTCGCAGGTGGTGCTGTTCCTCGCCTTCTACACGGTGGGGGCGTGGTGCCCGGACCGGCGGCGCGCGTTCTGGGCACGCACCGGGATCGCGGCGGTCATGGCCGTGTGGCTCGCGTGGGTCATGGTGGACGGCTTCAGCGACCCCGAGGTCGGCGAGCGCGGCGTCAACGCGTACTTCGCCATGGCCGGCATCCAGACCCTCGTCAACCTCGCCTACTTCGGCGCGGCGTGGCTCTTCGGGGACCGCGCGTGGCGCCAGGCGCTCGCCCGCCAGGACCTCGAGGCCGCCCATGCGGAGATCCGCGCCCAGCAGGAGCGGCTCGCCGAGCAGGCCGTGTCCCTCGAGCGGCTGCGGATCGCCCGCGAGCTGCACGACGTCGTCGCCCACCACGTCACCGCCATGGGCGTGCAGGCCGGCGCGGCACGGCTCACCCTGGCCGCGGACCCCGACGCCGCCGCGCGCCACCTGCACGGCGTCGAGTCCTCCGCCCGCGAGGCGGTCGCCGAGCTCAAGACCATGGTCCACACCCTGCGCGACGACGCCGGCGCACACTCCGCCCTCCCCACCCTCGAGGACCTCGAGGGCCTCGTGGAGGAGGCACGGTCGGCGGGCCAGGACGTGCGCCTCACGCGGATCGGCCCCCCGCCCTCGCTCACCCCGCCCGCCGAGCTCGCCCTGTACCGGGTGGCGCAGGAGGGCCTCACCAACGCGCGCAAGCACGCGGGGCCGCACGCCGCCGTCGAGGTGCGGCTGCGCACAGAGCCGGACCGCGTGGAGCTCGAGGTCAGCGACGACGGACGGGGCGCCCGCTCGGCCGGCCTCGCCTCCGGTGCCGGGCTGGGCCTGGTGGGCATGCAGGAGCGCGTCGCGTCGGTGGGCGGCGCGGTGCAGGCCGGACCGAAGGACTCCGGCGGATGGCTCGTGCGGGCCGAGGTGCCCGCCGTGATCCAGGAGGAGACCCCATGACCCTGCGCGTCCTGCTGGTGGACGACCAGCCCCTGATCCGCGTGGGCTTCACAGCGATCCTGCGCTCCCAGCCCGACCTGGAGGTGGTGGGCGAGGCCGGGGACGGGGAGGACGCGCTCCGCCTGGCCGCCGAGACGGACCCCGACGTGATCTGCATGGACGTGCAGATGCCGCGGCTGGACGGCGTGGAGGCCACGCGTCGGCTGGTGGCGGGCGGCACGCGGGCCGCCGTGCTCATCCTCACGACCTTCGACACGGACGAGGCGCTCTTCGCCGCCCTGACGGCCGGGGCCGCGGGCTTCCTGCTGAAGTCGGCCGGGCCGGAGGAGCTGATCGAGGCCGTGCGCGTGCTCGGCCGCGGCGACGCCCTGCTGGACCCCCAGGTCACGCGCCGGGTGCTGCAGCGCATGACCGCCGGGCCGGGGCGGCGCCGCCCCCGGCGGACGCGGCTCCTGCGGGCCCGGCACCCGCGGACCCGGCACCCGCGGACCCGGCACGCGCGGACCCCCTCCCCGCCGGGCCTGCGCGCGGCGTCGGGTCCGGAGCCGGGGCTGGGGACGGCGTCGGGCTGACGGCCCGGGAGGCCGAGGTGCTGCGCGCGATGGCCCGCGGGCTCTCCAACGGGGAGATCGCGCGCGAGCTGTTCGTGGGGGAGGCGACCGTGAAGACCCACGTGTCCAACGTGCTCCTGAAGACCGGCGCCCGGGACCGCGTGCACGCGGTGATCTGGGCGTTCCAGCGCGGGATGGCGGGCTGACGGGCGCGCCCCCCGACGCCTCCCCCGATGCGGACGGGCGGCTCCCGTCCGGCGGCCCCCTCCCCCGCCCGGGGGAGAGGCGTCCCCGGCCGAAGTTCACCCCGGCGGCGGAGGCGCCGGCCGGCGTCGTCTCCCTAGCCTGATGCCATGATCAGCGTGACAGGCGTGAACAAGTCCTTCGGCGCGGCCCACGTGCTCAAAGACCTCTCCTTCGACATCCGCCCGGGCCTCATGACGGGATTCGTGGGCGGCAACGGCGCGGGCAAGACCACCACCATGCGCATCCTGCTCGGCGTGCTCACGCCGGACTCGGGGAGCATCGACGTGGACGGCGCGCCCATCACCGCGGACTACCGTGCGGGCATCGGCTACATGCCGGAGGAGCGTGGGCTGTACCCCAAGATGGCGGTGCTGGACCAGCTCGTCTACCTGGGGCGACTGCACGGGATGGGCGGGGCGGCGGCGAAGGCCCGCGGGCTGGAGATGCTCGAGCGGCTCGGCCTCGCCGAGCGCGCCGGGAGCCGGCTGGAGGAGCTCTCCCTCGGCAACCAGCAGCGCGCCCAGATCGCGGCGGCGCTCGTGCACGAGCCCGTGGCCCTCGTGCTCGACGAGCCGTTCTCCGGCCTCGACCCGAACGCCGTCGACACCACCCTGCAGGTGCTGCGCGAGACCGCGGACACCGGCGTGCCGGTGCTGTTCTCCTCCCACCAGCTCGACGTGGTGGAGCGCCTGTGCGACGAGCTGGTGATCCTGGCGGACGGCCGCGTCCGCGCCGCCGGCACCCGCGCACAGCTGCTCGCCGCCCACGCCGAGCCCGAATGGGAGCTCGTCGCCGACACCGACACCGGCTGGGTGCGCGGGATGCAGGGGGTGGAGGTCCTCGCCTTCGACGGCGGCCGCGCCCGCTTCCGCGCCGTCGACGAGGCCGCCGCGCAGTCCGTCCTCGGCGAGGCCGTCACCCGGGGCGGCGTCCGCCGCTTCGGCCCCGTCCCCCGCACCCTGCACGAGATCTTCACGGAGGTCACCCGATGAGCACCGCCCGCCCCGCACCGATGCCGGCCACGGGCCCGTCGCACCAGGTCGCCGGAGTCTCCCCGACGCCCGCGCCGCGGCTCCGCCGATCCCGCCGCACCCCGTTCTGGGCCGCCGTCGGCACCGTGGCCGCCCGCGAGATGCGGGTCAAGGCCGCTTCCAAGGCGTTCGTAATCACGACGCTCATCGTGATCGCGGCGGCGCTGGCCGCGACCCTGCTCGCCCCGCGTCTGGGCGAGCTGCTCGCCGGCGACGCGACGCACGTGGCCGCCGTCGAGCAGACCGCCCCGGCGGTGGGCGCCCTCGGCGAGGGCTACGAGACGCGGACCGTGGGCGACGTGGCCGCGGCGCGGGCCGCGGTGGAGAGCGGGGAGGTGAGCGCCGCCGTCGTGCCGGACCCGCAGAGCCCGTCCGGACTGGGCGTGCTGGCGATGACCGACGTGCCCACCGACCTGGTGCAGGCGCTGTCCACCAGCCCGTCGGTGGCGCTGCTGGACCCGACCGCGCCGAGCCCGCTGCTGCGCTCCTTCATCGCCCTGGGCTTCGGGCTGGTGTTCTTCATGGCCGCGGTGACGTTCGGCCAGCAGATCGCGGTGTCCGTGATCGAGGAGAAGCAGTCGCGGATCGTGGAGATCCTCCTGGCCGCCGTGCCCGCGCGCGCCATGATGGCCGGCAAGGTGCTGGGCAACGCGGCGATGGCGATCCTGCAGGTCGCGCTCGTGGCCGGGGCCCTGCTGCTGGGGATGCAGATCAACGGCGACGTGCTGCCGCTGGACGGCCTGGGCGTGCCGATCCTGTGGTTCGTGGTGCTGTTCAGCATCGGCTTCGTGATGCTCGCGGCGCTGTACGCGGCGGCGGCGTCCATGGTGTCGCGGCAGGAGGACATCGGCTCCACGTCCATGCCCGTGATGCTGATGATCATGCTCCCGTACGTCGGGGTGATCATGTTCAACGACAACCCGGACGCGCTGCGGATCATGAGCTGGATCCCGTTCTCGGCGCCGGTGGCCGTGCCGCTGCGGATCTTCCTGGGGCAGGGGCAGAGGTGGGAGCACGTGCTCTCGCTCGGGATCCTCGTGGCGGCGACCGCCCTGGCCATCTGGCTCGCGGCAGCGATCTACGAGAGGTCCATCCTGCGGACCGGCAAGGCGCTGACGTGGCGGAAGGCGCTGCGGGGCTGACGCGCGGGGTGAGGTCGCCGCGCACCACGACGTCGTCCGGAGCGGTCAGGCGCGAGGCGCGGAGCGCGGGGCGCCGCCTCGGGCTCAGCCGTGGATGCCGTACTCCTTGAGCATCCTCTTGGCCTCCTTGGTGCCGGCCTGCTGCAGCTGGAGCAGCTGGGCGTAGATGCCTCCGCTGCGCGAGAGCTCCGCGGGCGTCCCGATCTCCTCCACGCGACCGGCGCGCAGCGTGACGATCCGGTCCACGGAGGCGATCGTGCTCAGGCGGTGCGCCACGATCAGGCTCGTCCGGCCCACCATGAGCTCCTCGAGCGCGGCCTGCACGAGGCGCTCGGAACGGGTGTCGAGGGCGGACGTGGCCTCGTCCAGCACCAGGATCGGCGCGTCCTTGAGCACCGCCCGCGCCACCGCGATGCGCTGCTTCTGCCCGCCGGAGAGCCGCAGGCCGCGCTCGCCGATGATCTGCTCGTAGCCGTGGTCGAAGCCCTCCACGAACGAGTCCGCGTACGCCGCCTTCGCCGCGGCGCGCACCCGCTCGTCGGTGGCGTCCGGGTCGGCGTAGGCGATGTTCTCCCGCACGGTCCCCGAGAACAGGAACGGCTCCTGGAACACGGTGGCGATCGAGCCGCGCACCGCGGCCAGGTCCAGCCCCGCGACGTCGTTCCCGAACACCTCGATCCGCCCGTCTCCCACGGGATAGAGCCCCATGAGCAGGTTCGTGATCGTGGACTTGCCGCCGCCGGACTCCCCCACGAACGCGATCTTCTCGCCCACGCCCGCCTCGAAGGTGACGCGGTCGAGCACGGGGCGGGCGGCGTCGTCGTCGTAGGCGAACGTCACGTCCGTGAAGCGGACGGCGGGGACGTCCGCGGGAAGCGGCACGGTCTCGCCCTCGACGACGTCGGCGCGCGCCTCCGCGGGCCCGTTCGGGACAGCACGCGCCTCCCCCGCCTCGAGCGCCCGTCCGCCCGCGCGCTCCCGCTCCTCCTCGAGCACGGCGAAGTAGTCCTTCGACCCGGCCACGGCGCGCTGCGCGGAGTCCACGAGGTAGCTCATGGAGAAGATCGGCTGGCGGGCCATGTTCATCAGCTGCAGGAGGATCACCATGTCCCCCACCGAGAACAGCCCCTGCGCCGTCCGCACGAACACGATGAGGTACATCAGCCCGAAGACCACGTTCATGGCGAGCCGGCGCCACGCGTCCATGCCGTGCCAGAACCGGGACTGCGTGCGGGTGAACCCCACGGTCTTGGTGAACCGCTCGCGGAACCCGGCGAGCTCGTGCTCCTGCCGGTTGTAGGCGCGCACCACGGCCATCTGGGAGACCACCTCGGCGAAGCGTCCCGAGGCGACGTCCACCTCAGTGTTCTTCTCCCCCTCCCACACCTGCCACTTCGTCGAGGTCTTGGCGGTGAGCCACATGTACACGGGGAACACGACGGCCAGCAGGACCGCGAGGGGCCACCAGTAGAACCCCGTGATCACCAGGACCGCGGCGGTGGTGATGAGCATGGTGAACGCGTTGTTCGCGAAGAACTGCAGGAACTGGGTGAGCTCCGTGATGGAGCGGTTCAGCCGGTTGGTGATGCGGCCGGTGAGCGCGGTGTCGAAGTACCGCTGCGGCAGGTGCAGCAGGTGCTCGAAGTACCGCGTGGAGAGGACGGTTCGCATGCGCGCGGCCATCACGTCTCCCCAGTAGCCGCCCACGCTCACCACCGCGGTGGTGGCCACCTCGACGCCGAGGAACGCCAGCGCCAGCCAGGTCACGGCGGTCACGGCCTCCTCCACGGAGGTCCGCCCGGCCACGGCGTCCACGATCCGGTCCGTGGCCGCGCCGATGAGGAACGGGGTGGCGAGGCTGAGCAGCGCGGCCAGCACGGAGCTGACGGCGATGCCGAGGTAGAGCGGGTTCAGCTGGGGCGCGAAGCGCAGGATGCGCAGCAGGGATGTCACCCGTTCAGGGTAGTGGCGCCCCCGGACACCGTCGCGCGGTCCGAGGTACGGCCGGACGTCGTCCGTGCCGAACTCCGACCGTCCCGCTCAGAACATTGGCGCCGCGGCGACGGCGGCCAGCACCGGCACCAGCAGCGGGGCCACGGCGTACCCCGCAGGGGCGGCGGGCGCGGCGGGGTCCATCCAGTGGAGCTGGACGATCTCGTCCGTGGGGGCGGGGACCTCGTGCCGGGCGATGGGCCGCCAGAGGGCGAAGACCTCGGAGTGCAGGCGCGCGTCGGGCTCGTTGGCGGCGGCGGTGTCCCACGCGCCGAGGTGGGTGAGCTCCTCGCGGCCCAGGCGGAGACCGGTCTCCTCGGCCACCTCGCGCACCGCGGTGTCCACGGCCGCCTCGCCGGGGAAGTGCTTGCCGCCGGGGAACATGAACATGGCGGTGCCGGCCTTGCGCACGGTGAGCACCCGGCGGTCCGGGCGGGCCATCACGACGGCGGCCACGCGGATCTGCTCGGCCGCCGCGGGGACGGCGGAGGAGGGGTCGCTCATGCCCCCATCATGCCTGGTCGCCCGTCAGAAGAGCGTCAGCGCGATCTTCGCGGCGATTCCCAGCATGACCACGCCGACCACGGCGTCCACGATCCGCCACGTGCGCGGGGAGTCCATGTACGGAGCCAGCCGCGTGCCGCCCCAGCCGAGCACGAGGAACCACAGGGCCGAACCGGTGACCGCGCCGGCGGCATACACCCACTTCGCCTCGCCGTAGGTCTGCGCGAAGGTGCCCATCATCACCACGGTGTCGAGGATCGCGTGCGGGTTGAGCAGGGAGACGGAGAGGGCGAGCAGGACGACGCGTCGCAGGGGGCTCTGCACCGGGCCGTGGGCCGCGCGGCGCGGGGTCACGCGCGTCTTCACGGCCACGGCGCCGCCGGTGGGGAGCGCGGCGACGTCGACGCGCCCACCGCCGGATCCCGCACCGCCCGCGCCCCCGGCCACCCGGCCGGTGCGCGGGTCGATCAGGGGCAGCTCACCGGTGAGCGTGGCGAGGTCCACCGCGTCCGGGATCGGCCCGTCGGCCTCGGCGGCCGCGGAGGTGAGGGTCCGCGCCCCACGCAGGGCAGAGCGGAACGACGAGGCGGCGAAGAAGAGGAGGTACGCGACCCCGCCCACGGTGAGGGAGGTGACGATCCACGGATGGCGCTCGGCCACCACGCCGATGCCGGCGGTGCCGGCGATGAGCAGGGCCGCGTCGGAGACGAAGCACACGGCGAGCGCCGTCCACGCCCGGTCCCGGCGCACCACCTGACGCAGCAGGAAGAGCGTCTGGGCGCCGATGGCGACGACGAGGGCGAGGATGGTGAGGAGGCCGGTGGTGAAGATGGTCACGGGTGGTGACGCTAGACGGCGGCGCCCGTCCGTTCCAGCGCAATGTTCTTCATGATCTGAAGCCTTCCTTCATCGCAGCGCGTACCCTCGGGAGGGTGAACTCCGAGCACCTGCGCGCCCTCGCCGCCGCCGTCGACCACGGCACCTTCGACGCCGCCGCCGACGACCTGCGCATCTCCGGCTCGGCTTTCTCCCAGCGCGTGAAGACCCTCGAGCGACGGGTGGGGCAGGTGCTGCTCACGCGCACGGTCCCGGTGCGTCCGACGGCGGCCGGGGAGCGGATGCTGCGGCTCGCGCGGCAGACCCTGGCCCTCGAGGACGAGGCCCTCGCCGCGCTCGGGCACGCGCCCGGCGGCCGCACGACGCTGGCGGTGGCGGTCAACGCGGACTCGCTCGACACGTGGTGGCGTCCGATCATCCGGGAGGCGGCCACCTGGGACGACGTGGTGCTCCACCTCTACAGCGAGGACCAGCAGCACACGGTGGAGCTGCTGCGGGACGGGACGGCCGTGGCGGCGGTGACGGACCGGCCGGAGCCGGTCTCGGGCTGCACGGTGACCCGGATCGGCGCGATGCGCTACCACGCGGTGGCGGCCTCGGTGCTGCTGGACCGGCATCGGGACGCGCGGGGTCGGGTGGACGTGGGGAGCCTGCCGCTCCTGGACTTCGGGCCGCGCGACGGACTGCAGCGCACGGTGCTGCACCGGGCCGTGCGGGGCGGCGGACCGACCCCCACGCCGCCGCACCATCTGCTGCCCTCGGTACAGGCCTACCTGGGCGCGGTGGAGAGCGGGCTGGGGTGGGGCATGCTGCCGGCGGCGCAGGTCCCGGCGAGCGTGCTGGCGGGGACGCACCCGGAGCTGGAGAGCATCCCCGAGCTGGGCACGGCCGAGGTGCCCCTCTACTGGCACAGATGGGCCGCCGGAACCGCGGCGCTCGACCGTCTCTCTGAGACGGTGTCGCGCGCGGCCCCGGCGGCCTAGTGTGCTCGAGGCCTAAGGCCTCGGAGCGTCAGCGGATCCGAGGATCAGCGGAGGTCGTCCGAACCGGGACGCTTGGTGTTCAGCGTGGTGTTGGCGTTGCCGGCGGTGTGACGCACGTCGTCGGTGTCGACGCGGTGGGTCTCGGTGTGGGCCGGACGCACCGTCTCGGTGTGCGCGGGGCGCACGGTCTCGGTGTGCTTCTTGTTGCGGCCGAGCAGACCGGCGAGACCCAGGAGACCGGCGAGGCCCCAGAGGCCCATGTTGCCGTTGTCGTCCTTCTTCTCCTCCTGCTCGGCGGGAGCCGAGGAAGAGGCGGGGGCCGACGTGGAGGCCGAGGCGGGGGCGGTGCTGCTGGCCATGGCGGCCGGAGCGGCGGCACCGGTCAGGACGGCGGCGCTGAGGGTCAGGGCGGTGGCGGTCTTACGGAACTCCATGGTGAATCTCCTCTCACCGGAGGCGGTCGTTCGCCGCTCCAGCACGTGGGGTCCAGACCCGGGGCGGTCCCCCGGATGTGACCCCGTTTCGATCACTATGAACACACCATAAACAGGCGATCAGGGGGGTCCGTCAACTCCTCATCCCCTGCCGTCAAAGGCGATTCCCGTCACAGGGACCCCCGGAATCCCCCGTCGACACGCGGGGAAGGACCACGTCGAACCGGGTCCGGCCCTCCCCGGATCCGGCGGTCACATCCCCGCCGAGGCCACGGGCGGCGGCCCGCACGATGGGCAGGCCGAGGCCGCTGGAGTGCTCCCCGCCCGCGAGGGGGCCCCCGCAGCGCACGAAGCGGTCGAAGAGCCCCGGACGGATCTCCGGGGGGATGCCCCCGCCGTCATCCTCCACCCGGACGCGCATGGCGGGCGCGCCGCTCACGGGGAGGGCTGCGGGGGCCAGGGAGACCGCGACGGTGGTGCCCGCAGGGGTGTGCCGGCCGGCGTTGGAGAGGAGGTTCCCCACGATCCGGCTCAGTCGGTCCCGGTCGCCGGGCACCCCGCAGGGGGACCCGTCCAGGTCGGGCACCTCGACCTCCCACCGGTGGTCCGGCCACGCGGCGCGCGCATCCATCACGGCGTCCAGCACCGCCTCGCAGACGTCCACGGCGCAGTCGTCGCCGTCGCCGTCGCCGTCGAAAGCATCCAGTCCGAGTGCACGGCCGCGGTGTGCGGCCTCCAGGCGCGCGAGCACGAGCATGCCGTCCACGAGGTCTGTCATGCGGTCGGCCTGGTCGAGCACGCGGGCCAGGGATCGCCGCCCGCCCTCCGAGAGGTCCTCCGTGAGCGCGAGCATCTCCGCGTACCCGCGCACCGAGGCGAGCGGGGTGCGCAGCTCATGGGAGGCGTCCGCCACGAACCGGCGCAGCTCCTGCTCCTCGCGGAGCCGCCGCTCCAGGGCGGAGTCCACGGCGCCGACGAGCCGGTCCATCGCCCGGCCCACCACGGCCACCTCGTCCGCGCCCTCGAGGGCGCGGCGCGGGAGGCGGGCGCGCGCGAGGTCCACGCCGCCGCCGGCCAGGTCCATGCGGGCGACGTCGGCGGCCACCTGCGCCACCTCGCCCAGCGGGCGCAGGGTGCGCCGGATCCACCACGAGGCGAGCGCGCCGGTGGCCGCCACCATCAGGGCGGCGCCTGCCAGCGTCAGCGCCACGCCGTCGCGCCGTCCCTCCACCAGCTCCTGGGTGGGCAGGCCCACCACCAGCACCTTGTCGCCTGCCAGCCAGGGGGCCGTAGGCTCCAGGCCGCCGGCCTGGAGCTCGTAGGCGACCCCTCCGACGTCCGCGGACACCTGCTCCCCCTGGGCGAGGCCCTGCACCGCGTGCACCACGTCGTGGCGCTCCTCGCTCGTGAGCGTGCGCGGGTGGCCCGAGGGCTCGAGCACGGCGGCCTCGAGAGCCGAGCCGGCGTGATCCGCCAGCTCCGCGCGGGAGACGGTGCCCACCAGGGTCCCCACCGGCTGGGCGAGGCTGCCCGGCCGGTGTCGCCCTGGGCCGTCGGCGCCGTTCGCCCCTGATGACGCCGGGGCGCCGACCACCGGCGGGACCGGCTCGGCGGCGTAGACCTGGGTGGCCGCGCGCTCCCACGCGGCGGAGAGGGAGGTGGCCAGCTGGCGGTCCACCATGCCCTGGGCGGCGAGCATGATGTACGCGGTCCAGATGCTCATGGTGACGAGCAGGATGGCCAGCAGCCCCAGGAGGAGGCGCGTCGCGACGGAGCGGCGGCGACCCCGGAGCATCGAGCGCCCACCCCTCGGGCCGCTCCCCTGGTCCGAGGGGACCGCCGCCTCAGGCGGCAGGGCGGATGACATACCCGGCGCCGCGGACGGTGTGGATCATGGGCTCGCGGCCGGCGTCGATCTTCTTGCGCAGGTAGGAGATGTACAGCTCCACGATGTTCGCGCGGCCGCCGAAGTCGTAGCCCCAGACCTCCTGGAGCAGCCGCTCCTTGGAGAGCACGGTGCGCACGTTGGACATCAGGTGCCGCAGCAGGTTGTACTGCGTGGCGGTCAGCTCGATGAGGTCGCCGCCGCGGGTCACCTCGTGGGTGCGGGTGTTCATCACCAGATCGCCCACCACGAGGACTTCGGCGCCGGCCTCCACGAGCCCTGCGCGCTGCACGAGGCGGTGGGCGCGGATCAGCACCTCCTCCATGGAGAAGGGCTTGGTCACGTAGTCGTCGCCGCCCGCGGCGAGGCCGGAGATCCTGTCCTCGGGGGCGTCCTTGGCGGTGAGGAACATGGCGGGCACCTCGGCCCAGTGCGCGCGCAGGCGGCGCAGCACCTCCAGGCCGTCCATGTCGGGGAGCATCACGTCGAGCATCACCAGGTCCGGCTGGTGGTGGACGCCCAGCTCGACGGCGGTCTCGCCGTCGTGGGCCGTCTTCACCTCCCAGCCGCACAGCCCGAAGCCCATGGCGAGGAGGTCCGCGATCATCGGCTCGTCGTCGACGACGAGGACGCGCACGGGGGCGCCGTCCGGGTGGGACAGCTGGGGGAGCACCTCACGCAGCGCGGCCATCGACATGGGTGCGGCGGGGTTCTGGGCGGAGCTCACGGGGCGGTCCTCACGGGTGATCAGGGAGGGGCGGACGGGTGGGTGGTCGAGCGGACGGCGACGGCGGCCGAAAGGTTTCTGTGTTAATCCTACGGCCGGGTCGCGGATCCAGACCGCCGGGCACACCGTGGCCCTTGGCACAGCCCGCCCCGGGGCGGGCGGCCGGGAGGGCCGAGGTGAGGCCCAGGACGAGGTCAGGCCGACGGCTTCATGGCCCAGTGGATGGCGAGCGTGCCGAACATGTGCAGCCGGTGGCCGATGTTCACGAATCCCGCCTCGGCGAACAGGTCCGCGAGCTGCTCGGGGGTCTTGAACGCGGCGGTGGAGCTGGAGAGGTACTGGTAGGCCTCCGGGGTCTTGGTGATCGCGCGCGCCACCAGGGGCATGACCCGGTGGATGTAGAGGGAGGAGAACGGCTTGACGATGTTCTCCGGCGCCGGTGAGGTCTCCAGGGCCGCCATCCAGCCGCCGGGCCGCAGCACACGGAACTGCTCGGCCAGGGTGGCGGGGATGTCCGCCACATTGCGCAGCAGGTAGCCGTGGGTGAGGGAGTCGAAGGAGTCGTCCTCGAAGGGGAGGTCCATCGCGTCGGCCTCGACCCACTCCACGCGGCCGCCGCCCGGGCGGGCCCGGCCGACCTCCATCATCTCGGGGGCGAAGTCCGCGCCCACCACGGTGGCGTCCGGATGCTGGCGCAGGACCTCCAGGGCGATGTCGCCCGTGCCCGTGGCCAGGTCCAGCACGCGTCCACCCTGGGGCACGTTGGCCCGGGCCACGGTGCGCCTCACGAGGCGGGGCTCCTGGCCCCACGTCATCACGGTGTTCATGAGGTCGTAGCGCCCGGCGATCGAGTCGAACATCGAGGAGACGCGCTCCCCGTGGTCCGGGGTGCGGCCGTCGGCAGGGCGCGGGGCGGGGGTGGTGGGATCGCTCACCCCACCACGGTAGCGCGCGGGGCGGACACCGGGGCGCGGCGCCGGGCGGTGGCGCATGGCTGGGCGTGTGGGATGCGACGACGGCAGGGCACCCCGCACACCGCAGTCCGGCCGAGGGCTGAATCCTTGCCGGGCCCGCACCCGCCAGGCCTAGCGTGGGCTCCAGACCCATCCGATGCAGGAACGAAGGAGAACCTCATGTCGAACGTGCTCATCCTCGGCGGCCACGGCAAGGTGGCCCTGCTGGCCGCCCCGCTGCTCGCCGCCGCCGGCCACACCGTCACCTCAGCCATCCGCGACGCCGCCCAGAGCGCCGACGTCAAGCAGGCCGGGGCCATTCCCCTCGTGCTGGACATCGAGCACGCGGGCGTGGACGAGCTCACCGAGGCCTTCCGGGGGCAGGACGCGATCGTCTTCTCCGCCGGCGCCGGCGGCGGCTCCCCCGAGCGCACCCGCGCCGTGGACCACGACGCCGCCGTCGCGAGCATGCGCGCCGCCGAGGCCGCGGGCGTGCGGCGCTACGTGATGGTCTCCTACCTCGGCGCCTCGCTGGAGCACGGCCTGCCCGAGGACGACGACTTCTTCCCCTACGCCCAGGCGAAGGCCGAGGCGGACGCCGCGCTGCAGGAGACCGATCTGGACTGGACCATCCTCGGCCCCGCCGCGCTCACCCTCGTGGAGCCCACCGGCCGCATCACGGTGGACCCGGACCTCGACGCCCCGGACGCCCCGAGGGGCGAGGTCTCCCGTGGGAACGTGGCCCGCGTGATCGCGGCCGTGCTCGAGGACCCGTCCACGGTGCGCACGCGGATCGAGTTCGTGGACGGCGACACCCCGATCACCGAGGCGGTCGAGGCGGCCTGAGGCCCTTGACGCGCCCCGCCCCGTGTGCCCGAATGGGCGCATGGGCCAGTACCTGATCACCGTGTGGCACGCGCCGGGCATCCACGCCACCGGCGCCGCGTACCAGTCCCCCGAGGAGATGCAGATCGCGCACGAGCGCGTCAGCGCCTACAACGCCATGCTCCAGAACGCCGGCGCCTTCGTGGGCGCGGGCGGCCTGATGCCCCCGGAGGAGGCGCTCGTGGTCGACGCCACCGCCGCGGAGGGGCCGGAGAAGGCGAGCACCGCGGCCGAGGTGCGCGGCGGCACCCTCGCCCGGGGAGACCTGCAGATGGGCGGGTTCTGGATCGTCGAGGCCCCGGACGACGCCGGTGCCCGCACCTACGCCGCCGAGGCCTCCTTCGCGTGCGGGCAGCCCGTGGAGCTGCGCCGCCTCCAGGGCTGACGCGGGTGCGCCAGGGCGCTCCGGAGGGCGGGCCCTCGCTCTGCGAGGTCCCCGAGCTGGCCGATGGCGAACTCGCCCTCCGCGCCGCCGACGGCCGCCACGCGCGCGGCCTCGGCGCGCTCATGCGGGACGTCGAGGTGCAGGTGCTCACCGGCTCCGTCTCCTCCACGGCCGAGGCCGAGGCGCTGGCCCGCGGCGAGGCCGAGCCGGACCTGAGCCCCGCCCAGCTGAGGGCGGTCTACGACCGCTGGGCGGGGGCTGAGGACCGCGCGGTCTGGGCCATCGAGGTGGACGGCGCGGTGGTGGGCGAGGTCCTCCTGCTGGGCCTGGACGCGGAGAACCGGGCGTGCGGGATGCGCCTGTGGCTCGCCCGGGAGCGGGACTGCGGGATCGGGACGCGGGCGCTGCGCCTCGTCCTGGACCACGCGTTCGGCACCGTGGGACTGCACCGGGTGGGCCTCGAGGTGTACGCCCACAACCCACGCGCGGTCCACGTCTACAGGAAGCTGGGCTTCGTGCTCGAGGGGACGCTCCGCGAGGCCCTGCTGCTGGACGGGCGCTGGGTGGACTGCCACGTCATGGGGCTCCTGCACCACGAGTGGGCGGCGGCACGGAGGGCGTGACGCACCGCTCAGGCCGGCGTGAGGCGCCGGTCGAGGTCGCCGAGCATCCCCATGAAGCCGGTGAAGCCGGTGAGGATCCCCACCAGCACGAGCCCGACGGTGCGGGAGCCGAGGCGCGGCACGTCCAGGAACGGATAGGGGTACCAGTCGATCCGCCGCCCGCGCGTCATGGTCATGGCGGCCCACAGCAGGGGGATCACGGAGGCGAGGCCGGCCCGGCGGTGCGTGATCTGCCCACGGGGGTCGAAGAGCGCCCACACGGCGGGGGCGAGCACGGGGTTCACCACGTGCTGCAGCGTGTCGTTGACGCGGTAGAGCGCGGTGTCCTCCTCGTGGCCGCGCAGCACGGCGTTGTACACGATGCCCGTGACCATCACGGAGCCCAGCCCCGCGGTGCGCAGGGCCCAGAACGCGTCCGACGTCGGCGCCGTGTCCCGCGCCGCGAGCGTCAGGGAGGTGCCGGCCACGAGCGCGTTGGACAGCCATGTGAAGTAGGCCGGCTGGTTCAGGGCGTGCGCCCACCCGGCGGAGAAGCCGCCCTGGTAGCCCACGCCCGGGATGACCATGGTCGCCTTCCTGGCCCCGATGGAGAACGAGGTGAGGCACCCGACGGCGGGCAGCACGCCGGCGCTCCACCACGCCAGACGCGCGACCGGGCGCGGCGCGACGGCCGCCGTGCGGCGATGACGACGCAGGCGGTGCAGGGAGGAGGGCAGGCTGACGCGGGGGGTGGGAAGGGGCATGGGGGACCTCGCACGAGAACGCGGTGGCGGGACGGAGGAATCCCCCAGTGTTGCATGAATGGAAGATGAACGGAAGTCGTCGAGAGGAAGAACGCACGCGCGGGGGCGCCCGCCCCCGCGCGCACCCCGCCCTCAGACCTCGGCGAGGACCCCGTCCGGATCGTCGATCCGCACGCGGACGCCGTCGGCCTCGAGGCGGTGCACGCCCTCCGCCATGAGCCGCCGCCCCACCTCGGTCACCCGGTCCACCCGCTCGAGGTTCAGCACGACCTCCTCGATGGCCCCGTCCTCCTCGCCGGCCGCCACCGCGTCCTCCAGGGCGCCCCGGCCGACGGCGGTGCACGCCGCCACATCCGGGTGCTCATCCCCGTCCCAGGACCAGGCCCGCTGCCGGCGCTCGCCCGTGCCGAGGTCCGCGAGCGCCGAGACCACGGCGTCCGCGCCGCCGAAGCGGATGACGCCCTGCAGGTGCAGGCGCACGGTGGCGCCCTCGCGGCTGACGTGGCGCACCACGGTGCCGCCCAGGGCGTCGGCCTCCATGATGTGCAGGTTCAGGTCCTCGGACATGCGGCGGCACACCCGCACGCCGCGCAGCGAGCTGCCGTGGGCGTCCAGGCGGGGGGAGAACACGCCGATCCCCACCTGTCCGGGCAGGGCGCCGAGCACGCCCCCGGCCACGCCGGACTTCGCCGGGATCCCCACGTCCACGAGCCACTGCCCGGCGTCGTCGTACATCCCGGAGGAGCTCATGACGGAGAGGACCTGGCGGGCCACGCGCGCCGCGATGACCCGCTCGCCGGTGAGCGGGTGGAGGCCGCCCGCGGCGAGGCACGCGCCCATGAGGGCGAGGTCGCGGGCGGTCACGAGGACGGAGCACTGCGCGATGTACCCGGCGACGACGTCCTCGGCACGGTCCTGGATGATGCCGTGGCTGCGCATCATGTGGCCGAGGGAGAGGTTGCGGTCCGCGGTGGCCAGCTCGGCCTCGTAGGACTCCTGGTCCACCCGCAGCGGCCGGCCGGCGAGCGCGGAGAGCAGGGAGACGAGCCGGTCGATCCGCTCCTGCGGGCGCGCGTCCGGCCCCACGAGGAGCTGGTGCACGGCGATGGCGCCGGCGTTGATCATGGCGTTGTCCGGGCGGTGGGACTCCGCCTCGAGGGAGAGCTCGTTGAACGCCTCCCCGGAGGGGTTCAGGGCCACGCGGGCGTCCACCTCGGCGCGGCCGCGGTCCATGAGGGCGGCCGCGTACCCGAACGGCTTGGAGACGGACTGGATGGTGAACTCCGTCTCGTCGTCTCCGGCGGAGTAGAGGTGCCCGGTGACGGTGGCGAGGGCGATGCCCAGCCGGTCCGGGTCCGCGGAGGCCAGCGTGGGGATGTACTGCGCGAGCTGGCCCTCGTTGGAGTCCCGGAGGGAGTCGTGGAGGGAGCGCAGGTAGTCCTGGATCGGGTGACGCATCAGCGGGCCTCCCACCACATGCCGGTGAGGTCCTCGGTGCCGAACGCCCGCACGGGCCCGATCTCGGCGAACCCGAGGCGCGCGTAGAACGGCACGTTGGCCCGGGTGGAGGACTCGAGGTAGATCCCGGTGCCGTCCGCGCGCCGCTGCCGGTGGCGCACGAGGGCGCTCGCCGCGCCCCGGCCGCGGGCCGCGGGAAGGGTCCCGAGGTCCGCGAGGT
This sequence comes from Micrococcus sp. M4NT, assembly GCF_033790745.1. Taxonomy (NCBI): domain Bacteria; kingdom Bacillati; phylum Actinomycetota; class Actinomycetes; order Micrococcales; family Micrococcaceae; genus Micrococcus; species Micrococcus sp. M4NT. The sequence continues at coordinate 134,005 of NZ_JAMYEH010000010.1, forward strand.
ACCAGTGCGGGACCGTCGGGCGGGCGCGCTCGCACGCGGCCACGGTGAGCGCCATGTCCAGCGCGTGGGCGCCGTGCACGCGCAGCAGGCCGGGCACGGAGGCGACGGCGGCCGGCACGGTGGTGCCGCGCGGCGCGTCCGGCGCCCCCCACAGGGCGGCGGCGAGGACCGTGCCGTCCGCGGGGTCCACGGCGACGTCGACCGCGCCGGGCACCCGCCCGTCGGGCCCGGGAGACAGGGCGTCCCGCACCGCACCGGAGAACTTGCGGGTGAGCCGCTCGACCCTCCGGGCCGCGGGGAGGAAGGAGACCGTGTAGGGGTCGGTGAGGAAGGACTCGGCGAGGACGGACGCCACCCGGCGCACGGTGCTCCCGCGCAGCGCGTCCGGCCGCAGGGTCACCACCTGCACGCGGGCGCGGTCGAGGGCCGGGGAGGGGTCCGGGGAGGTCATGGCCGCCAGTCTAGGGACCGCGGTACCGTCGCGGCCCGGCGTCACCGGCGCGCGGGGGCCGACGTGATCGGGGACACTGGGGGCCATGACGACGACCCCCGACGTGCTCGCCCTGCTCGAGCGGGAGCTGCCCGGCCGCGTGGACACCGCGGCGGAGGCCCTCGAGGCCGCCCGCACCGACCGCTCCGGCCACCGCTCCCCTGCCGCTCCGCTGGCCGTGGTGCGCGCCGGCCGCGTGGAGGACGTGCAGGCCGCGTGCCGGATCGCCCACGCCACGCGGACCCCGCTCGTGACCCGCGGGGCAGGCACGGGGCTGGCCGGGGGCGCCGTCGCCGGGGCGGGCGAGATCGTGCTGGACGTCAGGGCGATGGACCGGATCCTCGAGGTCTCCCCCTCAGACCGCGTCGCCGTCGTCGAGCCCGGGATCCTCAACGGCGCGCTCAACGCGCGCCTGGCCGAGCACGGGCTGTGGTGGGCGCCCGACCCGGCCTCGAAGGACATCTCCACCGTGGGCGGCAACATCGCGATGAACGCGGGCGGGCTGCTGTGCGCCAAGTACGGCGTCACGCGTGAGGCGGTGCTGGGGCTGGACGTGGTGCTCGCCGACGGCACGCTCCTGCGCCTCGGCCACCGCACGGTCAAGGGCGTCACGGGCTACGACCTCACCGCCCTGCTGATCGGCTCGGAGGGCACCCTCGGCGTGATCGTGGGCGCCACGCTCGCGCTGCGCCCGCTCGTGCGGGGCGCCCAGGTGACCCTGGGCGGGTTCTTCTCCGACGTCGTCGCCGCCGCGGCCGCCGCCCAGTCCGTCACGGGCGCGGGCCACGTGCCGGCCCTGATGGAGCTCATGGACGAGGCCACGCTCGCGGCGGTGCGCGCGTACGTCGGCCCGGAGCTGGGCGCGGTGCTGCCCGAGCGCGGCGCGTTCCTGCTGGTGCAGGCCGACGGCGCGGGGGCGGCCGAGGACGGCGCCGCGATGGCGGCCCTGATGGAGGCGGCCGGCGGCGCGGTGACCGCCACCGCGGACCCCAGGGAGGCGGAGGCGCTCATGGCCCTGCGCCGCAGCGCGTTCCCCGCCCTCGAGGCGCTCGGCACCCCGCTCGTGGAGGACGTCGCGGTGCCGCGCAGCCGCATGGCGGAGATGTTCGCGCGGATCCGGGAGATCGAGGCGCGCACGGGCGTCGCCATCCCGACGTCGGCCCACGCCGGGGACGGAAACCTGCACCCGGTGCTGGTGTTCGGCTCGGCGGGCGAGGTGGGCGGCGAGGCCGGCACCGCGATCCCGGAGGCCGTGTGGGAGGCGGCGGGCGAGCTGTTCGCCGCCGGACTGGAGCTGGGCGGCACCCTGACCGGAGAGCACGGCGTGGGCCTGCTCAAGCGGGCGTTCCTGAAGGACGAGCTCGGGGAGGCCCAGCACGCGCTGCAGCAGCGGATCAAGGCCGTCTTCGACCCGCACGGGATCCTCAACCCGGGCAAGATGTTCACGCCGGACACGGCCTGACGGGGCCCGGGCGGCGGCTGTGGAGATCCCAGGGCCCTCCAAGGCGACGGCTCTACGCTCGGGGGCATGCCCGAGGATCAGCCCCGCACGCCTCCGCCGTCGCCGGAGCGCCCGCCGTCGCCGTCCGAGCGCGCGCCCTCAGCGGCGACGGCCCTGGAGACCCTGCGCCGCACCCCCGTCGCGCAGTTGACGCAGATGCCGCCGGCCATGACGCGGGCCCTCGGCGCCCTGCGGGAGGACTTCGAGCGGTTCGACCTCGAGTACCGCTCCGCCCTGGTGCAGGTGGAGACGCGCCTGGAGACCCTGCAGGACGAGTTCGCCCTGGCCCACGACCACAACCCGATCGAGCACATCGTCACCCGGGTCAAGTCGCCCGAGTCCATCCTGCGCAAGGCCGCCGACCGCGGGCTCTCCCTGGACCTGGACGCCATGCGCCGCACGGTCACGGACATCGCGGGGGCGCGCGTGATCCTCAGCTTCACCGAGGACGTCTACCGCGTGTTCCGCCACTTCACCTCGCAGCCGGACATCCGCCTCGTGGAGGTGGAGGACTACATCGCCTCCCCCAAGCCCAGCGGCTACCGCAGCCTGCACTGCCTCGTGGAGGTGCCGGTGCACTTCTCCACGGGCACGCGCCGCGTCACCGTGGAGATGCAGTTCCGCACGATCGCCATGGACTTCTGGGCGTCGCTCGAGCACAAGATCAACTACAAGTTCCAGGGGGACGTGCCCGCCGACATCGCCACGGAGCTCGTGGCCGCCGCCCGCGTGGCGGCGGACCTGGACTGCCGGATGGAGCACCTGCACCGGCAGGTCGCCGAGGGCCCCGACGACGCGGGTCAGCCCGCCGGCGGCACCGCGTCCGGGGCGAGCGCGTAGATCCAGGCCCGCACCGTCCGGCCGTCCTCGAGGAGGACGTGCGCGTTCGAGCGGCCCGGCGCGAGGGTGCCGCAGACCGCGCGGCGGTGGTCCGAGGACGTCACCTCAGTCAAGGCCGAGCACCCCCCGGAGCTGCTCGAAGGCCTCCGGGACCACGGTGTAGTGCGCCCAGCGACCGCGCTGCTCGCGCGTGAGCAGCCCCGCGTCCACGAGGCGCCTCATGTGATGGCTCACCGTGGACTGCGCGATCCCGAGCTCCGCCGTGAGGTCACACGCGCACACGTTCTCGCAGCCCTGCGCCGCCACGTGGGAGAGCAGGCGCAGGCGCATGGGGTCCGCGAGGGCCTTGAACACGACGGCGGTCCGTGACGCCGCGTCGGCCGAGAGGGGCGCCGTGGTGAGGGAGCAGCAGTCGGCGGGCAGGGCGCCCGCGTCGGGCCCAGACCCCGGGGGTTCACGCGTGGACAGGGGGGTGCTCATGCGAGCATGCTACTCACATTGACGTCCATCGATCTGTGATCGTCGCGTCCACATGCCCTGCGTCGACGCGACCCCTCGCGTCGCGTCACCGCTCCCCTCCCCCGCCGGACCGACCCGAACAGGCTGACATGACCCCTCCCGTCGTCGCCCCCGCCGCCCGAACCCCGTCCGCCGACCACCATCCCGTCCTCAAGGAGATGTCCTTCCTGGACCGCTGGCTCCCCCTGTGGATCCTGCTGGCCATGGGCCTGGGCCTGCTGCTGGGCAACCTCATCCCCGGCCTCGACCACGCCCTCGAGTCGGTCACCATCGCCAACGTCTCCGTGCCGATCGCCGTCGGCCTGCTCGTGATGATGTACCCCGTGCTGGCCAAGGTCCGCTACGACGAGACGCGGCGCATCACCGCGGACCGCCGGCTCATGGCCACCTCGCTGCTCCTCAACTGGATCGTGGGCCCCGCGCTCATGTTCGGCCTCGCATGGCTCTTCCTGGCGGACCTGCCCGAGTACCGCACGGGCCTGATCATCGTGGGCCTGGCCCGGTGCATCGCCATGGTGCTCATCTGGAACGACCTCGCGTGCGGCGACCGCGAGGCCGCCGCCGTCCTCGTGGCGATCAACTCGGTCTTCCAGGTGCTCGCCTTCGGCGTCCTCGGCTGGTTCTACCTCCAGGTCCTCCCCGCCTGGCTCGGGCTCCCGACGACGTCGGCCGAGTTCTCCGTCGGGGCGATCGTCCTCTCCGTGCTCGTCTTCCTCGGCATCCCGCTGCTCGCCGGCTTCCTGACCCGCACGGTGGGCGAACGGGCCAAGGGGCGCGACTGGTACGAGAACCGGTTCCTGCCGAAGCTCGGCCCGTGGGCGCTCTACGGCCTGCTCTTCACGATCGTGCTGCTCTTCGCCCTCCAGGGCCAGGCCATCGTCGAGAGCCCCCTCGACGTCGCGCGGATCGCGCTGCCGCTGTTGGCCTACTTCGTGATCATGTTCCTGGGCTCCCTGCTGCTGGCCCGCGCCGTGGGCCTCGACTACGCCCGCGCCACCACGGTGGCCTTCACGGCCTCCGGCAACAACTTCGAGCTGGCCATCGCCGTGGCGATCGGCACGTTCGGCGTCACCTCCGGACAGGCCCTCGCCGGCGTCGTCGGGCCGCTGATCGAGGTGCCGGTGCTCGTGGCCCTCGTCTACGTCTCGATGTGGCTCGGCCGCCGCCTGTTCCCGAACGATCCCACTGTGCCCGGCCCCGTCGTGTCCGGCAGTGCCTCCGAGCCGACCGAGCGCGACGCCGCCGCCCGCCCCTGACGCCCACCTCCCTCCCACCCTCTCCAGGAGAACCCCGTGAACGATCAGCAGACCGCCGCCGCCCGCCCCTCCGTCCTGTTCGTCTGCAGGAAGAACGGCGGCAAGTCCCAGATGGCCGCCGCCCTCATGGAGCGCCTCGCCGGCGACGCCGTGGAGGTGCACTCCGCCGGCACCCACCCCGGTGAGGAGGTCAACGCCCTCGCCGCCGAGTCGGTGGCCGAGGTCGGCGCGGACATGTCCCACGGCACGCCCAAGCCCGTCGACCCCGCGCTCGTGGCCCGCGTGGACCGTGTGGTGGTGCTGGGCGACGAGGCGAAGGTCGAGCCGGCGGAGGGCATGGCCGGGAGCATCGAGACGTGGCGCACCGACGAGCCCTCCGAGCGAGGCGTCGAGGGCGCCGAGCGCATGCGCCTCGTGCGCGACGACATCGACGCGCGCGTGCACGCCCTGTTCGCGGAGCTGACCGGGCAGGCGACGCCGACGGATGACGACGAGGACGCCGAGGACCGTCCCTCCGTGCTCTTCGTGTGCGTGCACAACGCGGGCCGCTCGCAGATGGCTGCCGGCTGGCTCGAGCACCTGACCGAGGGCCGGGTCGAGGTGCGCTCCGCGGGCTCCGCCCCGAAGGAGGAGGTCAACCCGGCCGCGGTCGCCGCCATGGCGGAGGTGGGGATCGACATCGCCGCGAACACCCCGAAGGTCCTCACCACGGACGCCGTGAAGGACTCCGACGTGGTGATCACCATGGGCTGCGGGGACACCTGCCCCGTCTTCCCCGGCAAGCGCTACGAGGACTGGGCGGTCGAGGACCCGGCCGGCCAGGGCGTCGAGGCCGTGCGCCCGATCCGCGACGAGATCCGCGCGCGCGTGGAGACGCTCGTCAGGGAGCTGCTCCCGCGCGTGTGACCTGCACCATCGCGGACGGGCGATCCCGCAGACCTGTGGAACAGCTGTGGCCAGATCGTGACCGAAAGACCGCAGGAGCGACGCGGTCTCAGGCTTAGCCTGGACCGGTGCTCTCGTCCCGCCCCGCCCGCCGTCTCCGTCCGCTCGCCGCCGCCGCGCTCGTCGCGGCGATGGCACTGACCGGCTGCTCGAGCGGGTCCCCGGACGGCCCGGCCGCGTCCTCCGCGCCGTCGTCCGGCGCATCGTCGGCGCCGGCCTCCTCCGCTCCTGCCTCCTCGCCCTCGGCGGCCGAGGCCGGCGCGACCGCGACGGAGGGCTCCCCGGAGTGGCCCCGCACCCCCACCCTGGACCGCATGCCGTTCGCCGGCCTCGACGTGAGCACGATCTCGGACAACCACCGCGCCACCCACCTCGTGGTCCCGCAGCTCGCGGGTGCCGAGCCCCTGAACTCGCGCCTGCGCGATCAGGCGCAGCGGCGCGCCGAGCAGTTCTGGTCCGACTCGGAGGGCAGCGAGGTCTCCGTGGCGCCCCCCTCGCTCTCCGGCTCGTGGCAGGCGGTGGGCGGGTCCCGGGACATCGTGGGCGTGCTGACGTCGGTGACGGAGTTCGCGGGTGCGGGCCACTCCATCGAGGAGCGGACCACGTGGTTCGACGCCGACGCCGACACGGTGGTCGAGCCCCTGGACCTGGTGTCCTCGGACAGCCGCGGCCTCCTGGAGCAGCGCGTGCGCGCGGCTGTGGACGCCCTCCCCGGCGCCGAGCGGGAGATGAGCCCCTCCAGCGCGGACACCGCGTGGGAGCAGCTCCGCGACGGGGACGTCCGCACGTGGTTCACGCCGGAGGGCGACCTTGCGATCGGCTTCTCGGAGCACACGATCCTGGCCGGCAGCGCGGGCACGCCCGCGATCACGCTTCCGGCGTCCGACGTCGAGCCGTGGCTCTCCGACGCCGGGCGGGCGGTCCGCACGGCCGTGACCCGGCCCGACGTGGAGGCGTGGAACGCGGCGCATGCCCCCGTCACGGCCGGGCCGACGTCGTCCGCCCCGGCTCTGACACCCCCCGTCACCCCCGCACCGGCGTCCAGCTCCGAGGCCGCGCCCCGTGCGACGCCCACGGCACCCTCCGCCCCCAGCGCGACGAAGAAGTCCTCCTCCACCCCGGCCGCGGGCAGGGGCAGGACGGACTGCTCGGTCAAGCGCTGCATCGCCCTGACGTTCGACGACGGCCCCAAGCCCGCGACCGACGCCCGGCTGCTGGAGATCTTGGCCCGTCACGACGTCCGGGCGTCCTTCTTCATGATCGGCTCCTCCGTCGATGCGTTCCCGGGCACCGCGAAGAAGATCAGCGCCGCGGGCCACGAGGTGGGCAACCACACGTACACGCACGCCCTCCTGAAGCCGCTGGGCCGGGCAGCCCTGGACGCCGAGCTCTCGAAGGCCAGCACGGCCATCGAGCACGCGACCGGGGTGCGGCCGGCGGTCATGCGTCCGCCCTACGGCGCCTACAACGCCACGGTCACCACGGCGATCGAGGCCCACGGCATGCGCAAGGCCATGTGGACGGTCGACACGCTCGACTGGAAGCACCACGACCCCGCCAAGACGCTCGCGATCGTGAAGAAGGAGGCCGCCCCCGGCGGGATCATCCTGATGCACGACATCCACGCCACGACCATCGAGGCCGTGGACCCCGTGGTGACCTGGCTCCAGTCCCAGGGCTACACCCTCGTGACCGTCTCCGACCTGCAGGACGGCTGATGGCCCCGCAGGTCAGACGCGATACCCTGGCCGCGAACGCACCCTCTCCCCGCCCCCAGGACACGAGGAGGCCACCCCATGCGGATCGCTGATCCCGGCCCTGCCGCCCCCGACCCCGGACGCGGCGCCCCCAGCGGCCCGGATGCCGTCGACCCGCTCACCGCGGGCCTCGGCGAGCTGCGCCGCCGCTATGCGGAGACGCTCGGCGCCGAGACGGTGGAGCGCCACGTGCAGGACGCCCTGGCCGACCTGGCGCGTGCCGGCACCACGGGGCCGCACCTGGAGAAGATGGCCGTGCGCTTCGCGGCCTCCCGGCTGGACGCCCTGGCCGAGGCGGAGGGGCTCGTGGACCCACAGGCCCCGCGCGTGCTCTTCGTGTGCGTGCAGAACGCCGGCCGCTCCCAGCTGGCCGCCGCCCTGCTGGCCGAGCACGCCGGCGACGCCGTTCGGGTGCACTCCGCGGGGTCCCGCCCCGCCGCGCACGTCCACGGCACCGTGGCCCCGCTGCTGGCCGAGCACGGCGCGGACCCGGAGGAGACGTTCCCCAAGCCCGTCACCGAGGAGATCCTCCGGACGGCCGACTACGTCATCACCATGGGCTGCGGCGACGAGTGCGAGGTCCACCCGCACACCGTGCACCGGGACTGGCCGGTGGGCGACCCCGCCGAGGCCGACTGGGACCGCCTCCAGGAGATCGTGGCGGACATCGAGCGGCGCGTGGCCGAGCTCTGGGCCGAGATCCAGGCGACCCTGCCGCGCTGAACCGCCGGCTCCCGCGTCCCCCGCGCGGCCTCAGGCCCGGCGGCCGAGGCGGGCGAGCAGGCGCTCCTGGCGCGGGGCGCCGTCGGCCACGGGGATCGCGGCCCCGAGGATCCCCGGGGTGTAGGCCCGCTCGCCGAAGCTCTCGAGGGCGGCCTCCACGTGGTCCATCTCCGCGTCCGTGAACCGCTCGTCCACGTCCTGCGAGCGGGCGAGGTCCCAGCGGTGCACGATCAGGTCGAACACGTGGAAGTGCAGCAGCGCCTCACCCACGGTCATGGCGCCCACCGCGGTGTCCATGGCCCGCTGCGTGAACTCCGGATCGCCCGCGAGGGCGGACATGGCGGCCTCGTGCTTGATCCACTGGAGGTGCCTCGGGGAGCGCGAGCCGTCGAACACGGGGACCTCGCGCCCCTGACGGGCGGCGAAGTCGCGCTCCGCGGTGACGACGTGGTCCAGGAGGTCCGCGGCAGTCCAGCCGTCGCAGGGGGTGGGCGCGTCCCAGTCCGCCACGGCCTGCACGAGGGCGGTGAACGGGGCGGCGGCGGCGTCCCAGCGGGCTTCGGTCTCGGTGGTGGCCATGGGGTCTCCTGAGGGTCGGTGCGACGCGGACAGCGTGTCCGCGCCGGGAACATGATCCCCCATTCCGGCGCGCGCCGCGCAGCGCCGCCACCGTGGAGGGGGGCGAGCGCCTGGGCTGAGGGGCCGCCCTCAGGGCAGCAGGGCCTCGATGACGGTCTCGATGCTCGTGAGCACCGTCTCGCGGTCCACCTCGTCCGGGCGGAGGTGGCGTTCCACCGCGACGGTGTGGACGAGCATCAGCAGGAGCGCGGCCATCCGCGTCAGCTCCGCGTGGTCCGCGCTCGCGAACCGCTCGTGGTTCTCGAGCAGCTCCACGAGGAAGGCGCGCCGGCGCTCGCTGAAGGCCGCGTACTCGGCGCCCACCACGTCGTCGCGCAGGGCCACGGCCTGGAACTCGTGGAGCAGCACCGGCCACTGGCCCGAGGCGTTCAGGACCGTGGACCCCAGGGCCTCGGCGAGCCGGCGCGTCAGCTCCTCCCGGCCCACCCCCTCTTCGACCAGCGCCGCCGCCACGCCGCGCATCGCCTCCGTGGTGATCCGCTCGAACTCGGCGGCGCACACCTCCGCGAACAGCTGCGGCTTGCCGCCGAAGCCCGAGTACACCGCGCCCTTGGTGTAGCCGGCGTCGGCCGCGATCCGGGCGAGCGACGCCTTCACGTACCCCTCGTGCTCGAACGCCCGGGCGGCGTGGTGCAGGAGGTCGGCGCGCACGTCGGCGCTGCGGGGTCGAACGGCCATGTTGCCCTTTCGGTACCGATGGTATTGAATACTGCATGAATCCAGTACCGATGGTACTGATGCCCGCGCAGCACGGCAAAGCACCCTCGAAGGAGCCCGCCCTGATCCCCGCGACCCCCACCCCCCTCGACCCGCCGGCACGGCGCGTCGCCTCCCGCGCCGCCCAGCACGACCTCGTGGCCCGCGGCCTGACCCTGCGCACCCGGAACGGGACCGTCTTCGCGCCCGTGGACCTGGACCTCCCCGCCCACACGCCGCTCGCCGTCCTGGGCACCCAGGGCTCGGGCCGCTCGGCCCTGCTCCTCGCCCTCACGGGCCGGCTCCGGGGCGTGGACGGGGAGCTGACCCTGGGCCGCATCGACGGCGTCCGCCACGCGCACCGCCTGCGCGAGGCCACGGCCGTGGCCCACGTCGGCGACCTCGTCGAGCTCGAGTCCACCCTCACCGTCCGCGAGTCACTCGAGGAGCGGCTCCTCACGGACGGCATCCGCCGCCGGGACGGCCGCGCGCGGTTCGCCCGGCTCAGCGAGGCCGTCGGCTTCGAGGCCGACCCCGGCACCCCCGTCGGGCACCTCCCGGCACCGGAGCGCACGGTCCTCACCGCGCTGCTCGCGTGCCTGCGCCCCGCCCGGCTCGTGGCCTACGACGACGTCGACGCCACGCTCACGGACGCGCAGCTCGCCCGCGTCTACACCGCCCTCGAGACCCTCGGGGACTTCGGACACCCCTTCGCCGTCAGCGCCCTCACCTCCTCCGCGGTCCCCCGCGGCGCCGTGGTGCTCCCCCTGACCCCCTCCCTGGAGGACTGAATGCTGTTCCGCTATGAGCTGCGCCGGTTCCGCGCCGGGCTGCCCCTGCTCGCCCTGATCTTCGTGCTCCTGGTGCCCGCGATCTACGGTGCCCTCTACCTCTCCGCCAACTGGGACCCCTACGGCCGGATGGACCGCCTCCCCGTGGCGATCGTGAACGAGGACCAGCCCGTGGAGTACGACGGCCGCACCCTCACCACGGGCGCCGACGTCACCCGCGAGCTCGTGGAGGACCGCGCGTTCGACTGGCACGAGACCACGCGCGCAGAGGCCGAGGAGGGCCTGCGGGAGGGCCGCTACTACCTCGTGCTCGAGATCCCGGAGGACCTCAGCGCCGACCTCGTGAGCCCGAGCGACGACGTCGGATCGCCGCAGCAGGCGCAGATCACCCTGCGCCGGGACGACTCCAACGGCTTCGTGATCGGGTCCGTGACCGCCTCGAGCCAGTCCAAGATCGAGAACTCGGTGGACCAGGCCGCCGTCGAGGCCTACTTCAAGGCCGTCTTCTCCAACATCGCCACCCTGCGCGACGGGATGGTGCAGGCCGCCGACGGAGCCGCCCAGCTGGCGGACGGCGCCCAGCAGGCCCGCGACGGGGCCACGTCCATTGACGACGGGCTCGCCCAGGCCACGGACGGCTCGGGCCGGCTCGTGGAGGGCGTCGCCCAGGCCAAGGAGGGCTCGGCCCAGCTCGCCGACGGCGCCCGGAGCGCGAAGGACGGCGCCGACCGCGTCGCCAGCGGGGCCGCCTCCGCCGAGGAGGGCTCCGCGCGGCTCGCCGAGGGCGTGGCCCAGGCCAAGGACGGCTCGGCCGCCCTCGCCGACGGCGCCGGCCAGCTCAACGCCAACGTTCCCGCCCTGCGCGAGGGCGCCCAGAGCCTGGCCGGCGGGCTGGCGCAGCTCGACGACGGCTCGAGCCGGCTCGTGGACGGCCTCGCCTCCGCCCGCGAGGGCTCCGCGGCGCTCGCGGACGGCGCGGACCAGCTGAACGCCAACGTGCCCACCCTCCGGGAGGGCGCGCAGAGTCTGGCCGGCGGGCTCGACGAGCTGGGCGCCGGCTCGGCCGAGCTCACGGACGGCGCGCGGCAGGTGGCCGGGGGCACCCAGGAGCTCTACGACACCGTGGCGCCCCGCCTCGACACCGTGATCGAGAACCAGGACGCGGTGGCGGCCGACGTGGCCGCCGTGAACCAGGACGTGCAAGGGCTGAACGAGATTGCCGGGGCCGCGGAGACCCGCGTCTCGGGCGCCGTCGGCACGGCCCAGGAGCAGCTGGCCGCCCTCGCCGAGGAGAACCCGGAGATCGCCGACCAGCCCGGCTACACCGCGCTGGCCGAGACCCTGGCCGCGGCCGCCGAGCGCTCCGCGCGCATCGAGGCCCGGTCCGCCGAGATCGCCGAGACGTCGGCGGCGGCGAACGATCGGGTGCAGTCCGCCGTGCAGGAGGACGTGGCCGGCGACGCGAAGGACAAGATCACCCGGCTCAACGACGGCGCCCACGCCGTCGCCGACGGTGCCGGCTCCCTGCAGGAGGGGATCGGGCAGGCCGGCGAGGGCGCGAACACCCTCGCCGACGGCGTCGGGAGGTTCTCCGACGGCCTCACCCAGCTCTCCGACGGCGCCACCGCCCTCGACGGCGGCATCGGACAGCTGCAGGAGGGCGCGGGCACGCTCAGCGACGGACTCGGCACGGCCCATGATGGCGCGAACAGCCTCGCCGACGGCGTCGGGAAGTTCTCCGACGGGCTCACCCAGCTCTCCGACGGCGCCACCGCCCTCGACGACGGGCTCGGCCAGGCGCAGGACGGCGCCACCGCGCTGCACGACGGCCTGGCGCAGCTGAGCCCGGGCGCCGCGAGCCTCGCGGACGGCGTCGGCCAGCTGGCCGACGGGGCCGGCAGCCTCGACGACGGACTGGGCCAGCTCGGAACCGGAGCCAGCGACCTGGACGCCGGCCTGGGCCAGCTCAAGGACGGCTCGAGCCAGCTGCGGGACGGCCTGGGATCCCTCGACGACGGCGCGCACACGCTCGCCACGGAGCTCCAGGACGGCGCCGACCGGGTCCCGGCGCTCTCCGAGGACGAGGGCGAGGACGCCGCCCTGGTCATGTCCCGCCCCGTGGACGTGACGATGGACGTGCAGAACCCGGCCGACGTCTACGGCCGCGGCATGGCGCCGATGTTCTTCTCGATCGCCCTCTGGGTCTTCGGCATCGCGGCCTTCAACATCATGCGCCCCATCAGCGGACGCATGCTCGCGGGCCGCCGCAATCCCCTCGCCCTCGCCCTCTCGGCCTGGCTGCCGGTGGGGCTGGTGGCCACCGCGGGCGGGATGATCATGCTGCTGGCGACTCTGCCGATGGGCATGGCCCCGGTGCATCCGTGGCGGCTGGTCCTGCTGGTCACGGTGGTGGCGGTGGTGTTCTCGCTGTTCGCCCACCTCGTGCAGACCGCCCTCGGCACGCCCGGTTCCGCGGTCCTGCTGGTCCTGCTGATCCTGCAGCTGGCCTCCACGGGCGGCACGTACCCGGCCCAGGTGCTGCCCGGGTTCTTCCGCTGGCTGCACCCGTTCATGCCGATGAGCTACTCGATCGAGGCGTTCCGGCACGCGATCTCCGGCGGCCTGGACTCCCACTACTGGGGCCCGATGGCCGTGCTCCTGGCCCTCGGCGCGGTGCTGGTCGTGCTGGACGTGCTCGTGATCCGGAGACGCCAGCGGTTCCGCATGAAGGACCTGCACCCCGCGCTCGAGAAGTGAGAGGCGCGCGCCCGGGACCCCGGGCGCGCGTCCCGGCGCGGGCGACGGGGACGGGACGTCGTGGGTCGACGTCGGGGAGGCGGCGTCGGGAGCGGGTCAGAGCGCGATGAGCCGGGTGAAGTCCGTCTCGGCGTGGCCGGCCACGCGGAAGGTGCGCTCCCCCACGATCCGGAAGCCGATCCGTTCGTAGAACGCGTTGGCCCGGTGGTTGTGCACGTTCGTGCCGAGCCAGCCGTAGGCCAGGCCGCGGGCCCGCATCGCGTCCAGCCCGGCGGCCATGAGGGCGCCCGCCGCGCCCGTGCCGCGTGCCTCCGCGAGCACGTACAGCTTGGAGAGGCAGCCGACGGGCGCGTCCCCGACGACGGCGGCCACGGCCGGCTCGGCGGCCGGGGCGAGCTCCGTCATCACGTAGCCCACGACGCGGCCGGCCGTGTCCTCGGCCACGGCCACCGCGTGGTCGGCCGAGGCGATCCAGCCACCGATCACGTCCGCGTTCAGCTGCGCGGCGATGTGCTCGTCCATCGCCTCCCGCGTGGTGGTCGGCGGGCACGCGTCCGGGAACGTCGCGGCGGCCACGCGCGCGACGGCCGCGGCGTCGCCGGGGACGGCCGGGCGGACGGTCACGGGAGCGGGGGACGCGCGGACGGTCGGCTCGGGCGTCGGATCGGGGTCGGCGGTCATGCGGGGGACGGTACCCGAGGCGCTGGGCTGAGGCCCTGGCGAGACGCCGGGCTCATTCCTCGAGGCAGCGGTCCTCGGGGTCGATCGCGCCCATGATGCGACGCCCGATCACGGCGAGCTGACGCACCTGCGCACGGGTGAGCGGGTCCAGCACGGTGCGGCGGACCTCCGCCACGTGGCCGGGCGCCGCGCCGACCACCACCTCGCGCCCCTCGGCGGTGAGGGTCGCCAGCGTGACGCGCCCGTCCCGAGGGTCGGGGCTGCGGCGCACGAGGCCGCGCTTCTCGAGACGCGTCACCACCTGGGAGAGCCGTGGGAGGGAGCCGGCGGAGAGGTGCGCCAGCTCCCCCATGCGCCGTGTCCCCTCGGGCGCCTCGGAGAGGTGGGAGAGCACCGAGTACTCGAAGTGGCTGAGGCCGGCGTCGCGGCGCAGCTGCGCGTCCAGCGTGGGGTCCAGGCGCAGCACCACGCTCATCAGGGCGAGGAACGCGCGCCGTTCCTCGTCGTCCAGCCAGGGTGTCGTGTCATCCGCCATGCAGCCCATCGTACCCGCGGCCGACGGACCAATCACTTGCACTATGAAGTGCCTGCGGCCTACAGTTCATTAACGGATGAAGCACCACGCCCCGTCGTCGTCCAGGAGGTAACCATGACCGCCACCATCCAGGATCCCTGGGCCCAGCCCACCCCCGCCGGCGCCTACGACGACCTGCTCGCCCGCGCCCTGCCGATGACCCGCGCCCAGCGGCGTTGGGAGCCCAGCGACGGGCGCATGCCCACGCTGTTCGTCAGCCACGGTGCGCCGCCCACCCTCGACGAGCCGCAGTGGCTCGCGGACCTGTTCGACTGGGCACAGTCCATGCCCAAGCCGCGGGCCGTGGTGATCGTCTCCGCCCACTGGGAGGACGCACCCGTGGCGATCTCCTCGGCGACGGCAGGCACCCCGCTGGTCTACGACTTCGGCGGCTTCCACCCGCGCTACTACGAGCTGCGGTACGCCACCCCGGACGCCACGGATGTGGCCGCCCGCGTGGCCGGCGTGCTCGGCCAGGGCCGCCCCGGCTCCGTGCACCAGACCGGCCGCGGCCTGGACCACGGCGCGTACATCCCGCTCATGGCCATGTACCCGGCCGCGGACGTGCCCGTGGTGCAGGTGTCCATGCCCTCGCAGGACCCGAAGGCCCTGCTGCAGCTCGGCGAGAGGCTCAGGGGGCTGCGCGAGGAGGGCGTGCTCGTGATCGGCTCGGGCTTCATGACGCACTCGTTCGCCGCCATGCGCGACCCGCGCCTCTTCGGCCACGTGGACGCCTTCGACACGTGGGCCGCCGAGATGACCCACGCCGGCGACGTCGACGCGCTCATGGGCTACCTGGACAAGGCGCCCGGCGCCCGCATCGCCCACCCGACGGCGGACCACTACGTGCCGCTGCTGCTCACCATGGGCGCCGCGAACGACCCCTCGAGCGCCCGGACCGTGTTCGACCGGTTCGTGTTCAGCAACCACATCCGCTCGTTCCAGGTCGACTGACCCGGAGCGCTTCACCCCCCCGAAAGGAAGAGGTACCCCCTCATGACCACCCTGAGCATCATCGGCGACGGCACCATGGGCACCGCGATCGCGGAGGTCGCCCGCCGCGGCGGTCACGACGTCACCCTCATCGGCCGCGACGGCACCGCCGCGGACATCACCGGCGAGATCGTCGTGCTGGCCCTGCCCTACCCGGCCCTCTCCGACGTCATCACGACGTACGCCCCCGCCCTCGAGGGCAAGGTCGTCGTGGACATCACCAACCCGCTGGACTTCGACACCTTCGACTCCCTGCAGGTGCCCGCGGACTCCTCCGCCGCCGCCGAGGTGGCCGACGCCCTGCCGAACGCACGCGTCCTCAAGGCCTTCAACACCACCTTCGCCGCCGCCCTCTCCTCCGGGAGGACCGGCGACCAGACCACCACCGTGCTGATCGCCGGTGACGACGCGGACGCCAAGTCCGCGCTGGCCGACGTCGTGACCTCGGGCGGCCTGAACGCGATCGACGCGGGCGCCCTGAAGCGCGCCCGCGAGCTCGAGGCCGTCGGCTTCCTGCAGCTCACACTCGCCGCCGCCGAGAGGATCGGCTGGACCGGCGGCTTCGCCACCGTGCGCTGACCCTGCAGGCCCCCGGGCCGAGGGGCTCATGCCACACTGACGGCGTGAGCCCCTCGTCCGTGCGCCGGCCCTCCCCGGCGGCCGCTGCACTGGCCGCCCTCGGCGCCATGCTCGCGCTCGTGATCCTGGTCAGCGCGCTCCTCGCGTTCGGCGCCGGCAGCGCCGTCGCCCCCGGGGAGGGCCCGACGTCGGCCGCACCGTCGTCGACCGCTTCGCCCTGACGCGCGGAGCAGGCCCTGGAACGAGCCGGAGGTGGGAGCGGCGGCGACCGTCGGCGCCGCCGATCAGATCCCTGACAGGCCCCGCACCAGAGCCACCGTGCCCCCGACGCCGGCCAGGCAGACGGCCAGGGTCCGCGCCTTCGAGGCGTCCACGCTCCGCGCGACGCGGGAGCCGAGGAGGATCCCCACGGGACCGGCGATGATAGCGGCCGCCCAGACGAGTCCGGGCACGTCGACGTCGGGGGGCACCGCCGTGCCGAACAGCGACTTCGTGGCGAGGGAGGTGAGGTTGGCCAGCAGGAAGATCGGCTGCAGGGTGGCCGCCCAGGACTTCTGATCCCACTTGGCCGCCACCGCGTAGACCGCGAGCGCGGGACCGGCGACGCCCGCCGTCGTGTTCATGAAGCCGGCCACCGCCCCCGACGCGAAGACCGCGCCGTTGCCGGTGAGGGTGAAGCGCTTCTGGAGGCCGAGGGCGGCGGCGATCGCGACCAGCACGGACGCGCCGAGCAGGATCTCCAGGGCGTGCGGCTCGAGGGAGCGCACCGCCCAGGCACCGAGGAACGAGCCGCAGACCAGCAGGGGGGCCAGGCGGACGAAGCGCGCCCAGTCCACGTGCCTGTGGAGGAGTGCGAAGAGGATGGCCGCGGACATCACGGCCGCCACGTTGGAGATCGTCACGCCGGCCACGGGGCCGAGCAGGATCGAGAGGGTCGGCGCGGCGATCATGCCCACGCCCATGCCGCTGATCCGCTGCAGCGCGCCGCCGACCGTGATGGCCAGCAGCACGACGAGGGCCATGGTGAGCGTGCCGGCGTCGAGTCCCATGGGCAGAAGTCTCCCCCGGATTCTGGGCGAGTCTCGACGAGCGACTCGCCCACCACCGTGTGACCGGTGAGCACGTCGCCCAGAACCCGAGAGCGAACGGGGCCCTGGCGGCGTGCACGGCCGCTTCCCCGGGCGTCTGGCGGCCGTTCACGTCGGCGTCACCGTCGGCTCGCACACTCGGGAACGCGGCCCGCTCGGGCCTGCGTCCCGCTCGAGAGAGGCCCGACCATGACCCTCACCCGCCGCTCCTTCACTGCCGGCACCCTCGCGTCCCTGGCCGCCGTCGCCGTCGCGCAGCCCGCTTCCGCCGCGCGCCGCACCCCGCTGGTGGAACTCGGCACCCCGCTGCCGCAGGCCCACGCCCACAACGACTACGAGCACGACCGCCCCCTGCTCGACGCCCTGTCCCACGGCTTCACGTCCGTGGAGGCCGACGTGTGGCTCGTCGACGGCGAGCTGCTCGTCGCCCACGACTCCTGGGAGCTCGCCGACGCCCCCACCCTCCGCGAGGCCTACCTGGAGCCGCTGTCCCAGCTCGTCTCCCCCCACGGCAAGCGCCTCTACCCCGGCTACGACGGCGTGTTCCAGCTGCTGATCGACATCAAGTCCGAGGGCCCGGCCACGTGGCTCGCGGTGGAGCAGGAGCTCGCGGAGTACTCCCACCTGTTCACGCGGGTGCACAACGGGCACGTCAAGGAGCGCGCCGTGCAGGCCGTCATCAGCGGCAACCGCCCGCTGGAGCTGATGCAGTCCGCGAAGACCCGCCATTCCCTCTACGACGGCCGCGCGGAGGACCTCGGCTCCGGCTGGTCGGCGGACTTCATGCCGCTCGTGAGCCACAACTGGACCAAGCTCTTCACGTGGCAGGGCATCGGGGAGATGCCTGCCGCAGAGCGGGAGCGCCTGCACGCGTATGTGGAGCAGGCCCACGCGGCGGGGTACCGCGTGCGCTTCTGGGCCACCAATGACATCGCGGGTGAGGCCCGCGAGAACCTGTGGGCCGAGCTGCTTGCCGCGGGCGTCGACCACATCAACACGGACGACCTGGCGGGCCTCGAGGCGTTCCTCACCCGCTGACCCCCGCCCCCGCCCAGCCCCGCCCAGCCCAGCCCAGCCCAG
>NZ_JAMYEH010000011.1:0-122743 GCF_033790745.1 Micrococcus sp. M4NT
CGAGATGAGATTTCCTTGCCCCTTGAGGGTGTGAGGCCCCCAGCGAGAACACTGGGTTGATAGGCTGGATGTGGAAGCGAGGACTGAAGACTCGTGGAGCTGACCAGTACTAATAGGCCGATGACTTTTACACACATGTTCCTTCTGCTGCTTCAAGCGGGAGGGGTGATGGTGCTTGCGTCCACTGTGCGGTTGTCTGATTGCAACCGGTCCTGTCCCTTGTGGGGGTGGGGTTGAGAATTGAAGAGTGTGTCACTGTTGTGTGACCCGATGGTTTCCCGCTGCGCCTGTTTGGGTGTGTAGGTGGGGTTAGGGTTACGGCGGTCATAGCGTGGGGGAAACGCCCGGTTCCATTCCGAACCCGGAAGCTAAGGCCCACAGCGCCGATGGTACTGCAACCGGGAGGTTGTGGGAGAGTAGGTCGCCGCCGGACATCTTTTGAAGAGGGAAAAGGCCCTGCACCGAGTGTGCAGGGCCTTTTTCTGTTTCTGCACCACTACGCTGGACGACAGACCTCGCGTTGCCTCGGACCTCGAGGACGAGCGCGGATTGAGCACCGCCCGATTCGTCCCTTTCCACGGGGCGGCGGGGAGAGAGGACACCACATGGCAGACGGCACCCCCCGCGGAGAGACCCCCCGAGACGATCGCCGCGATCGACCCTCCGGAGGCCGTGGGCGTCCGGAGCGCTCCTCCGACGGCGGTCAGCGTTCTCGCTCTCCCCAGGCAGGGGCGGGACGCGGGGACCGCCGCCGGGATGACGCCGGGGGCGGTCAGCGTCGCGCCTTCTCCGGGGACCGTCGTCGCGACGACGCCGGCGGCGGAGAGCGGCGCGCGCGGGGTGGCGACGGTCGCCGCGACGAGGCAGCGGGCGATCGGCGGTCCTCCTTCGGCGATCGCCGCGGCGGCGCGGGGGAGCGGCGCCGGGACGGTGCCCCTCAGGGAGCCCGGCGGCAGGGCGACCGTGACGCCCGCGGCGGACGTCCGTTCGAGGACCGCCGCCGTCCGGACGCCGAGCGTCAGCGCCCGGCCCACAACCCCCGGGATCTGCGCGCCGCGAACCGGGTGGACCAGGAGCGCTCCCCGGACATCGACCACGATGTGACCGGCAAGGAGCTGGACCGCGGCACCCTCAAGGAGATCGGCGGCCTCGACGAGCGCCCCGCGGAGTGGGTGGCCAAGCACCTGGTGATGGCCGGCCGCTACCTCGAGGACGATCCGGCCCTGGCGTTCCAGCACGCCCTCGCCGCGTCCCGCAAGGGCGGCCGCCTCTCCCGCGTCCGCGAGGCCGTCGCGCTCACCGCCTACGCGGCGGGGGAGTACGGCGACGCCCTGCGCGAGTTCCGCACCTACCGTCGCATGACCGGCGACGACACCCACATCGCGGCGCAGGTGGACAGCGAGCGGGCCCTCGGCCGTCTCGACAAGGCGCTGCAGCTGGCCGCTGAGGTCGACCCCGCGGAGCTCAGCCGTGAGGCCCGGGTCGAGCTGGTGATGGTCGTCTCCGGCGTGCACGAGGACCTGGGTGACCTGCAGGGCGCCCACGACGCGCTCCAGATCCCCGAGCTGGACCGCCGACGCGGATACCCCTTCTCTCCGCGCCTCTTCCAGCGGCAGGCCGACGTCCTGGCAGCCCTCGGCCGACGCGAGGAGGCCCGCCTGTGGGCGCGCTCCGTCCGTGTGGCGGAGAAGGCGCTCGGCATCGGCGGGTTCGCCGAGCCCGAGATCATGGACATCGAGGTGGAGCCGGCAGAGGAGCCCGACCGGGGTGCTCGGGCCGGCGACCGGGGCGGTGCCCGCCACGGACGCGCCGATGATCGCCGCGAGGACCGTCCTCCTCGCCCCGCGAGCCCCCACGAGGAGGCGTCGGTGCCCGATGCCGCGGACACCGACGAGACCGCTCCCTCGGTCGCCATCGACCACGACCCGGAACAGATGGCCCTCTTCGACGCTCCGGCGGACGCCTCGGCCGAGGTCCCCGCGGCAGATCGGGCCTCGGAGGACGGTGCGGCGGCGGAGGGCGACGCCCGATGACGGCCCACGGTGTGCTCCACGGACACGACGGCCTGCTCTGCGACCTCGACGGGGTCGTCTACGCCGGCGGCGCCGCGATCCCGGGTGCGGTCGAGACCCTGACCACCCTGCAGGACCGGGGTGTCCCGGTCGCGTTCGTCACCAACAACGCCTCGCGCGCCCCCGAGGCGGTCGCCGAGCACCTCACCGCGCTGGGCATCCCCGCCGAGCCGTCCCAGGTCTTCGGCTCCGCCGTTGCGGGGGCCGACCTGCTCGGGGAGACGCTCGGGTCGCAGGCCGGCCGTGTGCTCGTCGTCGGGTCGCCGTACCTGCGGGAGGTCGTGGCCGAGCGCGGCCACACCCTCGTGGAGTCCGCGGCCGAGCACCCGGATGCCGTCATCCAGGGCTTCGACCCCTCCCTCGCGTGGTCCGACCTCGCGGAGGCGGCCTACGCCGTCAACGCCGGCGCCGCGTGGGTGGCGACCAACCTCGACCTGTCCATCCCCCGGGCCGAGGGCGTCGCCCCCGGCAACGGCGCCCTCGTGGCGGCGGTCGGCCACGCGACGGGCACGTCCCCTGTGGCCGCCGGAAAGCCCGAGCCGCACCTGTTCCGCAGCGCTGCCCGCGCGCTCGGCCTCTCCCGTCCCCTCGTGGTGGGAGACCGCTTGGACACGGACATCCGCGGGGGCAACGCCGCCGGCTTCGACACCGTCCTCGTCCTCACGGGCATCGACACGCGTGCGACGGCCGAGGCGGCGCCCGCGGGGGACCGCCCCACGTGGATCGTCGCGGACCTCTCCGCCCTCCTCGAGGCGCTCGGGGCCGATGCCTGAGGTCGGACGCGCCGACGTCGTCCTGGCCGCCCGGGGCCTCGCCCGTTCCCGCACGGACGCCGCCGCCCTGATCCGCGCCGGCCAGGTCCTGGCGGACGGGACGCCGGTGCGCCGTCCCGCCCAGCCCGTGGGGCCCGGCGTCGAGCTCGCCCTCGTGGACGACGGCCCGCGGTACGTGTCCCGTGCCGCCCACAAGCTCGTGAGCGCCCTCGCGGCCTTCCCGGACGTGGCGGTCGCCGGGCGCCGCGCCCTCGACGCCGGGGCCTCCACGGGCGGCTTCACCCAGGTGCTCCTCGAACGCGGGGCCGCCCCCGTGGTGGCCGTCGACGTCGGCCACGACCAGCTGGCGGCCGAGATCCGGGCGGACGAGCGGGTGACCGTGCATGAGGGGCTGAACGTCCGCGATCTCACGGCCGCGCACACGGGAGGGCCGGTCGAGCTCGTCGTCTCCGACCTCTCCTTCATCTCCCTGCGCCTCGTGGTGGGAGCCCTCGCGGGCGTGTGCACGCCCGACGCCGACCTGCTGCTCATGGTGAAGCCCCAGTTCGAGGTGGGCCGGACCGCGCTGCCGCGCACCGGCGTCGTGACGGACCCCTCGGCGCGCCGGCGCGCGGTGACCGACGTGGTGGCCGCGGCGCATCGCGCAGGGCTCGAGGCCACCGGCGTGGCCCGCTCGGGCCTGCCCGGCCAGGACGGCAACGTGGAGTTCTTCCTCCGCCTGCGCGCCGCCGCCTCGCCCTCCACCGACGACGCGGCCGGGCACGCGGAGCGGCTGTGCACCGCCCGGGCCGTCGACTGGGGCTGAGGCCGCCCCGCCTGGTTATCCTGGTCGGACGCGTCCCGCCCCACCCCGCCGTCCGCCCGCGGAAGGAACCATGCCCCAGAACCCCGCACGCCGCGTCCTCGTGCTCGCCCACACCGGGCGGCAGGACGCCATCAGTGCGGCGCTCCAGGCCACCGCGGCACTCGCGGACGAGGGCCTGAGCACCGTGATGCTCGAGCAGGACATCCGGGCCATCCGTGAGGCGGCCGACGAGCCGGACGGCTTCGCGCCCCTCACCCTCGGCGTGGACTGCGCGCTGACCGACGTCGCCCTCGGACTCGTGCTCGGCGGCGACGGCTCGGTGCTGCGCGCCGCCGACTTCGTGCGCGGGCACGGGGTCCCGCTCCTCGCGGTCAACCTCGGCCACGTCGGCTTCCTCGCCGAGTCGGAGCGCACCGACCTGCACCGCACGGTCCAGGCGATCGCGGACGAGGCGTACGTGGTCATCGAGCGGATGGCGCTCGACGTCGTGGTCCGGGTGGACGGCCACGAGGTCGCCCGCACGTGGGCGCTCAACGAGGCCTCCGTCGAGAAGTCGAACCGGGAGCGCATGCTGGAGGTCGTCGTCTCGGTGGACGACTCGCCGCTGACGGCCTTCGGCTGCGACGGCGTCGTCCTGGCCACCCCGACCGGCTCCACCGCCTACGCGTTCTCCGCGGGCGGTCCCGTGGTGTGGCCCGGGGTGGAGGCCCTGCTGTTCGTGCCCATCAGCGCCCACGCCCTCTTCGCCAAGCCGTGCGTGGTCGGCCCGCGCAGCACGATCGCCGTGGACGTCATGACCCGCACGCGGGAGACCGGCGTGCTGTGGTGCGACGGCCGCCGCACCGTCGAGCTGCCGCCCCAGGCGCGGGTCGAGGTGTCCCGCTCGGCGGAGCCGGTGCGGCTGGCCCGGCTGAACCCCACCCCCTTCGCGGAGCGCCTCGTGCGCAAGTTCCGCCTGCCCACCGAGGGGTGGCGTGGCCCCGTGACGGCCGAGGAGAGGGACGCGGCCGCGGGCTACGCCGTGGAGACGGTCGAGCCGCGGCACGCGGGTCCGCGTCCTGAGGTCGTCGCCCCGGCCACCGCCAGCCTGCCCGTGCTCTCCCCGGAGGAGCTGCGGCGGCACCGGGAAGAGGGCCGCCCGTGGCGCCGCTCGGAGGAGGGCTCGTGATCGACGTCCTGCGCATCTCCGGTCTCGGGGTGATCGGGGAGGCCAGCGTGGAGCTGGACCCCGGCTTCACCGTCGTCACCGGTGAGACCGGCGCCGGCAAGACCATGGTGGTCACCGCGCTCGGCCTGCTGCTGGGCGCGCGGGCCGACGCCGGCGTGGTCCGGCGCGGCGCCAGGTGCGCCGCGGTGGACGCCGAGGTCCGCGTCCCCGAGGGGCACGCGGCGCTGGCGCTCGCGGAGGGGGCCGGCGCCGTCGTCGACGAGGCGGACGAGGCCGGGGTGCGCGACCTGGTGCTCAGCCGTTCCGTGACCGCGTCCGGGGACGGCACCCGGTCCCGCGCGAGCGCGGGAGGACGCACGGTCCCGGTGGGGCTGCTCTCCGAGATCGGCGCCACGCTCGTCGCCGTGCACGGCCAGAACGACCAGGTGCGCCTGCAGAGCGCGCAGGCCCAGCGGCGCGCCCTCGACGCGTTCGGCGGGCCGCCGCTGCAGGCCGTGCTCGCCGCCTACCGCGGCGACCACGCGGCGTGGAGCGCCGCCCGCCGTGAACGCGACGAGCTCAGCACCCACCAGCAGGAGCGCGCCCGCGAGGCCGAGGCCCTGCAGCGCTCCCTCGAGGAGATCGACCTCGCCCAGCCGGCCGCGGGGGAGGACGAGGAGCTGCGGACGCGGATCCGCCGCCTCGAGGACGTCGAGGAGCTGCGCGCCGCCTCCGGCACCGCGTATGCCCACCTGACGGGCGGCGACGTGGACGCCGCCGAGGAGATCCCCGGGGCCGTGGCTCTCGTGGAGGCGGCCCGGCAGGCCCTGGCGGCCGCCCCCGGGAAGGACGCGGACCTCGAGGCCGCGGCGGCGCGCCTGGCCGAGGCCTCCCTCGTGCTCACGGACATCGCCGGGGACCTCGCGGGCTACGGCGCCGACCTCGACGCCGACGCCGCCGGAGACCTCGACGCCGCCCAGTCCCGGCTGGCCGAGCTCACCCGTCTCCAGCGCCTCTACGGGCCCGAGCTCACGGACGTCGTGGCGTGGGCCGAGACGCAACGCCCGCGCCTCGACGAGCTGCAGGGAGACACCGGCCGCCTCGAGGAGCTCGACGCGGAGCTCGCCCGCCTGGACGCCGTCCTGCGCGAGCGCGCCGCGGAGCTCAGCGCCCTGCGCGCCGCCGCCGCCGAGCAGCTGGAGGCGGCCGTCACCGAGGAGCTGCACGCCCTGTTCATGCCGGACGCGTCCTTCCACGTGGGCCTCACCCCCCTGCCCGGGGAGGAGCTCGGACCGCACGGCGCGGAGGAGGTGGCCCTCGCGCTGCGCCCGCACGCCGGCTCCGAGCCGCGTCCACTGGGCCGCGGCGCCTCGGGCGGCGAACTGAGCCGCGTGATGCTCGCGCTCGAGGTCGTCCTGGCCGCCACGGACCCGGTGCCCACCTTCGTCTTCGACGAGGTCGACGCCGGCGTGGGCGGCGAGGCCGCCGTGCGCATCGGCGCCCGCCTGGCCCGCCTGGCCCGCCACGTGCAGGTGATCGCCGTGACCCACCTGCCCCAGGTGGCCGCCTACGCGGACCGCCACGTGCGCGTGGAGAAGAACTCGGATCCCGGAGCGGGCGTGACCGTCTCCGACGTCGTGACCCTCAGCGAGGAGGAACGCGTCGAGGAGCTGGCCCGCATGCTGGCCGGCCACGGGGACTCCGCGGCCGCCCGGGCCCACGCCCGAGAGCTGCTCGAATCCCGCACCCACGAGGAGGACGACGATGCCTGAGATCCCCGCCGCCGCGGGCCGCGCCCCGCTGCGCGACCTGCACGTCCCGCGCAAGGTGAAGAAGGCCAAGACCGTGTTCGAGGGGCGCGTGTGGGACATCGCCCGCGAGACCTTCCGGCTGGACCCGGCCGAGAAGGAGGTCGAGCCGATCACGCGCGAGCTCATGGTGCACCCCGGCGCCGTCGCGGTGCTGGCCCTGCGCACCGCCATGACCGGGGCCGGACCGCAGGAGCAGGTCGCCCTCGTGCGGCAGTACCGGCACCCCGTGGGCATGGAGCTGTGGGAGATCCCGGCCGGGCTGCGGGACGTGGACGGCGAGGCCCTCCACGAGGTCGCCGTGCGCGAGTTGCACGAGGAGGCGGACCTGCGCGCCGACGAGTGGCACACCCTCGTGGACTACTTCACCTCCCCGGGCGGCTCCACCGAGGCCATCCGCGTGTTCCTCGCCCGGAAGGTGCGCGAGGTGGGGGAGGAGGAGCGCTTCGCCCGCACCGACGAGGAGGCCGCCATGCCGCTGGCCTGGGTGGGCGTGGACGAGGTCGTCGACGCCGTCCTCGACGGACGGGTGCACAACCCCTCCACCGTGGTGGCCGTGCTCGCCCTCCAGGCGCACCGCGCGCGCGGGTGGCGGCGGCTGCGCCCCGTGGACGCCCCCTTCGTGCCGGAGCGGCAGGGCCCAGGGGCGGACTGGCCCGCGTGAACGCGGCGAGGACGACGACGGCCGGCGGCACGGGGGGACAGGGCGATCCCGGTGGGACCGGGCGCGAACCCGACGCACCCTCGCCGCTCGCGGGCCCGATCCGGCGACATCTGGACCACCTCGCCGTCGAGCGGGGACTGGCGGCGAACACGCTGGCCGCGTACCGGCGCGACCTCGAGCGATACCGGGCCTGGCTGGACGCACACGGCATCAGCGAGCCGCGCGCCGTGGAGCCGGGGCACGTCTCCGGCTTCCTCCAGGCGCTCGGCACCGGAGCCGACGGCGGCCGCCCCCTCGCGGTGCGCTCGGCCGCGCGGGTGCTCGCCGCGGTACGCGGCCTGCATCGGTTCTGGGCGCTCGAGGGGATCACCGAGTCCGACCCCGCGCGGGACGTCCACCCCCCGCGGCCCGGTGCCCGCCTCCCGAAGGCGCTTCCCGTGGATCAGGTGACCGCGCTGCTCGAGTCCGTCTCCGTGGACACCCCGGCGGGGCTGCGGGACCGCGCCCTGCTGGAGTTCCTGTACGGCACCGGAGCGCGCATCTCCGAGGTCGTCGGCCTGGACGTGGACGACGTCGTGGGGCTCAGGGGCGTCGAGGACGGCGACGGCGGCCAGCCCGTGGTGCGCCTGTTCGGCAAGGGCTCGAAGGAGCGCGTGGTGCCCGTCGGCTCGTACGCGTCCGAGGCCCTCGAGGCGTGGCTCGTGCGGGGCCGGCCCGCGATGGTGGGCGGGGCGACGGCCTCCTCGCCCGCGCTGTTCGTGAACCGGCGCGGCGGACGGCTCTCCCGGCAGTCCGCATGGGCCGTGCTGAAGCGAGCGGCGGAGCGCGCCGGGATCGACGCCGAGGTCTCCCCGCACACGCTGCGCCACTGCTTCGCCACACACCTGCTGGCCGGCGGCGCGGACGTGCGCGTGGTGCAGGAGCTGCTGGGCCACGCCTCCGTCACCACCACGCAGGTGTACACGCTCGTCACCGTCGAGTCGCTGCGCGAGGTCTACGCCACGGCGCACCCGCGGGCACGCTGACCCGCGCACGCTGACCCGGGCCGGCACGCCGACGGCGGGCCGCCTCCCGTGTGGGGGGGGCGACCCGCCGTCGTCGTGGGTCAGGTCGTGACGGCCGGTCCGGCCGCGGCCCTGGATCTGACCCCGCAGGCTGGTCAGGACACGCCGTGTGCCGTTCGTGCAGACGGCGTGTCGTGACCACTCTGCGGCGAGGGGGTGCTCACTGCTGGGGCAGCTCGCGCTGCTCGGGGCCGTCGTAGGCCGAGAGGGGGCGGATCAGCGCGTTGGAGGCGCGCTGCTCCATGATGTGAGCGGTCCAGCCGGTGATGCGCGCGGCGATGAAGATCGGCGTGAACATCTCGGTGTCGAAGCCCATGAGGTGGTAGGTCGGGCCGGCCGGGTAGTCGAGGTTCGGCTTGATCTGCTTCGCCTCGTCCATGGCCTGCTCGAGACCGTCGTACAGGCCGAGCATCTCGGCGCGGCCGTAGTGCTCGATCATGCGGTCCAGCGCGGCCTTCATGGTGGGCACCCGGGAGTCGCCCTTCTTGTACACGCGGTGCCCGAAGCCCATGACCTTCTTCTTCTGGGCCAGCGCGTCCTCCATCCACGCCTTCGACCGGGCGGCGGCGTCCTCGCGGGACTCCTCCTTGCGGATGCCGATCTCGTCGAAGGTGTGCATGACGGCCTCGTTCGCGCCGCCGTGCAGCGGGCCCTTGAGCGCGCCGATCGCGCCGGTCACGGCCGAGTGCAGGTCGGAGAGCGTGGAGGTGATGACGCGCGCCGTGAAGGTGGACGCGTTGAAGGAGTGCTCGGCGTAGAGCACCATCGAGACGCGGAACGCGTCCACCACCTCGGGGGCGGCCTCCTCGCCGAACGTCATCCAGAGGAAGTTCTGCGAGTAGTCCAGGTCCTCGCGGGGCTCCACGACGTCCTGGCCGCGGCGGCGGCGCTGGTCGTAGGCGACGACGGCCGGGAACGCCGCGAACAGCGCCTTGGCCTTCTCCAGCTCGGCCTCCGGGGAGGAGTCCTCCGCCTTCGGGTGGTTGGCGCCCAGCACGGACACGGCGGTGCGGCCCACGTCCATGGGGTGGCAGTCCGTGGGGAGCAGGTCGATTGCGTCCTTCACCTTCGGGTCCAGGGCGCGGTGGGCGCGCTCGAAGCGCTCGAACTCGGAGAGCTCCTCGTCCGAGGGCAGCTCGCCGGTCCAGAGCAGCAGCGCGACGGCCTCGAACGGCAGGCTCGCCGCGAGGTCCTGCACGGGGTAGCCGCGGTAGAGCAGGGAGTTGGTCTCGGGGTTGACCTTGGAGACCGCCGTGGTGTCCACGACGACGCCGGCCAGGCCCTTCTTGATCTCGGTCTCGGTCATGATGTGCCTCCTGGAGGAGAGGCGGCCCGCCCGGGCGGGCGGGCCGCGGTGGTGTCAACGGTGACGGTCAGAGATTGGCGTTGTTGGACTCGATGTCCGTGGTCGGCACGTCGAAGTTGAAGATGCCGGTGTCGAAGGCGTTGTAGGCCTCGTAGTCCACGAGCTCGTACAGGCGGGCGCGGGTGAGCATGTGCTCCACCTGCGACTGCTGGGTGCCCTCGGACGAGATCGCGTCGAGCACACGCTCGGCGGCGCCCATCGCGGAGCGCAGCAGGGTCACCGGGTAGATGACCATGGCCACGCCCGCCTCCGCCAGCTGCTCACGGGTGAACAGCTCGGACTTGCCGAACTCGGTCATGTTGGCCAGCACGGGCACGCCGAGCGGGGCGAGCTCGCGGCACACGGTCTCGAACTCGGAGATGTCCTTGAGCGCCTCCGGGAAGATCGCGTCCGCGCCGGCCTCCACGAGCGCCTTCATGCGGGCGATCGCGGCGTCCAGGCCCTCGACGGCGCGCAGGTCGGTGCGCGCCATGACGAGAAAGTTCGGGTCCCGGCGGGCGTCCACCGCGGCGGCGATGCGCTTGACGGCGGTGTCCAGGTCCACCATGTTCTTGCCGTCGAGGTGGCCGCACCGCTTCGGGTTGAACTGGTCCTCGATGTGGCATCCGGCGAGTCCGGCGTTCTCGAGCTCCTGCACGGTGCGGGCCACGTTCATCGGCTCGCCGAAGCCCGTGTCCGCGTCGATCAGGCAGGGCAGGTCCGTGAGGCGGGCGATCTGCCCGCCGCGCTGGGCCACCTCGGTCAGCGTGGTCAGCCCGACGTCGGGCAGGCCGAGCTCATTGGCGAGCACGGCTCCGGAGATGTAGACGCCCGGGAACCCCTTCTCCTCGATGAGCTTCGCGGTGAGCGGGGTGAACGCGCCGGGGAACTGCTGCGCGCCGCCCTTCGCGAGGGTCTCGCGGAGGTCCCTGCGCTTCTGCTCGGCGGTCTTCGTGGAGTACAGCATCAGAAGAGGCCCTTCGGAGCGGCGGCCAGGTCGGCCTCGGACAGGTAGGCCGGGTCGGCCTTGACGTTGAGCTGGTCCAGGTCACCGGCCTCCAGCTCGGACACGCGCTGGGCGGCCGCGAGGAAGCGGTCCTGCTCCTCGGGCGTGACGATGCCCTCGGCGAGGGTGCGGAACTTCTGGATGTACTGCTCGCGGGAGAACGGGCGCGCGCCGAGCGGGTGCGCGTCGGCCACAGCGATCTCGTCCGTGATGACGGTGCCGTCGGTCAGCGTGATCTCCACGGCGCCGCCGAACGCCTTCTCGGACAGGTCGAGGGAGTGGTACCGGCGGGTCCACTCGGGATCCTCCACCGTGGTGACCTTGTGCCACAGCTCCACGGTGTCCGGGCGCGCGGCGCGCTCCGGGGCGTAGGAGTCCACGTGGTGCCACGCGCCGTCCTGGAGGGCCACCGTGAAGATGTAGGGGATCGAGTGGTCGAGGGTCTCGCGGGACGCCGTCGGGTCGTACTTCTGGGGGTCGTTCGCGCCGGAGCCGATGACGTTGTGGGTGTGGTGCGAGGTCTTGATCAGCACGGACGCCACGTTCTTCGGGTCCGTGGCCTCGGGGTGCTCGCCGTGCAGCTTGCGGGCGAGGTCGATCCAGGCCTGCGCCTGGTACTCCGCGGAGTGCTCCTTGGTGTAGGTGTCCAGGATGCCGCGCTTGGGCTCGCCCTTCTCGGGCAGCGGGACCTCGTAGGAGGCGTCCGGGCCGTCGAGCATCCACGCGATGACACCGTCCTCGCCCTCGTAGATCGGCACGGGGGAGGTCTGGCCGCGCATCGCGCGGTCCGCGGCCTCGACGGCCATCTTGCCGGCGAAGGCCGGGGCGTGGGCCTTCCACGTGGAGATCTCCCCCTTGCGGGACTGGCGGGTGGCCGTCGTCGTGTGCAGGCCCTGGCCGATGGCCTGGAAGATCGTCTCGGCGTCGAGGCCGAGGAGCGTGCCGATGCCGGCGGAGGCCGAAGGGCCGATGTGCGCGACGTGGTCGATCTTGTGGCCGTACAGGTTGATGGACTTCACGAGGTCCACCTGCACCTCGTAGCCGGTCGCGATGCCGCGCACGAGGTCCTTGCCGGAGCGGCCCGTGTGCTGGGCGACCGCGAGGATCGGCGGGATGTTGTCGCCGGGGTGGGAGTACTCGGCGGCCAGGAACGTGTCGTGGTAGTCGAGCTCGCGCACGGCCACGCCGTTGGCCCAGGCCGCCCACTCGGGGGAGACCTTCTGGTCGATGCCGAACACGGTGGCGCCCTCGCCGCCGGTGGAGGCGGGGTGGGCGAGCGCCTGGGCGCGGGCGGCGACGATCGGGCCGCGCTTGAGCGAGGCGACGGCGACGGAGGCGTTGTCGATGATGCGGTTGACGATCATCTCCTCCACCTCCGGGAGGATCTCCACCGGGTCCACGGCGACCTCGGCGAGCTTCATGGCGAGCTGGTCCTTGCGCTCGAGGTTCTCCTCGGAGCGGTGGACGCGGACGTGGTGGTTCTTCATGGTCGGTCTCCTTCGGTGGGGGTCAGCAGGGCCCCGGCGTCGTCGCGACGGCTCCGGGTGAGGTGGTGGAAGGCGTGGTGCAGGTGGACGCGGGTGGTGGCCTCGGCCAGGTCGGCGGCGCCGGAGGCGACGGCGGACGCGATGTCCGCGTGCTCCTCGGCGGAGGTGGCGAGGCGGCACGGGTCGTTGGCGGCCAGCCGGCGCAGCCGTGCCAGGTGCAGGCGCAGGGTGCGCAGGGTCGAGACGAGGTACGGGTTGTCGGCCGCGGCGTCGAGCGAGGCGTCCAGCTCGGAGGTCATGGCGTAGTACTCGGTGGGGTCGGACCCCGCGCGCAGGGACGGCGCGGCGGCCGCGAACCGCTCGGCCAGATCGGCCAGCGACTCGGCCGCCTCGTCCGTCGCCCGCTGGGCGGCTCGCCGGGCGAGGAGGGACTCGAGCGCGATCCGCAGCTCGAACAGCTGGTCCGCCTGCTCGAGGGAGATGTCGGCCACGACGGCGCCGCGCCCCGTGGCCTGTTCGGCCAGGCCGTCCGCGACGAGCCGGGAGATGGCCTCCCGGACCGGGGTGCGGGAGATCCCCAGCCGCTCGGCCAGCTCGACCTCGGCGAGCCCGGCGCCGGGCGGCAGGGACCAGTCGAGGATCTCCGTCCTCAGCGTCTGGTAGGCCCGCTCACTCGCTCGCATGCCAGAAGTGTATACACGGGCACCCCCCACCGCCAAGGCCCCATCGGGGTGAATGCGCCTGAGAATCGCCTCGGTGTCCTCACTCAGGCCTGCCGTTGCGAGAACATGTATACAGAAACCCTTGATCTCTGTGATGTGGCGCACTACGATCGCGGCATGGCGACTCCCGACGCATCCCCGGCCCCCGGCACCCGCAGCTCCTACGCAGACGTCCACGCCCGCTCCCTCGCCGACCCGGAGGGGTTCTGGCTCGAGGCCGCCCAGGCGATCGACTGGACCACCCCGCCCACGCGCGCGGTCGACTCCTCGAACGCGCCCCTGCACCGCTGGTTCCCGGACGGCGTCCTGAACACCGCCCACAACTGCCTGGACCGCCACGTGGACGCCGGCCGCGGCGACGCGCTCGCGCTGGTCCACGACTCGGCGATGACCGGCACGGTCACCCGCTACACCTACGCGCAGCTGCGGGACGAGGTGGCCGCGCTCGCGGGCGCCCTCGCGGCCCAGGGGGTGGGCAAGGGGGACCGCGTGCTCGTCTACCTGCCGATGATCCCGCAGGCGCCCGTCGCGATGCTCGCGTGCGCCCGCCTCGGCGCCGTCCACTCGGTGGTCTTCGGCGGCTTCGCCCCGCGCGAGCTCGCCGCCCGCATCGACGACGCCGCGCCCGACGTCGTGCTGACGTGCTCGGGCGGCATCGAGCCGAAGCGCCGCGTGGAGTACCTGCCCGCCGTCGCCGAGGCGCTCGAGACGGCTTCGCACCCGGTGCGGACGGTCCTCGTCCACCACCGCGACGGCTTCGAGACCGCGCTGGCCGACGTCGCCGAGCGTGGGGGAGCGGCGTGGAAGGACTGGGACGAGGCCGTGGCCGCCGCTGAGCCGGCCGCCTGCGTGGACGTCGCCGCCACCGATCCGCTCTACGTGCTCTACACCTCCGGGACCACGGGCAGGCCCAAGGGTGTGGTCCGGGACAACGGCGGACACGCCGTGGCCCTGCGGTGGACCATGGAGAACATCTACGACGTCGGCCCGGACCAGGCCATGTGCACCGCCTCGGACGTGGGCTGGGTGGTGGGCCACTCCTACATCGTCTACGGTCCGCTGCTGGCCGGAGCGACCACCGTCATGTACGAGGGCAAGCCCGTGGGCACGCCCGATGCGGGGGCGTTCTGGCGCCTGATCGAGGACCACGGCGTCCGCTCCTTCTTCACGGCCCCCACCGCGCTGCGCGCCATCCGCCGTCAGGACCCCGAGGGCGCGCTCATGAAGGAGCACGATCTCAGCACGCTCGCGCACTTCTACGCCGCCGGCGAGCGCCTGGACCCGGAGACCCAGCGCTGGATCGAGGAATTGCTGGGCATGCCGGTCATCGACCACTGGTGGCAGACGGAGACGGGCTGGGCGATCGCCGCGAACCCGGTGGGGCTGGAGGAGCTGCCCGTGAAGATCGGCTCCTCGTCCGTGCCCTCGCCCGGCTTCGACCTCGTGGTGCTGGACGGCCTGGGCGAGCCGGTGGGCCCCGGAGAGGAGGGGAACATCGCGGTGCGCCTGCCTCTGCCCCCGGGCACCCTGCCCACCCTGTGGGGCGACGACCAGCGGTACATCGACTCCTACCTCTCCGCCTTCGAGGGCCACTACGCGACGGGCGACTCGGGCCTCGTGGACGAGGACGGCTACGTGTTCGTCCTGGGCCGCACCGACGACGTCATCAACGTGTCCGGGCACCGCCTCTCCACAGGCGTCCTCGAAGCGGCGCTCGCCGCGCACCCGGCCGTGGCGGAGTGTGCCGTCGTCGGGCTCGCGGATCCGCTCAAGGGCCAGCGCCCCTTCGGCTACGTGGTGCTCAAGTCCGGGGTGGAGACGCCGGAGCCGGGCTCCCCGGCGGAGGCCGCGCTCCTCGAGGAGCTGCGCCAGGCGGTGCGGCGGGGCGTGGGCCCCGTGGCCGACTTCCGCGACGTCGCGATCGTGGACGCCCTGCCCAAGACCCGCTCCGGCAAGATCCTGCGCAAGACCATGCGCCAGATGGCGGACGGCGAGGAGTACACGGTGCCCTCCACGATCGAGGACGCCTCCGTCCTGGACGATCTGCGCCGGCTCCTGCACCCGCAGCGCTGAGGCCGCGTCGAGGGCACGCGCCGTGACGGGGGTGGGAAGGCCGGCCGGCCTCTCCCGCCCCCGTCGCAATGCCGTGCGTGGCCGAAGTGGCGCTCATCTCATCGTAGGGTGATCCTTGACATCTCTGGCACCCTCTGAAAGGACCGTGCCCATGGCGCACTCGACCGCCGCCGCACCGCCCACGGCGAAGCAGCCGAAGGACCGCACCCACTGGCTCTACATCTCCGTGATCGCCTCGGTGGTCCTCGGCGCCCTCGTGGGCCTGCTGTTCCCGGAGTTCGGCAAGTCCCTCAAGCCCCTGGGCGACGGCTTCGTCTCCCTCATCAAGATGATGATCGGCCCGGTCATCTTCTGCACGATCGTGCTCGGCATCGGCTCGATCGCCAAGGCCGCCACCGTCGGCAAGGTCGGCGGCATCGCGCTGCTCTACTTCATCACGATGTCCACCTTCGCCCTGGCCATCGGCCTCGTGGTCGGCAACTTCGTGCACCCGGGCGAGGGCCTGGCCCTGAAGCCCTATGACCCGAGCGCCCCCAAGCCGGAGATGGACTCCACGGTCAAGTTCCTGCTGGACATCATCCCGGGCTCCGTGCCCGTGCTCCCCGTGCTGTTCGTGGCGCTGCTCGTGGGCTTCGCGCTGCAGCAGATGGGCCCGGCCGGCGCGCCGCTGCTGCGCGGCCTCACGCTCATCCAGGGCGTCGTGTTCCGCATCCTCATGATGATCATGTGGATCGCTCCCATCGGCGCCTTCGGGGCGATCGCCGCCGTCGTCGGGTCCACGGGCTGGTCCGCGATCGGCGCCATGCTCCTGCTGATGGGCTCGTTCTACCTGACCTGCATCCTGTTCATCACCCTGATCCTGGGCACCCTCTTGAAGGTGGTCACGGGCCTGAGCATCTTCTCGCTCATGAAGTACCTGGGCCGCGAGTACCTGCTCATCTTCGCCACGAGCTCCTCCGAGTCCGCCCTGCCGCGCCTGATCGCCAAGATGGAGCACGCCGGCGTGCACAAGTCCGTGGTCGGCGTGACCGTGCCCACCGGCTACTCCTTCAACCTGGACGGCACCGCCATCTACCTGACGATGGCCGCCCTCTTCGTCTCCAACGCGATGGGGATGGAGATGAACCTCGGCGAGCAGGTCGGCCTGCTGCTCTTCATGATCATCGCCTCCAAGGGCGCCGCCGGCGTGACGGGCGCCGGCCTGGCCACCCTGGCCGCCGGCCTGCAGGCGCACCGCCCCGAGCTGCTCGGCGGCATGGGCGTGATCGTGGGCATCGACAAGTTCATGTCCGAGGCCCGCGCGCTCACCAACTTCACCGGCAACGCCGTGGCCACCCTCCTCATCGGCCGCTGGGTCGGGGAGCTCGACGGGGAGCGCGCGCGCGCCGTCCTCGCCGGCGAGGTGAAGTTCGACGAGGCCTCCGTGGTCGGTCACGACGTCGTCGAGTCGCCCACGGCCGCCGAGCAGGCGTTCGAGGGCCACCCCGGGTCGAGCCTGCACACCGCGATCCCGGACGAGGCGACGCGCCGCTGACCGGATGGAGCACGCGCCGCCGTCGCGGAGGGGCCGGGGGCTGCTGCCCTCGGCCCCTCGGCGTCTCCGCCCAGGCACTAGGGTGGAGGGCGAGCATCGCGCCGACGGCAGCCGCGCGCCCGTGACCGGGCGAGGCGCCGGCAGGGCGCCACACCCCCCGTGGAAGGAGCCGGCACCGCCGTGACCTCGAAGGAACCCACCCCCGTCATGACCATCCACGGGGAGCCCGTGATCGGCCCCACCGGCCGCCCCAAGCACGAGTTCCCCGAGCCTGCGCCCCTGGAGGGCCACGGCCCGGCCCGCATCATCTCGATGGTGAACCAGAAGGGCGGCGTCGGGAAGACGACGTCGACCATCAACCTGGGCGCCGCCCTCGCCGGGTACGGGCGCCGAGTGCTCATGGTGGACTTCGATCCCCAGGGCGCGCTCTCCGCGGGCCTCGGCGCGAGCCCCCACGAGCTCGACACCACCGTGTACAACGTGCTCATGGAGCGCTCCGTGACGGCGCGGGACGCGATCCTGCGGACCCCCTTCGAGAACATGGACCTGCTGCCGGCCAACATCGACCTCTCGGCCGCGGAGGTGCAGCTCGTGAACGAGGTGGCCCGGGAGCAGGTGCTCGACCGGGCCCTGCGCCAGGTGCGCGACGACTACGACGTGGTCCTCATCGACTGCCAGCCCTCCCTCGGCCTGCTCACCGTGAACGCGCTGACGGCCTCCCACGGCGTGATCATCCCGCTCACCGCGGAGTTCTTCGCGCTGCGCGCCGTCGCGCTGCTCGTGGAGACCATCGAGAAGGTCCAGGATCGGCTCAACCCTGACCTGGAGATCGACGGCGTGCTGGCCACGATGTTCGACCAGCGCACCCTCCACTCGAAGGAGGTCGTGGGCTCGCTCGTGGCCGGCTTCGGGGACAAGGTGTTCGAGACCGTGATCAAGCGCTCCATCAAGTTCGCCGACGCGACCGTGGCCGCCACGCCGATCACCAGCTACGCCGAGAACCACGACGGCGCCCGGGCCTACCGCCAGCTCGCCCGCGAGCTCATCAGCCGCGGCGGCGCCCCGTGATCCGCTGAGCGTCCGGGATCTGCGACAATGGAGGGTGCACGCGTGCGAACCGCCGCGTGAACCCCTCCGCATTCCGGCCCCTGGCGGCCGATCTGCGGTCGAACGCCTCCCGGAAGGAAGCACCCTCCCATGAACTCCCGCAAGCCGCGAGGCTCCGGACGAACCCCCGCCGTCGGACGACGAGGCGGCCCGTTCCAGGAGCGCGACTTCCAGCGTCAGATCGGCCCCCGCCGCGGGGCCGCCACCCGTCCGCAGGACGAGGCCCCCTTCGACGAGAACGCCGTCGAGCGCCCCCGCGGGCGTCGCGGCCGCGGCGCCGGCGCCGCCCGCGCGAAGGCCGCGGACCTCACGGGCGTCCACACCGAGGACGGCGAGCGCCTCCAGAAGGTGCTGGCCTCGGCCGGCGTCGCGTCCCGTCGCGTGTGCGAGGACCTGATCGCCGAGGGCCGCGTGGAGGTCAACGGCAAGATCGTCACCGAGCCCGGCGTCCGCGTGGAGCCCCGCTCCGCCGTGATCCGCGTGGACGGCATCACGGTGCAGACGGACACCTCCCGTCAGTACCTCGTCTTCAACAAGCCCCGCGGCGTCATCTCCACGATGATCGACCCCGAGGCCCGTCCCTCGATCGCCACGTACCTCAAGCCGGGCCAGGAGCACCTCTTCCACGTGGGCCGCCTGGACAACGAGACCGAGGGGCTGCTGCTCCTCACCAACGACGGCGAGCTGGCCAACCGCCTCACCCACCCCAGCTACGAGGTCCCCAAGACCTACGTGGTGCAGACGCGCGGCCCGCTCGCGAAGGGCGTGTCCAACCGCCTGCGCGAGGGCATCGAGCTCGAGGACGGCATCGCCAAGGTGGACTCCTTCAAGCTCGTGGACTCCACGCCGGGCCACGTGCTCGTCGAGGTCGTCCTGCACTCGGGCAAGAACCGGATCGTGCGCCGCCTCTTCCAGGAGATCGGCCACCCCGTGGAGCGTCTCGTCCGCGTGAAGGTGGGCCCGATCCTCCTGGGCGACCAGAAGCAGGGCAGCGTCCGTCCGCTCTCGCAGCAGGAGCTGGGCCACCTCAAGGCCCTGGTCGGGCTGTGAGCACCGCCGAGGCGCCCGCCGCCGCGGTCGGCGTCCCGGATCCCGTGCTCATCCGCGGCACGGGCCTGCTCGGCACCTCGATCGGCATCGGCCTCAGCGCGGCCGGGTCCACCGTGCTCCTCCACGACCCCTCGCCCTCGGCGAGCGGCGTGGCCCAGGACATCGGAGCCGGCGTCGCGGTGGACCTCGACGGCGACGCTCTCCGGGACACCCCGCCCGTCCTCGTGGTGGTGGCGGCGCCGCCGGACGTGACGGCCGCCGTCGTGGTGGACTCGCTGCGGCGCTGGCCGGGCGCCGTCGTGGTGGACATCGCCTCCGTCAAGGAGGGCGTGGTCCGCGCGGTGCGGGAGGCCGTGGAGCGCGGGGAGATCTCCGCCGCCGACGCCGATCGCCACCTGGGCACCCACCCCATGGCCGGCTCCGAGCGCTCGGGCCCCGTGGCCGCCCGCGGGACGCTGTTCACGGCAAGCCCGTGGGTGCTGTGCCCCGAGCCCACGACCGCGCCGGCGGCCCTGGCGGCGGGGGAGGCCCTCGCCCGCGTCCTGAAGGCGACCCCGTCCCGCATGGACGCGCAGGCGCACGACGAGGCGGTGGCCCTGATCTCGCACCTCCCCCAGATCGCGGCCTCCCTCGTGGCGGCGCGACTGCAGGACACCGCGGACGCGTCGCTCGCGCTCGCGGGCAACGGGCTGCGGGACACCACCCGGATCGCCGCGTCGGACCCGCAGCTGTGGGTGCAGATCCTGGCGGGCAACGCCGAGCGGATCGTGCCTGCCCTGCGCAGCCTCCGGGACGACCTGGACGGCCTGCTCGACGTGCTCGAGGAGCCGGCGGCGCCGGGCGCGCGCCTGGGGATCGCCCGGCTCATCGCCGAGGGGAACGCGGGCCGGGCCCGCATCCCCGGCAAGCACGGGACGCCGCCCCAGGCGTTCGCCGTGGTGACCGTGGTCGTCGACGACGCCCCGGGCCAGATCGCAGCGCTCCTGGAGGCCGTCGGCCGCACGGGCGTCAACGTGGAGGACCTTCGCCTCGAGCACGCCTCCGGGCATCGGGCGGGCATGGTGGACGTGTCCGTGCTGCCCGGATGCAAGGACGAACTCGTGTCGGCACTGGCCGACGCCGGATGGAAGGTGGTCTGAGGATGACCGAGAACACCGCTGAGCACGCCCGCGCGGCCGAGGCCGCGTGCACGGACGCCGCGCCCCTCGTGGTGGCCGTCGACGGCCCCTCCGGGTCCGGCAAGTCCTCCGTGTCCCGCGAGGTGGCCCGGCGCCTGGGCGCCGCCTACCTGGACACGGGGGCGATGTACCGCGCCGTGGCGTGGCACTGCCTGGACTCCGGGGTGGACCTCGCCGACCCCGAGGCCATCCTCGAGGCGACGCGCACCATGCCGCTGACCCAGTCGACCCACCCGGACGAGGACGTCGTGCTCGTGGGCGAGGCCGACGTCACCGAGGCCATCCGCGGTGCCGAGGTGACCGACGTCGTCTCCACCGTGGCCGTCGTCATCCCCGTGCGCGAGGAGCTGCGCCGCCGCCAGCGCGCGGCCATCGCGGACGCCGGGCGCATGGTGGCCGAGGGACGCGACATCACCACCGTGGTGGCCCCCGATGCCCACGCCCGCGTCCTGCTGACGGCCTCCGAGGCCGTGCGCACGGCCCGCCGCTCCGGCCAGCTGGCCGCCGCCGGCGAGCCCGGCGTCGACGCCGGCACGCTGAATCGCCAGGTGGCCGGGCGCGACGCGCGCGACGCCACCGTCTCCACGTTCGACCGCCCCGCCGAGGGCGTGGTGCTCGTGGACTCCACCGAGCTCGACTTCGAGCAGACCGTGGCGGCCGTGATGGCCGCCGTCGAGGAACAGGCCGGGGAGGCAGCCCGTGGGGCGCGCCCGGCCGAGAAGGGACAGGGACGATGAGCGAGAACCCGCAGAACCGCCCCGAGGACGACGAGTACACGCCCGCGGGCGACGACAAGGTGGCCGAGCGCCTCGCCGCGATGAGCGACGAGGAGGCCGCCGCGCGGGCCGCCTCGCTGCGCGCCGGCCTGGCCGACTATGAGCTGGACGACGAGGACGCCGCGCTCCTGGGCGACTGGGACGTGGACGACGACCTCGAGCCCGATGCGCCCGTGCCCCCGGTGCTCGCGATCGTGGGCCGCCCCAACGTGGGCAAGTCCACCCTCGTGAACCGCATCATCGGCCGCCGCGAGGCCGTGGTGGAGGACGTGCCGGGAGTGACCCGTGACCGCGTCTCCTACGAGGCGGAGTGGAACGGCCGCACCTTCACCGTGGTGGACACCGGCGGCTGGGAGCACGACGCGAAGGGCATCCACCGCCGCGTGGCCGAGCAGGCCGAGCTGGCGGTGGACGTGGCCGACGCCGTGGTGTTCGTGGTGGACTCCACCGTGGGCATGACCTCCACCGACGAGGCCGTGGTGACCATGCTGCGTCGCAAGGACCGCCCCGTGATCGTGGCCGCCAACAAGGTGGACGACATGGTGCAGGAGGCCGAGGCGGCCTCGCTGTGGTCCCTCGGCTTCGGCTACCCCCACCCCGTCTCGGCCGTGCACGGCCGCGGCGTGGCCGACCTGCTGGACGCCGCCCTCGAGGCGCTCCCCGAGGAGTCGGCGCACGGGGGCCTGGTGCCGCGTGGCGGCCCCCGCCGCATCGCACTCGTGGGCCGCCCGAACGTGGG
Source organism: Micrococcus sp. M4NT (assembly GCF_033790745.1). Taxonomy (NCBI): domain Bacteria; kingdom Bacillati; phylum Actinomycetota; class Actinomycetes; order Micrococcales; family Micrococcaceae; genus Micrococcus; species Micrococcus sp. M4NT. The sequence continues at coordinate 21,351 of NZ_JAMYEH010000011.1, forward strand.
CAAGTCCTCCCTGCTGAACAAGCTCGCGGGCTCCGACCGCGTGGTGGTGGACGACCTCGCGGGCACGACCCGTGACCCGGTGGACGAGCTGATCGAGCTCGGCGGGCGCCTGTGGCGCTTCGTGGACACGGCGGGCATCCGCCGCCGCCAGCACATGGCGCACGGGGCGGACTACTACGCCTCCCTGCGCACCGCGTCCGCCCTGGACCGGGCCGAGGTGGCCGTGGTCCTCCTGGAGGCCCCCTCGGTCATCTCGGAGCAGGACGTGCGCATCCTGCAGATGGCGCTCGAGTCCGGCCGCGCCCTCGTGGTGGCGTTCAACAAGTGGGACAAGGTGGACGAGGACCGCCGTGAGCAGCTCGAGAAGGAGATCGACCGGGACCTCGCGCACGTGGCGTGGGCTCCGCGCGTGAACATCTCGGCGCTCACCGGCTGGCACAAGGACCGCCTCGTGCCCGCGCTGGACACGGCGCTCGACTCGTGGGAGACCCGCATCCCCACGGGCAAGCTCAACGCGTTCCTCGGCGAGCTCGTGGCCGCGCACCCGCACCCGCTGCGCGGCGGCAAGCAGCCCCGCATCCTCTTCGCGACGCAGGCCTCGGTCCGCCCCCCGAAGTTCGTGCTGTTCACGACGGGCTTCCTGGACCCGGGCTACCGTCGCTTCATCACGCGCCGCCTCCGCGAGACCTTCGGGTTCGAGGGCACGCCGATCGAGATCGGCATGCGCGTGCGCGAGAAGCGCGGGCGGCACCGCTGACGTCGCCACCGCCTCCGCCGGGGGAGTCCGCCGCTCGTGGACTCCCAGGCGGCGGAGGCGGTGCTCCCATGCGGCGTCCATGCCGCCCGGCTAGCCTGGATCCATGAGAACCCGCCGACGCCCCCGCCCCGCGGCCTCGATGGCCGCCGTCGCCGCCCTGGCGCTGACCCTCAGCGGCTGTGCCGCGGACGACTCCGAGACCCAGGCCGCCCTGGAGAGCGCGAACGAGCGGATCTCCCGGGCCGAGCAGCGCATCCAGGAGCTCGAGGACGAGGCCGACCGGCGGGTCGACCTCCCGGACCTGCGGCAGCGGGCCGAGGACGCCCTCTCCGGGCTCGGCGACGCCTCCGAGGACGCGCAGGCCACGGCCGACGAGCTCGTGTCCTCCCTGCCCTCCGTGGACGACGTCGTGGACGTGGAGGCCATGAAGGAGGAGGGCAGGGTGATCGTGGACTACGCCGACGACGTCCTCTCCGCGGACCCCGCCGAGCTCGAGGGTCAGCTGCGGGACGCCGCCGAGAGGGCCAAGGAGTCCATGCCGGACCTGAAGGACGTGGAGTTCCGCGTGGGGGACCGCGCGTTCACGTTCTGACCTGCGGCGCCGTGGCACGGCGGGAGGCGGCTCCCGTGCTATCCTCGCCTGCGTACGCATGATCATCGATGGTTCGTGCCGTCCCCCGGGACGGCCCTGCCGCAGATGCGTGTAGACCACCGCGGGGCGCCTCGGCGAAGGCCGCGGACACCGGGGGACTCTCGGTCGGGTCACCCTTGGTACAGGGGCAAGGGGTGCATGGTCGCGGAAGCGGACGTGGGCCCCTTGTTCGTCTCCGGGCGGCGGGTCCCCGCCGCGTCGTCCTCGCCGATTCGCCTCCCGGCCGGGGGCGGTGTAGGATCATCGGGTGCCGAACCGCGCAGGACGCGGAGTCGCCACGGGCTGTAGCGCAGCTTGGTAGCGCACTTGACTGGGGGTCAAGGGGTCGCAGGTTCAAATCCTGTCAGCCCGACCGATCGAAGGACCCGGTTCCGCCGCAGGCGGGGCCGGGTCCTTCTGCGTCCGGGCCCGTCGGTGTGACGGGCCGTCCATGTGACCGCCCGTCCGGGTCAGACGCGGATGAGTGCGTGGGCATCGGGCACGGCCGCCCGTCCGCCGAGGCTCTCGAGCTCGAGCAGGCACGCCGCGCCGGCCACGTGTGCCCCCCGCTCCCTCACCAGCCGCGCCGCCGCGGCGAGCGTGCCGCCCGTGGCCAGGACGTCGTCGAGGACGAGGACGCGGTCTCCCGCGTGCAGGTCGGCGGAGACCTCGATGGCGGCCTCCCCGTACTCCAGCGCATAGCTCGCGGAGGCCACCGGGGCGGGGAGCCTGCCCGCCTTGCGCAGCGGCACGAGTCCCGTGCCCGTGAGCACCGCGGCGGCGCCTGCCAGCAGGAAGCCGCGGGCCTCCACCCCGGCCACGACGTCGAACGACCCCGCGAAAGGCTCCACCAGCGCCTCCACGCACGCCCGGAACGCCCGGGCGTCGGCCAGGAGCGGGGTGATGTCCTGGAACGCCACGCCCGGGACGGGGTGGTCCTGGACGACGCGGATCAGGGAGCGGGCGCGGTCGATCTCGGGGGAGTGCGGCATGGGGCCAGCGTAGACGGGCGCCCGCGGGTGGCCCTCCGGGCGCGGGATGAGAGAGCCCGCCGCCCCCGCATCGTTCGTCGTGTGTCGAGCATCACCCAATGTCAGTTTGATAACGGGGGCGCCCGGGAGGACAGTGGATCGGTGATCCATCGCACAGACACCGCCCCCGGCTCCGCGCCCGACGTCGAGCCCTCCGCCCGCGTGAACCCCGCCACGGCGTCGTCGCCCGGCGCGCCGGACGCGCACAACCCCTCGGGCCGGCGGTTCTTCGGCCAGCCCGGACCCCTCGCCAACATCTTCTCCGTGGAGATGTGGGAGCGGTTCTCCTTCTACGGCATGCAGGCCATGCTCGTGTACTACATGTACTGGTCCGTCGCGGACGGCGGCCTGGGGATCGACCGCGCGGTCGCCACGGGCATCGTGGGCGCGTACGGCGGCATGGTCTACGTCTTCTGCATCCTCGGCGGCTGGGTCGCCGACCGCCTGATCGGCTCCGAGAAGACCCTGTTCTTCTCCGCCATCGGGATCATGCTCGGCCACATCGCCCTCGCCCTCGTCCCGGGCGTGCCGGGCCTCATCCTCGGCCTCTTCCTCGTGGCCATCGGCTCCGGCGGCCTCAAGGCGAACGCGGCCAACATCGTGGGCTCGCTCTACGCCAAGGGCGACCGGGCCCGCGACGCCGGCTTCTCCATCTTCTACATGGGCGTGAACATCGGCGCCCTCATCGGCCCGCTCCTCACGGGCTGGGCCCGCGACATGTGGGGCTTCCACGTGGGCTTCGGCCTCGCCGCGGCGGGTATGGCCATCGGCCTGACGCAGTACGCCCTGACGCGCAAGGACCTCCCGGACAGCGTGCACGGCGTCCCGGACCCGCTGCCGCGCTCCCAGTACGGCCGCTGGGCGCTCATCGCGCTCGCCGCCGTGGCCGTCGTCGCGGCGCTGTTCCTCACCGGACTGGTGACGGTGGACAACCTCGCCGACGCCGTCGTCGCGCTCTCCGCCCTCGCGGCGGTCGGGATCTTCGTGATGCTCCTGACCTCGTCCAAGGTGGACGCGGACGAGCGGTCGCGCGTGAAGGCCTTCATCCCGCTCTTCGTCGGCACCGCGGTGTTCTTCGCGCTGTTCCAGCAGCAGTTCACCGTGGTGGCCCTGTACTCGGAGAACCGCCTCGACCGCGTCGTCGCCGGCTGGGAGGCCCCGATGGAGTGGGTCAACTCGATCAATCCGGTGTTCATCATCGCCTTCGCGCCGATCTACGCGGCCCTGTGGACCCGCCTCGGGAACCGCCAGCCCTCCACCCCGGTGAAGTTCGGCATCGGCATCCTCCTGATCGGCCTCGCGTTCCTGCTCTTCATCCCCATGGCGGGCGTGGCCTCCGTGCCGCTGCTGTGGCTCACGCTGATCCTCTTCGTCATGACGCTGGGCGAACTGATGGTGTCGCCCGTCGGCCTCTCCCTGTCCACGAAGCTGGCGCCCGCGGCCTTCCCCGTGATGACGGTGGCACTGTTCAACCTCGCCGTCGCGCTGGGCTCGGCCCTCGCCGGGTCCCTCGCCGGGTCCTACTCCGAGCAGAACGAGGCCGGCTACTTCGGCGTCATCGGCGCCGTGACCGTGGGCGTGGGCCTGCTCATGCTCCTGTTGGCCCCGGCCATCCGCCGCGGCATGCGCGGCGTGCGCTGACGCACGCCGTTCCCCTCCCGGCCCGCGCGCAGTCGCAGGCCCGCTCCGCGCCCCGCACCCCTCCCGGTGCGGGGCGCCGAGCGTTCCGAGTGCCGTGCGGTGGCGCGAGTCACCCGCGGATTCGGTAAGGTGCTGGAGAGCACCCACCGTCGTCTCCACCAGTGAAGGGGCCCTCCCGATGAGCACCATCCCCGCAGGACTGAAGTACTCCGCCGAGCACGAGTGGATCGCCGAGGCCGACGCCGCGGGCACCGTGCGCGTCGGCATCACCGACTTCGCCCAGGACGCCCTCGGCGACGTGGTCTACGTCGACCTCCCCGAGGTCGGCACCGAGGTCACCGCGGGCACCGCGGTCGGTGAGGTCGAGTCCACCAAGTCGGTCTCCGACATCTACGCCCCGGTGTCCGGCACGGTCTCGGCCGTCAACGAGGAGCTCGACGGCGAGCCCGGCCTCGTCAACAGCGCCTCGTACGAGGGCGGCTGGCTGCTCGAGATCACCCTCTCCGACGCCGCCGAGCTCGACGGCCTCATGGACGCCGAGGGCTACGCCTCGCACGTCAGCTGATCCCCTCCCTCCGACGCCGCCCCGCCCCCTTCGCGCGGGGGCGGCGTCGGCGGCACCCACACCACCCCCGCGCGTCGGGGGCCCGCGCACAGGAGCACCCCATGCAGCAGCCCGGACACGAACCGGACCTCCACACCTCCTCCATCAGCCTGACGGAGCTCGCCCCCCTCGTGGCGGCCGACCTCACCCCGGAGGAGTCCGATGCGGTGCGCGCGCTGCCCGTCGGCTCCGCGCTGCTGCTGGCCCACGGCGGCCCCGGCCACGGGGCGCGCTTCCTCCTGGACCAGCCCGTGGTGACCGTGGGCCGCCATCCGGACGCGGACATCTTCCTCGACGACGTGACCGTCTCCCGCCGCCACGCCGAGCTGCGCGCGGAGGGCGGCGGGCACCGGATCGTGGACATGAACTCCCTCAACGGCACCTTCGTGAACAACGACCGGGTGGATGAGGTGCGCCTGCGCTCCGGCATGCAGGTGCAGATCGGCAAGTACCGCCTCGCCTACTACGCCGGCGTCGCCGGCGCCTGAGCGCCGCCTCCGCTCCGTGAGCGCCCCCTCCGACGAGCCGACGCCGCCGTCCCGCACCGACGCGGGGACGCGGCCGCTCGGCGCGCTCGGCATCGGGGACGTGGTGGCCGAGCTCAAGCCGCACTTCCCCGCCGTGAGCGCCTCCAAGGTCCGATTCCTCCAAGAGCGCGGCCTGGTCCATCCGGAGCGCACCCCGGCCGGATACCGCCGCTACACCCCGGCCGACGTCGACCGGCTGCGGTTCGTGCTCACCCTCCAGCGCGACCAGTTCCTCCCGTTGAAGGTGATCCGGGAGCACCTCGACGCCGTCGACCGCGGCGAGCGCCCCCAGGACCTGCCGGGCGGGGTCACGCTGGCCCCCCAGTCCGAGGCCGAGCGCCTCGGCCACGAGGTGGCCGGAGGCGAGCGGCGGCGGTCCCGCGCTGAGCTCGCGCGGGACTCCGGGGCGGCGGAGGAGCTGCTGGAGGAGCTCGAGAAGTACTCCCTGCTCCCCGTGGACGACGACGGCGGGTACAGCGTGCACGCCGTGAGCGTGGCGAGGGCCGCCGTCGCCCTGGCCGCCCACGGGCTCGAGCCGCGCCACCTGCGCCCCTTCCGTGCGGCCGCGGACCGGGAGCTCGGCCTCGTGGAGCGGGCCGTCGTGCCCCTGACGTCGCGCCGCGACGCCGCGACCCGCACCCGCGTGGCCCGCCGGGCCCACGAGATCGCCGAGGCGTGCCTCCAGCTGCACTCCGCGCTGGTGAGCACCGGCCTGGAGCAGTGGGATGACTGAGGGCGGGGACGGCATGGCCCGCGGACCGCACAGGCGCGGTGCGGACGTGCCGCTCACGGTGCTCGGCGTGCGCGTCGAGCTGCCGGAGCAGCACCACGTCGTCCTGCTGCTCAACCCGGAGGGGGACACGATGCTGCCCCTCTGGGTCGGGGCGCCGGAGGCCGCGGCCGCCGCGCTCGCCCTGGACGCCGCACCCACCCCGCGGCCGCTCACCCACGAGCTGCTGGTCTCCGTCCTGGCGGCCCTGGGCCAGACGCTCGAGCGCGTCCGCCTCACGGAGGTGCGGGACGACGTCGTGCATGCCGAGCTCCACCTCAGCGGCGGCGCGACCGTGGACGCCCGGGCCTCCGACGCCGTGGTGCTGGCCCTGCGGGCCGAGGCCCCCGTGCTGTGCGACCCCGCGGTGCTGGCCGAGGCCGGGATGGACGCGCGCGGGCAGGAGGCCGGAGACGAGGGCGAGCTGGACGACTTCCGTCACTTCCTGGACTCGGTGCGCCCCGAGGACTTCGGCTGAGCGGTGCGCCCGGGCCCGCGCGGTGACGCCCGGCGAGTCCCCGCGGGCGCGAGCCGGGAGGGTCCGGGGGCGCGACACGACCGCCGTTCACGGCCGGGTTCGTTGACCGGCCCGGGGCTCGGACGTACCGTCGAGCAGAAGGGTCCCGCGCCGTGGACCGCCAGGACGCGTCCCCGCCTCGCCGGCCGGGCCGTCCGGGCGTCCTCGGCATCTCGCACGGGGGCCCATGATCAGAAGGGTCCACCCATGACGCCGAGGACAGGTGCCGGCCATCCGCCCGTGATCGCCGGCCGGCAGGACAGCCTCTTCGAGGCCTCCTCACCCGACGGCGACGTCGGCTACCGCGGCCCGACCGCGTGCAAGGCCGCGGGCATCACGTACCGGCAGCTCGACTACTGGGCGCGCACCGACCTCGTGGTGCCCACCGTGCGCGGAGCGGCCGGCAGCGGATCTCAGCGCCTCTACTCGTTCCGCGACATCCTCGTGCTCAAGGTCGTCAAGCGGCTCCTGGACACGGGCGTGTCCCTCCAGCAGATCCGCACCGCCGTCGCGCACCTGCGCGAGCGCGGCGTCGCGGACCTGGCCCAGATCACCCTGATGAGCGACGGCGCCTCCGTATACGAGTGCACCTCCGCGGACGAGGTCGTGGACCTCGTGCAGGGCGGGCAGGGCGTCTTCGGGATCGCCGTGGGCCGCGTGTGGCGTGAGGTCGAGGGGAGCCTGGCCGACCTCCCCAGCGAGCTGCTCGGCGCCGCGACGGACGAGCCCGCGGACGAGCTCGCCCGGCGTCGGCACGCCCGCCGGCCCGCCCGCAGCGCCTCCTGAGACCCGCCTGGCGGCGGTCCCCGCGCGTCATGTGTAGGTCAGGTCACGGGCAATCAGGGTGCGCTGTGACACACTCGGGGTATGAATGCACCTGAGGAATCCGTCACCACCCGCAGCGCCGCGGGTCGGCAGGCCGAGGCCGGTTCGACCCCCGTCTTCTCCAAGGTCCTCGTGGCGAACCGCGGCGAGATCGCGGTGCGCGCCTTCCGTGCCTGCTACGAGCTGGGAGCCCGCACCGTCGCGGTCTTCCCCGTCGAGGACCGCAACTCCATCCACCGCCAGAAGGCGGACGAGGCCTACCGCATCGGCGAGGAGGGCCACCCGGTCCGCGCCTACCTCGACGTGGACGAGATCATCCGCGTCGCCAAGGACGCCGGCGCGGACGCGATCTACCCCGGCTACGGCTTCCTCTCCGAGAACGCGGGCCTGGCCCGCGCGGCGGCCGAGAACGGCATCACCTTCGTGGGCCCGCCCGCGGACGTGCTGGAGCTGACCGGCAACAAGGTGGAGGCCCTGCGCGCCGCGAAGAAGGCGGGCATCCCCACGCTCGCCTCCTCCGAGCCGAGCGCGGACGTCGAGTGGCTCCTGGAACAGGCGGAGGGCATCGGCTTCCCCATCTTCGTCAAGGCCGTCGCCGGCGGCGGCGGTCGCGGCATGCGCCGTGTCGAGCGACGCGAGGACCTGCGGGACTCCCTCCAGGCCGCGATGCGCGAGGCGGAGACCGCGTTCGGCGACCCCACAGTCTTCCTCGAGCAGGCCGTCCTGCGCCCTCGGCACATCGAGGTCCAGATCCTTGCGGACTCCGAGGGCAACGTGGTGCACCTCTTCGAGCGCGACTGCTCGCTGCAGCGGCGCCACCAGAAGGTCATCGAGATGGCGCCGGCACCGAACCTGGACGAGGACATCCGCCAGGCCCTGCACCGGGACGCCGTCGCCTTCGCCAAGGAGATGGGGTACGTCAACGCCGGCACCGTCGAGTTCCTGGTGGACACCGCAGGCGAGCGCGCCGGCCAGCACGTGTTCATCGAGATGAACCCCCGCATCCAGGTGGAGCACACGGTCACCGAGGAGGTCACGGACGTCGACCTCGTGGCGGCCCAGCTGCGCATCGCCGGCGGCGCCACCCTGCCGGAGCTCGGCATCACGCAGGACTCCCTGCACGTGCGCGGCTTCGCCATGCAGTGCCGCATCACCACCGAGGACCCGGCGAACGGGTTCCGCCCGGACACCGGCACCATCACGGCGTACAGGTCCGCCGGCGGCTCGGGCGTGCGGCTCGACGGCGGCACCATCTACGCCGGTGCCGAGGTCAGCCCCCACTTCGACTCGATGCTCGTGAAGCTCACGTGCCGCGGGCGGGACTACGCCACCGCCGTGCGCCGCGTCCGCCGCGCGCTGGCCGAGTTCCGCGTGCGCGGCGTGGCGACGAACATCCCCTTCCTCATGAACGTCATGGACGACCCGCAGTTCCTCAGCGGGGACGTGGCCACCGACTTCATCGACAAGCACCCCGAGCTGGCCTCCGTGAACCGCTCGCAGGACCGCGGCTCCAAGGCGCTGCAGTTCCTCGCAGACGTCACGGTCAACCAGCCGCACGGCCCCCGCGTCGAGGGCATCGACCCGCGCGACCGGCTGCCCGAGCACCCCGGGGACAAGCGCCAGGAGCCCGACCGCTCGCCGTTCGACGGGCCGAGCCGTGACCCCGCGGCCGTGCCGCCGCCCGGCTGGCGCCAGGTGCTGCTCGAGCGGGGCCCGGAGGGCTTCGCCGCCGCGCTGCGCGAGCAGACCGCGCTGGCCGTCACGGACACCACGTTCCGCGACGCCCACCAGTCCCTCCTCGCCACCCGTGTGCGCACGCGCGACCTCCTGGCCGCCGCGCCCGCCGTCGCCCACACCCTCCCCGGGCTGCTGTCCGTGGAGGCCTGGGGCGGGGCCACGTACGACGTCGCCCTGCGCTTCCTGCACGAGGACCCGTGGAAGCGGCTGGCCCTGCTCCGCGCGGAGCTGCCCAACATCCCGATCCAGATGCTGCTGCGCGGGCGGAACACCGTGGGCTACACGCCGTACCCCACCGAGGTGACGGACGCGTTCGTGGCCGAGGCCGCCGCCACCGGCGTGGACGTCTTCCGCATCTTCGACGCCCTCAACGACGTCTCCCAGATCACCCCGGCGATCGAGGCCGTGCGGGCCACGGGCACCGCCGTCGCGGAGGCGGCGCTGTGCTACACGGGCAACATGACCGACCCGGCCGAGACCCTCTACACCCTCGACTACTACCTGGGGCTCGCCCGCCGGATGGTCGACGCCGGCGCGCACGTGCTGGCCATCAAGGACATGGCCGGGCTGCTGCGCCCCGCCGCCGCGCGGGAGCTCGTGGGCGCCCTGCGCGCCGAGTTCGACCTGCCCGTCCACCTGCACACGCACGACACGGCCGGCGGCCAGCTGGCCACCCTGCTCGCGGCCTCCGAGGCGGGCGTCGACGCCGTGGACACGGCCACCGCGTCCATGGCGGGCACCACGAGCCAGGTGCCGCTGTCCGCTCTGGTGGCCGCGCTCGAGCACACCGAGCGGGACACCGGCCTCGGCCTCGACGCGGCCACGGCCATGGAGCCCTACTGGGAGTCCGTGCGCACCGTGTACGCGCCGTTCGAGGCCGGCCTGCCGGCACCGACCGGCCGCGTGTACCGCCACGAGATCCCGGGCGGCCAGCTCTCCAACCTCCGCACCCAGGCGATCGCCCTGGGGCTGGGGGAGCGGTTCGAGCAGATCGAGTCGATGTACGCGGCGGCCAACGGCCTGCTGGGCAACATCGTGAAGGTGACCCCGTCCTCCAAGGTGGTGGGCGACCTCGCACTCCAGCTCGTGGGCCAGGGCGTGGACCCGGCGGAGTTCGGGGAGCGGCCGCAGGACTTCGACATCCCCGACTCCGTGGTCGGCTTCCTGCGCGGCGAGCTCGGCGACCCGCCCGGGGGCTGGCCGGAGCCCTTCCGCACGAAGGCCCTGCAGGGCCGCCGCGAGGGCGCCGGCACGGCCGAGGTGAGCTCCGAGGACGCGGCCGCCCTGGCCGCCGGCGGCCAGGAGCGTCGCGACACCCTGAACCGCCTCCTCTTCCCCGCCCCCACGCGGGAGTACGAGGCGCACCGCGACGAGTTCGGCGACACCGGGACGCTGCACACGCGCGACTTCCTCTACGGGCTCGTCCCGGGGCGGGAGCACGTCATCTCGCTCGGCCGCGGCGTCCGCCTGCTGGCCGTCCTGCAGTCCGTCTCCGAGCCCGACGAGAAGGGCATGCGCACCGTCATGCTCACCCTCAACGGGCAGCTGCGCCAGGTGATGGTGCGGGACCGCTCGGTGGAGTCCACGGTCCGCACCGCCGAGAAGGCCGACCCCGCGGCGGCCGGCCACGTGGCGGCGCCCTTCGCGGGCTCGGTGACGGTGCAGGTCGCCGTGGGCGACGCCGTGGAGGCCGGCCGGCCCGTGGCCACGATCGAGGCCATGAAGATGGAGGCGGCCATCACCGCCCCCGTCTCCGGCACGGTCTCGCGAGTGGTGACGGAGGGCGTGACGCCCGTCAACGGCGGCGACCTGATCCTGGTGATCGACGGTCAGTGAGCCAGCGACGACATGCCCCCAGCCCCTAGGCTGGGGGAATGTCCACGTCTGAGGAACGCTTCGACCTGATCGTCATCGGCTCCGGATCGGGCAACACGCTCATCACGGAGCACTGGGAGGGCCGCCGCGTCGCCCTCGTGGACTCCGGCACCTTCGGAGGCACGTGCCTGAACGTGGGCTGCATCCCCACGAAGATGTACGCCTACCCCGCCCAGCTCGCGGCGACCCCCGCCGAGGCCGCGCGCCTCGGGGTGGGGCTCGAGTTCACGGGGGCGGACTTCCCGGCCATCCGCGATCGGATCTTCACGCGCATCGACGGCATCAGCGCCGACGGGCTGCGCTTCCGCAGCGAGGACCAGCCGCACGTCACCGTGGTGCGCGAGGAGGTCAGGTTCACGGGGGAGCGGCGCCTGGAGACGGCGACCGGGCGCGTGCTCACCGCTGACCGCGTGGTCGTGGCGGTCGGCTCCCGCCCGGCCGTGCCGGACGTCCCGGGCATGGACCTGCCCTCGGTCCACACCTCGAACACGGTGATGCGCCTGGACCGTCTCCCGCGCCGACTGGTGGTGGTCGGCGGCGGCTACATCGGCGTGGAGTTCGCCGCGATCTTCTCCGCCCTCGGCTCCGAGGTGATCGTGCTGAACCGCGGACACCGGCTGCTGAAGGAGCACGACCTCACGGTGTCCACGCGCTTCACCGAGATCGCCCGCGAGCAGTGGGACGTGCGCACCGGATGGACGCTGGCCGGCGTCGAGCCCGCCGAGGACGCGGCGCGCGCCGCCGACGGCTGGGTGCGGGTCCGCCTGGACCCCGCCGAGGGCCAGGAGCAGAGCGGGACGGTGGAGGAGGAGATCGAGGCCGACGCGGTGCTCGTGGCCGTCGGCCGCATCCCCAACACGGACCGGCTGCACGTGGACGCCGCCGGCCTGGACCTCACCGAGGGCGGCGTGCTCGCGGTGGACGAGCACCAGCGCGTGCTGCGCGGCGGCGAGCCGGCCGAGGGGGTCTTCGCCCTGGGCGACGCCGCCAACGACTGGCAGCTCAAGCACGTCGCCAACCGCGAGGCCCGCGTGGTGGCGCACAACCTCGAGCACCCCGACGACCTCCGCGCCATCGGCGACGTCCCGGTCCCCGCCGCGGTGTTCACGCGGCCCCAGGTCGCCTCGGTCGGGCAGACCGAGGCCCAGGCCCTCCTCGAGCACGGCGCGGAGGCCGTCACCGTGAAGGTCCAGCGGTTCGGCGACGTGGCGTACGGCTGGGCCATGGAGGACCGTGAGGGGCTGTGCACGGTGGTGGCCGAGCGGGCGACGGGACGCATCCTGGGCGCCCACATCCTCGGGCACGAGGCCGCCAACCTCATCCAGCCCTTCGTGCAGGCCATGACGTTCGGGCTCGACGCCCACACGATGGCGCGGGGGCAGTACTGGCCGCACCCCGCCCTCACGGAGGTCATCGAGAACGCCCTGCTGGGGCTCGACGTCCCGGACTGCGGGCTCCTCTGACGCCGCCCCCGCCACGCCGCCCCGGTCAGGGGCGGGGGGCGGCGCCCGCGTAGATGTCCTCGATCTCCTTCTGGAAGTCGCGGAGGATGGCCGCGCGCTTCATCTTCAGCGAGGGCGTCATGTGGCCCTCGTCCTGGGAGAAGTCCCGGTCCAGGATCCGGAACTCGCGGATGCCCTCCGCGCGGGACACGGTGGCGTTGGCGCGGTCCACGGCGGCCTGGATGTGGGCGCGCACCTTCTCCTCCCGGGCGGCGGCGGCAACATCCAGGGTCCGGGGCAGGCCGTGGGCGGCGAGCCAGGCGGGCAGGGTCTCGGCGTCGAGGGTCACGATCGCCGCGACGAAGGGCTTCGCATCGCCGACGACCATCACCTGGGAGATGAGCGCGTCGGAGCGGATGGCATCCTCCAGCTGGGCCGGCGCCACGTTCTTGCCGCTGGCCGTCACGAGGATCTCCTTCTTGCGGCCCGTGATGCGCAGGTAGCCGTCGTCGTCGAGGCTGCCGAAGTCGCCGGTGCGGAACCAGCCGTCCTCGAAGGCCTCGGCGTCCGCCTCGGGGCGGTTGTGGTAGCCGCGCATGAGCGAGGTGCCGCGGGTGAGGATCTCCCCGTCCTCGGCGATCCGGACCTCGTTGCCGCCCAGCGGAAGACCCACCGTGCCGATGCGCAGGCCGCCCGGACGGCCGACCGTCACGGGCGCCGTCGTCTCGGTCAGGCCGTAGCCCTCGAGGATGGTGACGCCCAGGCCGCGGAAGAAGTGCGCGAGGTCGGGGGAGAGGGGGCCGCCGCCGGAGACCGCGTACCGCAGGCGTCCGCCCATGGCGGTGCGGATGCGACGGTAGATGAGCGCCGAGTAGAAGGCGCGGCTGACGCGCAGCGGCACGGGCACCTTCCCGGAGTCCAGGGCCTTGGAGTAGCGGACCGCGATGTCCGCGCCGCGCTCGAAGATCCGCCCCTTGCCCCCGGACTGCGCGGAGAGCAGTGCGGCGTTGTAGATCTTCTCGAACACGCGGGGCACGGCCAGGAGGAACGTGGGCTGGAAGGACTGCAGCGAGCCCGAGAGCTGCGCGAGGTCCGCGACGTGCCCGCAGCGCGCGCCGGCCCCCACGGTGAGCACCGAGACGAAGCGTGCGAACACATGCGCGAGCGGGATGAACAGCACGGTGCTGGCGTCCTCGGTGACGACCTCGCCCAGCGAGGAGGAGAGGGTCTGGTTCACCAGCTCCGCGAAGTTCCCGTGGGTGAGCTCGCACCCCTTGGGGCGGCCGGTCGTGCCCGAGGTGTAGATGATCGTGGCGAGGTCGGCCAGGTGCGTGGCGGAGCGCCGCGCCTCGAGGTCGGCCTCCGTGACGTCCGCCCCGAGGCGGGTCAGCTCGTCCAGTCCGGCGCCCGGCTCGCCGTCGGGGGCGTCCATGGTCCAGAGGCCCACCAGGGCGTCGAGCCCCTCACGGTGCACGGCGTCCCGCACGGTCTTGGCGCGCTCGGCGGTGTCGGCGACCACGGCGCGAACACCGGAGTCCTCGAGGATCCAGGCCACCTGGGAGGCGGACGAGGTCTCGTAGATCGGCACGGTGACGGCGCCGGCGTACCAGATGGCGAAGTCCACCAGCGTCCACTCCAGGCGCGTGGCGGCCATGAGGCCCACGCGGTCCCCGGGACCGATGCCGGCGGCCATGAGCCCGCGGGCGAGCTCGGCGACGCGGTCGCGGGCCTGCGCCGCGGTGACGTCCCGCCAGCCGCCCTCGCCCTCGGGCACGGCGAAGAGCGCGGCGTCCGGGCGTTCGCGGGCCTGGCGCTCCAGGACGTCGGTGATGTTGGCCTCCGGCGACAGCCGGGGGTGGTAGGGCTCGCTGACCTCGCGCATGGTCCTCCTTGGGTCGGGCGCCTCCTCTGCGCCGCTGCGGGGACCCGGGCGGATCGCGGCGTGGACGCACGGGGCTGTCAGGTGAGGCGGATCACAGGCCAGCCTACCGCAGGAGCCCCTGCACGGCGCCGGCGACGGCGGTCCGGCTGCGCTCGACCAGCAGCTCCCCGTCGAGGTCCATCGTGGCCACGTGCCGACTGCGCGGCAGGGGCACCACCTGGACGGGCGCGCGGCGCAGTCCGCGCAGGAGGGTGCGGTGGCTCGCGGCGGGGACGACGGCGTCGCGCGCCGAGCGGAAGACCGTCACGGGAGCCGTGACCCGGCCGAGCCCGCGGCGCGCCGCCCGCTGGATCGCGCCCACGGCCGCGACGCCGGCCACCGGCGTGCGCTCGTACGCGAGCTCGTCCGCCTCGGGGTCGGCCACGTCGTTGGCGATCGAGGCCACGGTGGGCACCACGTGCCGCAGCAGCGGGGCGGCCGGGGCGAGCGGGCTCGCGAAGCGCAGGGCGGGGTTCACGAGCAGGACGCCCGCCACCGGCCGGTGCGCGGCGGCGTCGAGGGCCAGGGCGCCGCCCAGGGACAGGCCTGCGACGACGACCGGCAGCCCGCGGGCGAGCTCGGCGTCGACGGTCCGGCGCACGGCCGCCCGGATCTCAGGGGCGGGGGTGTCCGCGAGGTCGCGCCAGTGGGTGCCGTGGCCGGGGAGCAGCGGGACGGCGACCTCGGAGCCCGCCGCCGCGAGGCCCTCGGCCCACGCCCGCACGGAGTGGGGACCGGAGGTGAAGCCGTGCAGCATCACCACGGTGTGCGGCACGCGGGCGGGCGCGGCGGGGGGCAGGCGGAACGGGCGATGCTCGGCGCGGACCTCGAAGTGCTGGACCATGGCGTCAGACTACGGCGGACCCCTGCGTAGGATGGTCTCCGCACCCGCCCCGTCTCCGGAAGGCCCCGCCGTGTCCACGTTCTACTGGTCCGCCAAGACCTTCGTCGTGGCCCCCGCCACCCGCGTGCTGTTCCGCCCCTGGGTCAAGGGCCTGGGCAACGTCCCGGCGTCCGGCCCGGCGATCCTCGCGAGCAACCACCTCTCCGTCTCGGACTCCGTGTTCATGCCGGCGATGCTCGACCGCCAGGTGCACTTCCTGGCGAAGAAGGAGTACTTCACCGGACCCGGCGTCAAGGGCTGGGTCACCCGGAAGTTCTTCGAGGCCGCCAACCAGCTGCCCATGGACCGCTCGGGCGGGGCCGCCTCCCTGCGCTCGCTCGAGGCAGGCGTGGACTGCCTGCGCCGGGGGGACCTGCTGGGCATCTACCCCGAGGGGACCCGCAGCCCGGACGGGCGGCTGCACCGCGGCAAGATCGGCGTGGCGAAGCTCGCCCTGGCCACCGGCGCCCCCGTGGTGCCGATCGCCATGATCGGCACGGACCGCGTGCAGCCGATCGGACGCAGCCTGCCCTCGATCCGCCGCCTCGGGATGATCTTCGGGGAGCCCCTGGACTTCTCCGACCGCGTCGCGGACGCGGACGACCCGCGCGTCCTGCGCGAGGTCACGGACGAGGTCATGGAGGCGATCCGCCGGCTCTCCGGCCAGGAGTACGTGGATGCGTACGCCGGGGACGTGAAGGCGGGCCGCGCCGTCGCCCCGCCCCGGAGCCGCCCGGGCGCGTGAGGCGCGGGCCACCGCGCCGCGTCATGCGCGCGCCCCGGCCCCGGTGCGCCCCTAGCCTGGAGGCATGAGTTCGGACCCCCGCGATCAGATCCTGGCCTTCGGCACCGCCATCACGGAGGGCGCCGCGGACACCCCGGGCCTCGACGACTGGCGCTCGCTGCCCATCACGCAGGCCCCCTCCTGGGCGGACCGGGAGGACTACGAGGCGGCCGTCGCCGAGCTGAGCACCGTGCCCCCGCTCGTCTTCGCCGGCGAGGTGGACGTGCTGCGCACCCGCCTGGCCGCCGTGGCCCGCGGTGAGGCGTTCCTCCTGCAGGGTGGCGACTGCGCCGAGACCTTCGCCGGCTCCACCGCCAACCGCATCAGCGCCCGCGTGAAGACCATCCTCCAGATGTCCGCCGTGCTCACCTACGGGGCGTCGATGCCCGTGGTGAAGATGGGGCGGATCGCCGGGCAGTTCGCCAAGCCGCGTTCCTCGGACACCGAGACCCGCGACGGGGTCACCCTGCCGAGCTTCCGCGGGGAGATCGTGAACGGCTACGAGTTCACGGAGGAGGCGCGCCGCCACGACGCGCGGCGCATGGTGCGGGCCTACCACACGGCCGCCTCCACCCTGAACCTGGTGCGAGCGTTCACGCAGGGCGGCTTCGCGGACCTGCGCAGCGTCCACCAGTGGAACCAGGGGTTCATGGCCAACCCCGCGTACGCGCAGTACGAGGAGCTCGCGGCGGAGATCGACCGCGCCGTCCGGTTCATGGACGCCGCCGGCGTGGACTTCGAGGCGATGCGCCGCACCGAGTTCTACTCCGCGCACGAGGCGCTGCTCCTCGACTACGAGCGTGCACTGACGCGCGTGGACTCCCGCAGCGGCGACCCCTACGCCACGAGCGCGCACTTCCTGTGGATCGGGGAGCGCACGCGCGACGTGGCCGGCGCCCACGTGGACTACCTCTCCCGCGTCCGCAACCCGATCGGCGTGAAGCTCGGCCCCACCACGACGGCGGCGGACGCGCTCGAGCTCGCGGAGAAGCTGGACCCGGAGCGCGAGCCCGGCCGCCTCACCTTCATCACGCGCATGGGGGCGGGCGTCATCCGTGACGTCCTCCCCGGGATCGTGGAGGGCGTGCGCGATGCGGGCGTGCAGCCGGTGTGGGTCACCGATCCCATGCACGGCAACACGGTCACCGCCGCGAACGGCTACAAGACGCGCCGCTTCGAGGACGTCATGGACGAGGTCAGCGGTTTCTTCGAGGTGCACCGCGCCCTCGGCACCCACCCGGGCGGCATGCACGTGGAGCTCACGGGCGACGACGTGGCCGAGTGCCTCGGCGGCTCGGAGCCGGTGAACGAGGCCGACTTCGACGCGCGCTACGAGACCCTGTGCGACCCGCGGCTGAACCATCAGCAGTCGCTCGAGATGGCGTTCGCCGTCACCGACGCGCTCTCCCACCCCGAGCGCGGCTGACCTTCGGCGGGGAGGGCGCCGTCAGAGGCCCCAGACCTCGACGGCGGTGCCCTCGTCCAGCTCCGTCCCGGCGGCAGGGCTCTGGCGCGCCACGACGGGGGAGCGCTCCCGCAGCGGCGTGAGCGGGGCCTCGTGGACGCGCACCGTGAAGCCCAGCTCCTCGAGGGCGGACCGGGCCCGGGCCACGTCCTGCCCGCCGAGCTCGGGCACGACGCGGCGCGCCGGACCCGCGGACACCACCACGCGGACCGCGGAGTCCGGCGCGGCCTGCGCTCCGGCGGCCGGGGTCTGGAGGAGCACGGTGCCGGCCGGGACCTCGCGGTCGGTCCGCCGCTCCGCCACGCTCACCCGCAGGTGCTCTTCGGCGGCGCGCGCGTGGGCCCGCGTGATGGTGGAGCCCGTCAGGTCCGGGACGGACACGGGGGCCGGGCCGGTGGAGACGGTCAGCTCCACGCGCGTGCCCGGGGCCAGCGGGTCTCCCGCGGCCGGAGCGGCGGCCGCCACCGTGCCGTCCGAGTAGCGCTCGTCGGCCCGGGCCGAGACCTCGACCGCCACACGGGCGTGGGCCAGCCGCTCCTCCGCGGTGGCGCGGTCCAGCCCCTCGAGCGCCGGCATGACGGCGACGCCGGCCGCGCCGAGCGGGGCACCGCCCGAGCCGAGCGTCCATCCCAGGAGCAGCGCGGCACCGGTGAGCAGGAGGGTGACCGCCGTGCCGATCGCCACCGTCCTGCCGGCCCCCTCGCCGAGCGGCACCTCGGGCCGGCGCGCGGCGCGACGGCCCTCACGGGCCGGACGGGGGGGACGGGGGGTGGCCGCGGGGCGCGCGCGGGACGCGGCGGGCTCCCGCATGTCAGGACGGTCTCGTGACGCGGGCGGGTCCGTGCGCGGGAGCGGCGCCGGGTCCGCCGCCGGTGCCGGGGATGCCGAGGATGCGGGCGCCGGGGAGGAGCGGGGCGTGGAGGCGCCGTGGACGGCGTCGAGCACGGCGGTCTCGGGGTCGCCGGAGTGCCGCGGCGCAGAGGCCAGCACCCGCGTCTCGTCGTCCACCGGGACAGGATGGCCGTGGGGACGGTGGTCCAACTCCTCGGGCGTGAGCCGCTCGGCCAGGGAGTGCAGTTCGGTGAGGAGCGCCCCGGCGTCGGCGGGACGATCCGCGGGGTCCGGCTCCGTGCACCACAGGACGAGGTCGTCGAGGGGCTCGGGCAGTCCGGGGACCACCGAGGACGGCACGGGCACGCGCTCGTGCACGTGCCGGTAGGCCACGCGGATGGGGGTCGCCGCCGGATAGGGCTGCCGGCCCGTGAGCAGCTCGAAGAGCACGATGCCCGCCGCGTACACGTCGGCGCGGGCGTCCGCGGTCCCGCCCGTGATGAACTCCGGGGCGAGGTAGGCCGGCGTTCCCACGAGCGCCTGCCCGGTGGCGGTGTGGGTGGTGGCCGCGCGGGAGAGGCCGAAGTCGGCCACGGTGATCCGCCCGTCCGTGGAGACCAGGACGTTCTCCGGCTTCACGTCCCGGTGCACGAGCCCCGCACGGTGGGCCGCCGCCAGGCCGTCCACCGCCGGGGCGAGGACGGCGAGGGCCTCGCGCGGGGTCAGCGGCGCGTCCTCGCGGACCACCGTGCGCAGCGTGTGGCCCGGCACGAGCTCCATGACGAGGTAGGCCAGCACCCCGCCGTCGCCGTCGTCGGTGTGCCCCTGGTCCAGCACCGCGACGATGTGCGGGTGCGAGAGCCGGGCGGCGGTCTTCGCCTCGCGTTCGAAGCGGCCCACGAGGGCCGGGTCCTCCGCGAGGTGCGGGTGCATGACCTTGAGCGCGACCTCGCGGTCGAGGCGCAGGTCCACGGCCCGGTAGACCGTGGACATGCCGCCGCGGGCGAGGCGGTCCCGGACCTCGTAGCGGCCGTCGACGATGCCCCCGACGAGGGGGTCGCGGCGTGTGCTGCTCATCGCTCCAGCCTAGAGGACCGGATCCCGTCCGCGGCGGGCGCCGCTCAGAACATGGCCATCGCGGCCTTCACCTTGGCGATGTAGTCCACGGTGTCCGGGCGGGGGCCGTCGCGCAGCACGCCGCCGAGGCCCTGGTAGTAGGCGCCGATCCCCAGCTCGAGGGTGGGCGTGCGGGCCTGGATGTACTTGATGTACGCGATGCCTGCCGTCACGTTGTCGTACGGGTCCAGCAGGTTCAGCTTCCGGCCCACAAGCTGGGACGCGAACTCGCCCGTCACGGGGATGACCTGCATCGTGCCGATCGCGTTGGCGGGGGAGACCGCCCGCTGGTTGAAGCGCGACTCGGTGTACGCGTGGGCCAGGGCCAGGCGCGGGTCGACGCCCATCTTGACGGCCGTCTCGCGGACGATCTGCTGCATCTGCTCGCGGGAGGGCACCGGCACGGACTGGAGCAGGCGGTAGTTCTCGTTGGCCGCGGCGGTCACGTGCGGCGGGTACGTGTAGTGCAGGAAGGTGTTGCCGATCGGCTGGACGTCCGAGACGGGCTGCGGGGCCACGGCGCCGTTGGAGATCACGAGCACCTGGCCGGGCCGCAGGATGGACTCCGCGGTGATCCCGTTGAGGCTGAGCAGCTGGGAGATGGAGACCTCGAAGCGTTGGGAGATGCCCCACAGGGTGTCGCCGGTGACCACGGTGTAGCGCACGGTGGACCCGGTGGTCGGCGCGGGGGCGGGCGTCGGGGTCGGCGTGGGGGCCGGGGTGGAGGTGGCCGCGCCGGTCTTCAGGACCATGCCGGGGTGGAGCATCGTGGAGGCGCTCATCCCGTTGAGGGACCACAGGGTGGACATGGGGACGCCGGTGCGCTCCGAGATGACCCACCAGCCGTCGCCGGGGCGCACGGTGTAGGTGGTGGAGGAGGCCGGCGCGGGGGCCGGGGCGGAGGCGGCCGCGCCGGTCTTCAGGACCATGCCGGGGTGGAGCATCGTGGACGCGCTCATCCCGTTGAGGGACCACAGGGTGGACATGGGGACGCCGGTGCGCTCCGAGATGACCCACCAGCCGTCGCCGGGGCGCACGGTGTAGGTGGTCTCAGCGGCCTGGGACTGCGCCGGGACGGCGGCCAGGAGCATCAGGGGGACGGCTCCGCCGGCGAGTGCGGAGCGCAGGCGGCGGCGGGCGGGGGTGCGAGCGGAGAGGGGCACGGTGAGGACCTCGGATCCAGGGTCATGCGGGACATGGCGGTGGGGAAGCGCTGGGGTTCCCCAGCAGTCGGGCGGAGTGGGGGAGCGTGAGCCCGCCCCGTCGTGCCGTGCGACCTCGTCGATGTTATCGGAACGTGATCTGATCTCCCATTCCCCATTGCTGAGGAATTTCTGTGCAGCTCGGACGTCAATTGTCACTCGCAGTTCACCCTGTATTCACCGTCACGGGGGCCCGGAGGCGTCCCGCGGCCGCGCGTACCCTGGACGCGTGACCATTCCCTCCTCAGACTCCCGCGTCCCCGCCGACGCCATCCCCGCCGAGCTCGACGCCCTCGTGGGCGAGTGGCTCGCGCTGCCCGACGTCGCCGAGCGGCTCGACGTCGTGGTGACGCGCGTGCACTCCCTCGTGAAGGACCGCCGCCTCATCGCCGTCCGTCGTCCCGATCCCGCGGTGCGCGCCGTCCCGGCGCTCTTCCTCGACGAGGAGGGGATCCTCGACTCCCTGCGCGGCACTCTCGTGCTCCTGCAGGACGCCGGGTACAGCGACGCCGAGGCCCTGCGCTGGCTCTTCACACCGGACGAGTCCCTCCCTGGCCGCCCGATCGACGCGCTGCGCGGCGGACACAAGACCGAGGTGCGGCGGCGCGCGCAGGCACTCGCCTGGTGACGTCGGCCCGGTGAGCCCTCCCGTGGTGCCGCGCGCGCCCCGCCTCAGGCGGAGCGGCGGGTGAACGCGTCGATCAGCCCGCTCACCGCAGAGCAGACCGCGTCTTCCACGCCCAGCCCCTCCCAGGCGGCGACCCCCGCGGTCGCCTCCGCGGAGAGCCGGTCGACGTCGGCCGCCACCGCGGCGCGCGCGCCGCACTCCTCCAGCCGGCGCTGCCAGTGGGCCACCCGGTCGTCCGCGAGGTCGGCGTCGCCCAGGTCGGCGTCCAGGGCCTCCGCCTCGGCGGGGTCGAGGAGCGCCGCGGCCCGCGCGATCAGGACCGTCCGCTTGCCCTCCCGCAGGTCGTCTCCACTCGGCTTGCCCGTGAGGGCAGGGTCGCCGAAGACGCCCAGCAGGTCGTCGTGATACTGGAAGGCCAGGCCGAACGGCAGCGAGACCGCCGCGAACGCCTCCAGGAGGGCGTCCTCGGCCCCGGCGAGCAGCCCGCCCAGGGCGAGGGGGTGCACGGCCGAGTAGCGGGCTGACTTGAACTCCACGACGGTGGCCGCGGAACGCACGGCCTCGGCGGGATCCGGGTCCGGGGGCGTCATCTCCGCGAGGACGTCCAGGTACTGGCCGGCCATCACCTCGAAGCGCATCCGCTCCATCTCCGCACGAGCCCGGCCCGCCCGCGGCGTGCCGGCGATCGCCTCGGCGAACGCCTCGTCGCTCAGGGCCAGGCACACGTCGCCGGCCAGGATGGCCGCGGAGACGCCGAAGTGCTCCGCCTCGTGACGCCATCCCGCCGCGCGGTGCGTCGCCTCGAAGTGCCGGTGCACGCTGGGCATGCCGCGGCGCGTGTCCGAGCGGTCCAGGATGTCGTCGTGGATGAGCGCCGCCGCCTGGAAGAGCTCGAAGGCGGCCCCTGCCGTCACGATGCGCGGGTCAGCCGGGTCCGCGCCGGCGGCGCGCCAGCCCAGCCAGCACAGCACGGCGCGCAGGCGCTTGCCGCCCGAGGTGAGCCGGGCGATGGCGTCCACCACCGGCACCGCCCCGGGGTGGATCGCCCGCGCGTCGTCCCGCCGTCGGTCCAGGATCTCCTCGAGCCGGGCCGCGACGGCGGCGCGGTGGGTGTCCGGCGAGGGCGCGTCGGCGGGGGAGGGGCTCAGGGTCGCGGCGTCGGGCATGCCCACACCCTAGCCGCCGGTCACTAGGCTCGACCCATGCCCGCACGCCCGTCCGATGCCGCCGCCGCACCCGCGCGGGAGGCCTCGATCCTGCACGTGGACATGGACGCCTTCTTCCTGTCCGTGGAGGTGCGGGAGCGGCCCGGGCTCCGGGGCCTGCCCGCGGCCGTCGCGTCCCCGATCGGGCGCTCCGTCGTCCTCTCCGCCTCGTACGAGGCGCGCGCGTACGGCGTCCGCTCCGCCATGCCGCTCGCCCACGCCAAGGCGCTGTGCCCCCCGCTCGCGGTGGTGGCCCCGCGGCAGGACGTCTACCGTGCGGTCTCGGCGGAGGTCATGGCCCTGCTGGGGAGCGTCACCCCGGTGATGGAGCAGCTCAGCGTGGACGAGGCGTTCCTGGACGTGGCCGGCGCCCGACGGCGGCTGGGACCGCCCGAGCGCATCGCCCGGCTCATCCGCCGTCGGGTGGCGGACGAGCTGGGCCTGCCCTGCACGGTGGGCGGGGCCGCCGTGAAGTTCGTGGCGAAGATGGCCTCCACCGCCGCGAAGCCGGACGGGCTGCTGATCGTCCCGCCCGAGCGCACCCTCGCCTTCCTCCACCCCCGGCCCGTGGGGCACCTGTGGGGCGTGGGCCCGGTGATGGCGGGACGGCTCGAGACCCGGGGGATCGCCACGATCGGCGACCTCGCGCGGACCGACCCCGAGCGGCTGCGCGGGTGGTTCGGCGCCGCCGGCGCGGCCTGGTCCGAGCTCGCCCGCGGCCGGGATCCCCGCCCGGTGGCCCCGCGCGCGGCGGCGCGCACGGTGGGCGCCGACCACACCTTCGACGTCGACCCCACCGACGGGGAGGCGGTGGCCCTCGAGCTGCTGCGTCTCGGCCACCGGGTCGCGGCGCGGCTGCGCGCCGACGGCGTGGAGGCCGCGGGGGTGACGGTGCGCCTGAAGGACCCCCGCGGCCTGGTGCGCGCCCGCACCGCACGGCTGCCGAGGCCGAGCGCGGCCGCCCACGACCTCGTGGCCGCGGGCCGGCGGCTGGCCGACGAGCTGCTGGCAGAACGCCGTCACCCCGTCCGTCTCGTGGGACTGCGGGCCGAGCGCCTGACGGCAGCGGGGGAGCCCGTCCTCGCGCAGGACGCGCTCTTCCCCGCCGAGGGTGAGGAGCCGGCGGCCTCGTCGTCGGCCTGGACGGAGGCCGAGACCGCCGCCGACGCCGTCGCCCGGCGCTTCCCGGGGGCGGCCGTCCGTCCGGCGTCGCTGCTGCCGGCCCCGCGGCCGGACTCGCGCGGGGGTCCTGGCACGCGCGTCCGGTGAGCACTATCCTGGTCTGACCCGGCGCCCCCGTGCGCCCGCGTCCGCGGCCTCACGGACGACGCCTGTGATCGAAGGAGCGGGAGTGCCTCTCTCGGAGCACGAACAGCGCATGCTGGACCAGCTGGAGCGCCAGCTCAACGACGAGGACCCACGCCTCGCCACCCAGCTCGCGGAGACGTCGCGACCCGCCCTCCCGGTGCGTCGCATCGTGCTGGGGGCGGTGCTCGGCGTCGTCGGCCTGCTCGTCATCCTGGCGGGCGTGTCCACCCACCTCCTCCTCGTCGGCGTGCTGGGAACCCTTCTGCTGGGTGCCGGGATCCTGGTGCTCACGGCACGGGGGCCGGCCCAGGCCGCCCGCCCCGGGCGCTCCGGGCGTCCGACCCCGGACGCCGGGCGGGGCGAGTTCATGTCCCGCCTCGAGCAGCGCTGGGACGAGCGCCGGCGCCGCGAGCCGTGACCGCACCGGCGCGCTGAGCGCGCCGGTGCGGGAGATCCGGTCCGTCCTCGCGCCGCCCCGTCCCCACTCTTCTCCACCGGACCCCTCCACTTTCCTCCTCCACCGCCTCCTCGGCCCTCCATCGGCCCCGATCCCGCCCCGGGATCGGGGCCGGCGGCGTCCTGGGGCTCATCGGCGTGTCCCGGAGTGGGCGGCTCTCCACCGCCCCCCCACCCGCCGACGACCGCGGGATTCCGCGGAGGTGAGCGGCGTCATCGGGCCGACGGGAAACGCCGCGCCGACGCGGTGGGAGGAGGGGGTTGTCGGTGGGGGAAAGTGGGGTAAAGTGGAGCGCAGGAGAGAGCAGTGGTCCCGACTCTGGTCGGGAGGGACCACTCGGCGAGTCAGGGGGGTGCGTGTTCCTCGGGACCTACACCCCCCGGCTCGACGAGAAGTTCCGGCTGATCCTCCCCGCGAAGTTCCGTGAGGAGCTGTCCGAGGGACTCGTCCTGACGCGCGGGCAGGAGCGGTGCCTCTACGTCTTCAGCGCCCGTGAGTTCGAGAGGGTCCACGAGCAGATGAGGGCGGCTCCGCTGTCCTCCCGCCAAGCCCGTGACTACATCCGCGTCTTCCTCTCGGGAGCGTCGGACGAGGTCCCGGACAAGCAGGGCCGCGTGACCGTGCCCGCTCCGCTGCGCCAGTACGCGGGGCTGGACCGGGACGTGACCGTGATCGGCGCGGGGACCCGGGTCGAGATCTGGGACACCGCGTCCTGGAACGAGTACCTGGCGGAGCAGGAGGCCGCGTTCTCCGAGACCGACGAGGACGTCCTCCCCGGCATGTTCTGACCACCGACTCACCGACTTCCCCCGCGTGAGACCTCCACCCGACGTCGCCGCACCTGACCCGCCTTCCCCTGGGCCAGGCACGGCGACGGACGGATGGGGATCCCGCCCGAGGGACCATGTCCCACCGATGGATGAGAGCAGGAGCAGGAGGTCGCCCATGGACGCCGACGCCCCCCTCTCGGACCGCTCCGCGGATTCCGCCCCCCGCCCCGAGGACCGCCACGTCCCCGTCATGCGCGACCGTGTGGTCGACCTGCTCGCCCCCGCCGTCCAGGCCGCCGTCGACGCCGGGCGCGTCCCCGTCGCGATCGACGGCACGCTGGGCATGGGCGGGCACACGCAGGCCCTGCTCCGCCGTTTTCCCACGCTGCGCGTGATCGGGATCGACCGCGACCCCCACGCCCTGCGCATGGCGCAGGAGCGCCTCGGGGAGCTCGCAGAGCGCCTCGTCCCCCACCACGGCACCTACGACGAGGTGCCCGAGGCCATGGAGGCCGCCGGCGTGAGGCGCGTGGACGCGGCCCTCTACGACCTCGGCGTCTCCTCTTACCAGCTGGACGACCGGGAGCGGGGCTTCGCGTACTCCTACGACGCGCCGCTCGACATGCGCATGGACACCACCGCAGAGCGCTCGGCCGCGACGCTGGTGGCGGACCTGGACGAGGACGAGCTGCGTCGCATCATCCGACGCGACGGCGAGGAGCGGTTCGCCGGGCCGATCGCCGCGGCGATCGTGCGCGCCCGTGCCGAGGCCCCCATCGAGACCACGGGCCGCCTCGTGGACGTCATCCGGGATGTCGTGCCCGTCTCCGCCGGCGCCAAGGGCGGCCACCCGGCCAAGCGCACCTTCCAGGCCCTGCGCATCGCGGTGAACGAGGAGCTCGACATCCTCGACGCCGCCGTGCCGGCCGTCCTGGACGCCCTCGCCGTGGGAGGCCGCCTCGTCGTGATGAGCTACCACTCGCTCGAGGACCGGATCGCCAAGCGGCACCTGAGCGCCTGGGCCACCTCGACCGCGCCGCCCGGGTTCCCCGTGGTCCTGGAGGAGCACGAGCCCGTGGTGCGCATGCTGACCCGCGGCACCGAGAAGCCCACTTCCAGGGAAATCGCTGAGAACCGCCGCGCCTCCTCCGCGAAAGTGCGTGCGGTTGAGAAGATCAGGGCGACGAGGACACCGCAATGACGGCGTATGAGGAGTTGGGCATGAGCGCACAGGCGCGGATCGAGACCACGCTGCACCCGGTCTCGCCCTACGAGGCGGTCCCGCCGCGGGCCCTCGAGCCGCGCACCCCCCTCTCCGTCGTCCCCGCCCCGCTGCCGCGCTCCGGACCGGGGCTCGTCGTGTTCTGCGTGAGCCTGCTGGTCGCGGCCCTCGCGGCCGTCCTCGTGCTCAACATCACGCTCTCCAACCGTCAGTACGCCCTGCTCGAGCTGCGCGCGGAGCAGCAGACCCTGATGCAGACCAACGAGCGCCTGGCCGAGCAGGTGGGCTACCTCGAAGCACCCCAGAACCTCGCCGCGCGCGCCGACGCCCTCGGCATGGTGCCCCCCGCCGGCACCGCGGCCCTGGACGCCTCCACCGGAGAGTTCTCCGGCGAGGCCGTCGGGGCGGGCACCGGCAGCGTCTCGGCCGCCTTCGTCGCCCCGCCCGCCGGCGCTGACGCGGCGGGCCCCGCGGACGCCGAGGGCCGCATCCCCGCGCCGCGCACGGGGGCCGGCGCGGCCGACCCGGCAGCGGCCGCCCCTGCCTCCGGCGAGCCGTCTGCGCCCGCCGCAGGCCAGCCGGGGCCCGCCGTCGACTGATGACGCGTTCCGCCCCCCACCCCGCCCACGGCGGGTCTCGGGTCCTCTCCGCGCCCGGACTGCCCACCGCCCGCACCCGAGCCGCCCTGCTGGTGGTGTTGGGACTCCTCGCCGCCCTCGCGCTCCGCCTCCTCTTCGTGCAGGGCGTGGACCCCACGGGCCAGGCCGCCAGGGCCATGGACGAGAGGCTGCGCACCCAGACGCTCGAGCCCGAGCGCGGGTCCATCCTCGACCGCGACGGCGACGTCCTCGCCGCCAGCGTCCGCCGCTACGACATCGTGGTGGACCAGCGCCTCGTCAAGGACTTCGACGAGTGGGACCGGGAGAGCGGCGGGGAGAAGCGGGTGAGCGTGGACGAGCGGCTCCGGGAGCTCGCCGGGGTGCTGGAGCTCTCCGAGGAGGAGGTGCGCCGCTCCACCCTCGGCGACCGTCCGTACGCGGTGGTCAAGCGCTCCGTCACCCCCGAGGTCCGTGAGCGGGCGCTCGCCGTCCGCGTGCCCGGCGTCCTGGCCGATCCGGTGGACCGTCGGACCTATCCGAACGGGGCGGTGGCCGGCAGCGTCGTGGGCTTCATGGGCGGCGACGGCGAACCCCTCGAGGGCCTCGAGCTCAGCCAGGACGCCGTCATGTCCGGCACGGAGGGCACGCGCACCTTCGAAGTGGGCGCGGACGGCATCCGCATCCCCAACGCGGAGTACGAGGAGACACCCGCGGTGGACGGTGCGGACCTGCGCCTCACGCTGGACAAGGACGCCCAGTGGTACGCGCAGGAGCAGATGGGCGCCCTCGCGGCCCAGCACCAGGCGGAGTGGGCGAACGCCGTCGTGATGGACGCCCGCACCGGCGACGTGCTGGCCATGGCCGACTCCACCACGGTCGACCCGGCGGAGCCGGACGCCACCGACGCCCGCTTCCGCACGCCCACCACGCTCACCACGCCGTACGAGCCGGGGTCCACGGGCAAGGCCCTCACGCTGGCCGCGGCCCTCGACGCCGGCGTGGTCGAGCCGGAGGACGCCTTCACCGTCCCCAACCGGATGGACTTCCACGGCCAGACGATCAGCGACGCCGGGCGGCACCCGACCTTCGACATGACGGCGGCGGGCATCTTCGCGCGCTCGTACAACACGGGCACGGTCCAGATCGCGGAGCGGCTCACGGACCAGCAGCGGTACGACGCGATGCGCGCCTTCGGGATCGGCCAGCCGATCCCGCTCGGCCTTCCCGCGCCCGCGACGTCCGTGCTCGTCCCGCCCTCCGCGTGGGACGGCCGCCAGCGCCTCGTCACGGCCTTCGGGCAGGGCTACACGCAGACCACCCTGCACACCGCCCAGATGTACCAGGCCCTCGCCAACGGCGGCATGCTCATGCCCGCGCGGCTGATCGACGCGGCCGTCGACGCGGACGGGGCCGAGCGGCGCTGGGAGGACGGGCGCACGCCCCGCCGCGTGGTTTCCGAGGACACCGCGGCAGAGATGCTGCGCATGACGGAGACGGTGATCACCCAGGGGACGAGCAAGGCCGCCGCGATCCCCGGGTACCGCGTGGGCGGCAAGTCCTCCACCGCCGAGGCCGCCGGACCGACCGGGCGCTACGACGGGTACAACTACGGCTTCACGGCGGTGGCGCCGCTGCACGACCCGCGCTTCGTGGTCTCGGTGTCCCTGCACCGCCCCACGGCAGGCGGCAGCTCGAAGGTGGCCGCGGAGGCCGCCGCGCGGATCATGGAGCACATGCTGCGCCAGGCCAACGTCCCCGCCACCGGGGCGGACCCCCACGACTACCGTGTGTTCGTGGACGACCCGCAGGAGCGCCCGTGGTGACGCGAGGACAGACAGTGACGAGCACGGAGGAGCACCCCATGACGCAGACGCCCGGACCCGAGGCGCCGCTGAGCCCGGCGGAGCAGGACGGGGCGTTCCGACCCGCGCACGTGGACCCGCTGCCGTGGGACGCCCTCCTGAGCGCTCTCGAGACCGCCGGGCAGCCTGCCCGCGTGCACGGCGAGGCGCCCGCCGCGGGCCTCACGGGGGCGGCCCTCGACTCACGGGTCGTCCGCCCCGGCGACCTCTACATCGCCCTGCCCGGTGCGCGTGCCCACGGCGCCGCGTTCGCGGGGGCCGCCCTCGACGCGGGCGCCCGCGCCGTTCTCACCGACGCCGCCGGCGTGCGGCTGCTGGCCGAGGCCGGTCGCGACGCCGTGCCCGTCCTGGACGTGGAGTCAGTGCGCACCGCCGCCGGCGCGGCGGCGGCGGCGGTCTACGGCCGGGGCCTGGATGCGGGGCCCCGACTGGTGGGCGTGACGGGCACGAACGGCAAGACCACCACGAGCTTCCTCGCCGCCGCGCTGCTCGAGGCGCTCGGGCGCCGCAGCGGGATCATCGGCACCATCCTCACCCGCGCGGGGGAGCGCACGGTGCCCTCCACCCTCACCACCCCGGAGTCCACCCAGCTGCACGCCCTCATGGCGCTCATGCGTGAGGAGGGCGTGGACACCACGGTCATGGAGGTCTCCTCGCACGCCGTCTCCTACCGGCGCATCGCGGGGCTGCGGTACGCCGTGGCCGGCTTCACGAACCTCACGCAGGACCACCTGGACCTGCACGGCTCCATGGACGAGTACTTCGCGGCCAAGGCCGGGCTCTTCGACGCCGACCGCACGGACCGCGCCGTCATCACCGTCGACGGCGGCGAGGGCCCCCGCTGGGGCCTGGCCATGGCACGGGCCGCGCAGGCGCCCGTGACCACGCTCGCGCTCGGCCCCGCGGCCCCCGTGCCCGGCGCGCTCGCCGCGGAGGCCCCGGACTTCCGCGCGGACTGGGCGATCACGGAGCTGACGCCGGACGGCCTCGGCCACCGGTTCACCCTGCACCACGCCGCGTCGGGGCGGGTCCTGCGGGCCTCCGTGGGCCTGCCCGGGCGCTTCAACGCGGCCAACGCCGCGCTCGCGGCCCTCCTGGTGCTGCACGCCGTCGGGGAGGACCAGCTGGACGCGCTCGAGGCCGTGCTGGACGTCCCGGCGGGGGAGGGCCCGTTCGCCGCCGCCGTCCCCGGCCGCATGGAGGTCGTGGGACGCGAGCCGGACGCCGTGGTGGACTTCGCCCACAACCCCGACGGCATGGTCCAGGCGCTCACCTCCCTCTCGGACGCCCGCGCGGCCGGCGGCCGGACGGGGCGCACGCTCATCGTCTTCGGCGCCACGGGCGACCGCGACGTCACGAAGCGTCCGCTCATGGGGCGGATCGCCGTCGACCACGCCGACGTCGTGATCGTCACGGACGACACGCCCCACTCGGAGGACCCCGCGCCCATCCGCGGCGACGTGCTCGCGGGTGCCCGCGAGCAGGCCGCCCGTGCGGCGGCCGAGGGCCGCACGGTGCTCGTGGAGGAGGTCGTCCCGCGCGCCGCGGCGATTCGGCGGGCCGTGGAGCTCGCGGGGGACGCGGACGGCATCCTCGTGGCCGGCCGCGGCCACGAGACGGAGCAGGACTTCGACGGCGTGGCCGTGCCGCTGGACGACCGCGTCGAGCTGCGCTCCGCGCTGGCCGAGCGCACGAGGGGCCGGTCGCAGGCGTCCTCCGGGGGTAAGGTCGACCCGTCATGATCGCTCTCACCGCCGCCCAGATCGCCGACGCCGTCTCCGGCGCGCTCACCGCCGCCCTCGACCCCGAGACCGTGCTCGTGCACGCCACCCCGGACTCCCGGCAGGTGGAGGGGGCCGGCACGCTCTACATCGCGAAGCCGGGGGAGAGCGCCGACGGCCACGACTTCATCGACGCGGCCCTCGCCGCCGGCGCCTCCGCGGTGCTGGCCGAGCGCGTCACCCACGCCCCCGACGGCGCGGAGCATCCCGCGATCGTCGTGCCGGATGCGGTGCTCGCGATGGG
This sequence comes from Micrococcus sp. M4NT, assembly GCF_033790745.1. Taxonomy (NCBI): domain Bacteria; kingdom Bacillati; phylum Actinomycetota; class Actinomycetes; order Micrococcales; family Micrococcaceae; genus Micrococcus; species Micrococcus sp. M4NT. The sequence goes on from NZ_JAMYEH010000011.1 coordinate 51,985, forward strand.
CGCCCTCGCCCGCGAGGTGATCCGCCGCATCCGCGCACACTCCGAGACCACCGTCGTCGGGATCACCGGCTCGGCCGGCAAGACCACGACGAAGGACCTGCTGGCGGCCCTGCTGTCCACGCAGGGCCCCACCGTCGCCCCCGTCGGATCCTTCAACGGCGAGGTCGGCGTGCCGCTGACGGCCTTCCGCGCCGAGCTGGACACGCGCTTCCTGATCGTGGAGATGGGGGCCGACCACGTCGGCAACATCGCCTACCTGTGCGACATCGTGCAGCCGGACGTCGGCGTGGTGCTCATGGTGGGCACCGCCCACGCGGGCAGCTTCGGCGGGGTGGAGAACATCGCCACGACGAAGGGCGAGCTCGTCGAGGCGCTGGCCGCCGACGGCGTCGCGATCCTCAACCGGGACGACCCGAAGGTCGCCGCGATGGCCTCCCGCACCCAGGCCCCCGTCACCTGGTTCTCCGCCGACGAGGACGCCCTCGCCTCCGTGGCCGAGGACGTCGCCGCGGGCCGCGCCGCCGCCCTCGTGGCCGCCCGCGACCTGCGCATGGACGCGGAGGAGCGTCCCGAGTTCGACCTCCAGGTCGGCGCCGACCTCGACGCGCCCCGCCACCCGGTCCGCTCGGGCCTGACGGGCGCCCACCACGCCTCCAACGCGCTCGCGGCGGCCGCGGCCGCCCACGCCGCGGGCATGGAGCCCGCCGAGATCGCCCGCGTCCTCGACGGGCTCGGCCCCACGAGCCGCTTCCGCATGGAGCGTACGGACCGCGCGGACGGCGTCACGGTCATCAACGACGCGTACAACGCCAACCCCGAGTCCATGCGCGCGGCCCTGCGGACCCTGGCCACGCTCGGCCGCTCCACGGGGCGCCGCACGTGGGCCGTCCTCGGCGAGATGCTCGAGCTGGGCGACGCCCGCGTGCGCGAGCACACCCTCGTGGGCGAGTCCGTCGTGCGCCTGAACATCGCCCAGCTGCTCGTGGTCGGCGCCGGCGCGCGCCCCCTCTACCTCGCCGCCCTCAACGAGGGCAGCTGGGGCGAGGAGGCCCACTTCGTGGACGACGCCGCGCAGGCCGAGGCGTTCCTCGCCGCGCGCCTCGAGCCCGGCGACATCGTGCTCGTGAAGTCCTCGAACGGGGTCGGTCTGGCCGCCCTCGGCGAGCGGCTCGCGACCGCGGACGTCGACCCCTCCGCCTCCCCCTCCGTCCCGTCTCTCAAGGAGCCCCGCCCGTGATCGGCCTTCTCGTCGGTGGCCTCCTCGGCCTGATCCTCTCGATCGTCGGCACCCCCCTGTTCATCCGGTTCCTCGTGCGGAAGGGGTACGGCCAGTTCATCCGTGACGACGGTCCCACCACGCACAAGACCAAGCGCGGCACGCCCACCATGGGCGGCGCCGTGATCATCGGGGCTCTCGTGCTCGGCTACCTCCTCACGCACGCGGTGCTCGCCCTGATCGGCAGCCCCATGGCCGGCCCCACGGCGTCGGGCCTGATCCTGCTGTTCCTGACCGTCGGCATGGCGTTCGTGGGCTTCGTGGACGACTTCACGAAGATCACGAAGCAGCAGTCCCTCGGCCTCACGGCGCGCGGCAAGATCATCCTGCAGGCGCTGATCGGCACCGCGTTCGCGCTGCTGGCCCTGAACTTCCGCGACGAGCGGGGCCTCACCCCCGCCTCCACCGCGGTCTCCTTCGTGCGCGACGTGCCGTGGCTCGACCTCGCCTTCGCCGGCCCCGTGCTGGCCGTGGTGCTGTTCGTGATCTGGTCCAACCTCATCACCACCGCCACCACGAACGCGGTGAACCTCACGGACGGCCTGGACGGCCTGGCCACGGGCGCGACCGCCATGGCGACCGGCGCGTACGTGCTCATGTCCCTGTTCCAGGCGAGCCAGCACTGCGGGCTCGGCGGAGCGCCCGGGTGCTACGAGGTCCGCGACCCCATGGACCTCGCCCTGCTGGCCGCCGTGCTCACCGGCGCGCTGCTCGGCTTCCTGTGGTGGAACACCTCGCCGGCCAAGATCTTCATGGGCGACACCGGCTCCCTCGGCCTCGGCGGCGCCCTCGCCGGCTTCGCGATCTTCACGCGCACGGAGATCCTCGTGGTGCTGCTCGCCGGCCTCATGGTGGCCATCACCCTCTCCGTGATCATCCAGGTGGGCTGGTTCAAGATCTCCGGCGGCAAGCGCGTGTTCCTCATGGCGCCGCTGCAGCACCACTTCGAGCTGAAGGGCTGGGCCGAGGTCACCGTGGTGGTCCGGTTCTGGCTCGTGGCGCTGATGTGCGTCATCGCCGCCCTCGCCGTCTTCTACGGCGAGTGGCTGCTCGCCCAGGGCGGCCTCGCCGGGGTGACCCCGTGAGCGCCGTCGAGGGGATGGGCCCCGTGCTGAGCCCCCGTGCGGACACCCCCCGCACGGAGTCCCTGCACGGGTGGGACGCGCCGGGCTGGCGCGGCCTGCGCGTCGTGGTCACCGGGCTGGGCGTCAGCGGATTCTCCGTGGCGGACACGCTGGCCGAGCTCGGCGCCGTCGTGACGGTGGTGGACGGCAACGACGGCCCGGAGAACCAGGCCCGCGCGGAGACCCTGCGGATCGTCGGCGTCTCCGAGGTGCTCCTCGACGCCGAGGCGACCCGCTCCCTGCCCGCCGTGGCCGGGGAGCCGGCGGACCTCGTCGTGACCTCTCCGGGCTGGCGCCCGGACCAGCCGCTGCTCATGGAGGCGCACGCCGCCGGCCTGCCGATCTGGTCGGACATCGAGCTGGCGTGGCGCGTGCGGGAGCGGCCCGGCCGCCCGACCGCCGAGTGGGTCTGCCTCACGGGCACCAACGGCAAGACGACCACCGTGACGATGGTCGAGGCCATCCTGCGCGCCGACGGGCGCCGCGCGATCGCGTGCGGCAACGTGGGCACGCCCGTGCTCGACGCCGTCCGCGACCCCGAGGGCTTCGACGTCCTCGCCCTCGAGCTCTCGAGCTTCCAGCTGCACTGGACGCACAGCCTCGCCGCGGCCGCCGCCGCCGTGCTCAACCTCGCCGAGGACCACGTCGACTGGCACGGCTCCCTGGAGGCCTACGCCGCGGACAAGGGCAAGGTCTATCAGAACGCTCGCGTGGCCTGTGTCTACAACGAGGCCGACGCCCTGACGCGCACCCTCGTGGAGCGCGCGGACGTGCAGGAGGGCTGCCGCGCAATCGCCTTCACCACGGGCACCCCCGGGCTGTCCACGGTGGGCATGGTGGACGGCATCCTCGTGGACCGCGCCTTCACCGAGAACCGCCGGCACGAGGCCGTCGCGCTCGCCGCGCGCTCCGACCTGGGCACCGTCGCCCCGAAGCACACGGTGGCGAACGCCGCGGCCGCCGCCGCGCTCACCCGTGCCGTGGGCGTGAGCCCCGAGGCCGTCGCGGAGGGCCTGCGCGGCTACGACCGCGGCGAGCACCGCATCCAGCTCGTGGCCACCTCCCGCGACGTGATGTGGGTGAACGACTCCAAGGCCACGAACCCCCACGCCGCCGACGCCTCCCTGGCCGCGTTCACCTCGATCGTCTGGCTCGCGGGCGGACTGCCCAAGGGCGTGACCTTCGACGAGCTCGTGAGCACGCACGCGAGGCGGCTGCGCGCCGTGGTCCTGCTCGGCACGGACACCTCCGTGCTGCGCGCGGCCCTCGCGGCCCACGCCCCGGACGTGCCCGTCCACGCGCCGCTGGCGGCCGCCGACGGCGCCGGATCGCCGGACGGCCCGGCCGTCATGGCCGAGGCCGTGCGGCTCGCGGACAGGCTCGCCCGGCCGGGGGACACCGTCCTCATGGCGCCGGCCGCGGCGTCCATGGACCAGTTCCGCTCGTACGCCGAGCGCGGAGACAGCTTCATCGCGTCCGTCGCGGCCCTGATGCAGGAGCACGGCTGGGACGTGGACGGCGAAGGCCCCGGCCCCGACGCCCCGGACCCGTCCTGACCACCCGACCGACCGCCACCCCGAGGAGCACCATGCCGCACACCGCACCGAGCCGCCCGGCGGCGACGCGCGGAGCGCACGGCGCCCCGGGCCGTCCCGCCCGCTCCGGCAGCCCGATGACCCGGGTCTGGGCGGGCCTGGAGGGCGCCCGCGCCCTGGACCTCTCCGCGTTCCTGATCGGGACCAGCGCGGCCCTCCTGACCGTGCTGGGCCTCGTGATGGTCCTCTCCTCGTCCTCGGTCGAGGCCATCGGCACCGGCGGAGGCTCCTACGACCTGTTCCTGCGCCAGCTCATGTGGGCCGGCGTGGGCGTGGCCGTGCTCATCGGGTTCTCCCTCACGCCCCTGCGGGTGCTGAAGGCGCTGGCGTGGCCGGCGATCGGCATGGCGATCCTGCTCCTGGTGCTCGTGGCCTTCACCCCGCTGGGCGTGGAGGTCGGCGGCAACCGCAACTGGCTCGGCATCGGCGGCTTCCGGATGCAGCCCTCGGAGGCGGCCAAGCTTGCCCTCGCGCTGTGGAGCGGGGCCGTGCTGGAACGCAAGGCCCGCCTCATCTCCCACGTCAAGCACGCGCTGCTGCCCGTGCTCCCCATGGCCGCGCTCCTGATCGGCCTCGTGCTCGCCGGCCGGGACCTCGGCACCGCCCTCATCCTCGCCCTCGTCCTCATGACCGTCCTCTTCGTGGCCGGCACCCACCGGGGGGTGTTCCTCGTCTCCGGAGCCGTGGTGACGGTGGGGGCGATCCTGATGACCGTGTTCGCCCCGCACCGCATGGTGCGCGTGCAGGCGTGGCGCGGGATCTGCGACTTCCCCACGGACCCGTGCTTCCAGCCGGACCACGGCATGTTCGCGCTCGCCTCGGGCGGCTGGTGGGGGGTGGGCCTCGGCCAGTCCCGCCAGAAGTGGAGCTACATCCCGGAGGCGGAGAACGACTTCATCTTCACCATCCTGGGCGAGGAGCTCGGCCTCGTCGGCACCCTCGCCGTGATCCTGGCGTTCGCCGCCCTGGCCGTCGGCATGTACCGCGTGGCCGCCCGCACCACGTCCACGTTCATCCGCCTGACCACGTGGGGGATCCTCGCGTGGCTCGTGGGACAGGCCTTCGTGAACATCGCCATGGTCTCCGGGATGATCCCCGTGGTGGGCGTGCCCCTGCCGTTCATCTCCTACGGCGGCTCGGCGCTCACGCTGTCCCTGGCCGCGGTGGGCGTGGTCCTCTCCTTCGCCCGCCACGAGCGCCAGCGCGCCGCAGAGCTGCGGGCACTGGCCCACGACGACGACGGCGCCGCCGGCCTCGACGCCGTGCCGGACGCCCGACCCGCCTCCCGGGCCCACACCGACTCGGCGGAGCCGGAGACCGATCCCATCCCGCTCGTCCCTTCCCCCACCCGCGCACCGCAGGAGTCCTGATGCCGCAGATCCCCGAGACCGACCGTCCGCTCCGCGTCGTCCTGGCCGGCGGCGGCACCGCCGGCCACATCTCGCCCATGCTCGCCATCGCCCGTGCCCTGGGGGCGGACCAGGGGCAGGCCCCCGCCGTGTGCACCATGGTGGGCACCGCCTCCGGCATGGAGACCCGCCTGGTTCCCGAGGCCGGCTTCGAGCTGGACCTCATCGACCGCGTCCCCATGCCCCGACGCCCCTCGATGGACGTCGTCCGCTTTCCGGGGCGCTTCCGCGCGGCCATCGGCGCGGCGAGCCGCATCCTCGCCGAGCGGGAGGCGGACGTGCTCGTGGGCGTGGGCGGCTACGTCGCCACGCCGATGTACCTCGCCGCCCAGCGGGCCGGCATCCCGTACGTGGTCCACGAGGCCAACGCGAAGCCGGGGCTGGCCAACCGCCTCGGCGCCCGCCGGGCCTCGCGCGTCGGCACCGCCCTGCCCCAGACCCGCCTGCCGCGCGCGGAGTGGGTCGGGATGCCCATGCGCCCGGAGATCTCAGGCCTCGACCGCAGCGCCGCACGGGCCGCCGCCCGCGCCGAGCTCGGCCTGGACCCGGAGCGCACCACCGTGGTGGTGACCGGCGGCAGCTCCGGTGCGCTGGCCGTGAACCGCACCGTGCGCGAGTCGCTGGACGACCTCCTCGGAGCGGGCCTGCAGGTCTTCCACCTCACGGGCCGCGGCAAGGAGCTCACCGACGACGCCGGCCACCGGGTCCAGCGCGACGGCTACGTCCAGCGCGAGTTCCTGAGCGGCATGGAGCAGGCCTACGCCGCCGCCGACCTCATGGTCGCCCGCTCCGGCGCCGGCACGGTGTGCGAGGTCTCGGCGGTGGGGCTGCCCGCCGTGTTCGTCCCGCTGCCCGTGGGCAACGGCGAGCAGGCGCTCAACGCTGGGCCCGTGGTGGAGGCCGGCGGCGCCCTCCTCGTGCGCGACGACATGTTCCGCGCGGACTGGGTCCGACGCGAGCTGATCCCCCTGGCCACCGACCCCGCGCGCCTGTCCGCGATGGCGGAGGCCTCCGCGCGCCTGGGCGTGCGGGACGCGGACGTGACGATGGCCGGCCTCGTGCGCGCGGCGGCCCAGGAAGGAGCACGGCGATGAGCCACCAGACCACCCCCGCATCCGAGGGGCGCTTCGCCGACCTCGGCCGCGTCCACCTGCTCGGGATCGGCGGCGTCGGCGTCTCCGGCGTCGCGCGCATCCTCCAGGACCAGGGCGTCGCGATCTCCGGGTCGGACGCCAAGGACCTGCCCGTCATGCGCGAGCTCGCCGCGGGCGGGGCCCGCATCACGGTGGGCTACGCGGCCGAGCACGTGGGGGAGGACGTCACCACCGTGATCGCCTCCTCGATCGCCGGCCCGGGCAACCCGGAGCACGACGCCGCCGTGGAGCGCGGCCTGCGCGTGCTGCACCGCTCGGAGGGCCTCGCCCTCGCCATGGCGGGGCACCGGGTGCTCGCCGTCGCCGGCACCCACGGCAAGACCACGACCTCGTCCATGGCGGCGATGGCCTTCTCCTCCGCGGGCTGGGACCCGACGTTCGCCGTCGGCGCCGCCGTCGCCGGGCTCGGCACGAACGCCCAGGCCGGCCGGGGCGAGTGGTTCATCGCGGAGGCCGACGAGTCCGACGGCACGCTCGTGAACTACCCAAGCACGATCGCCGTGGTCACCACCGTGGAGGCCGACCACCTGGACCACTACGGCACGGAGGAGGCGGTGCACCAGGTGTTCCGCGACTTCGCGGCCGGGCTGCCGGCCGCCGCGGACGGCGGAGCACTCGTGGCGTGCCTGGACGACGACGGCGCGGCCGCCCTGGCCGCGTGGGTGCGGGTCCACACCGCGGCGCGGGTCCTCACCTACGGCTCCGCCGAGCGCGACGGAGTGCGTCCGGACCTGCTGGTCTCGGACCTCACGGTGGAGCCGGGGGAGTCGGGGGTGGGCCAGCGCGCCCGCTTCACGCTCGCCGACGGGACCTCCGCGGAGGTCCGGCTGCTGGTGCCGGGACGCCACAACGCCCTGAACGCGGCGGCCGTGGCGCTCGCCGCCGTCGAGGCCGGCATGGCGTTCGAGGACGCCGTACGCGGCCTCGAGGCCTTCCGAGGCACCGCCCGGCGCTTCGAGTTCCGCGGCGCCGGCCGCGGCGTGCGCGTCTTCGACGACTATGCGCACCACCCCACCGAGGTGGCGGCCGCCGTCTCGGCGGCCCGTGCGGTGGCGGACGGGCACCGCGTGCACGTGCTCTTCCAGCCGCACCTGTTCTCCCGGACGCGCGAGTTCGCCGCCGAGTTCGCCTCGGCGCTCTCCGGAGCGGACGTCGTGCGCGTGCTGCCCGTGTACGCGGCCCGCGAGCAGCCGATGGAGGGGGTGGACTCCTCGCTCATCGCGTTCCGCCTGACCACCGCCGACCCGGCAGACCGGGCCGTGGCGGAGGACCGCGCCGCCGCCGTGGCCCAGCTGGCCCGCGGTGCGGCGGACGGCGACGTGATCCTCACGATGGGCGCGGGCGACGTCACCGCCCACGGCGCCGACCTCGTGGCGGCCCTGGCCGACGACGCGGGCACGGCGTCCTCCCCCGCCTCGTGAGCGAGCGGCCGGGCCGTCCGCTGCCTCCCGTGGGGGACGCTGGGTCCACGGTGGTCCGCTTCCCCGGGCGCAGCGCCCGCCAGCGCCGGGCCGCCCGCTGGGCGATCGGCGCCGGCGTTGCCGCGCTCCTGGCCCTCGTCGCCTGGATCCTGTTCTTCTCTCCCGTCCTCGCGGTCGACCGCGTGTCGGTGACCGGCACGCGGCTGGTGGACCGGGCCGACGTCGAGCGCCGTCTCGAGCCGCTGCGGGGCGAGCCGCTGCCGCGCATCGGGACGGGCCGGGTGGAGGGCCTGCTCGCGGACGTCCCGGGCATCGCCGAGGTGCGCTCCGTGGCCCAGCCGCCCACCGGTGTGGAGGTGGTCGTGCGCGAGGAGACCCCCGTGGCGCGGAAGGAGGCGGGGGACGGGGTCGACGTGCTGCTCGCGGACGGCTCCGTCCTGTCCGGCATCGCGGACGAGGCGCCCGGGGTCGGCGCGCTGCCCTCCATGGCGGATCCCCTGCCCGGCGGGGACGAGGCGGTGCGCGCCGAGGCGGCCCGCGTCCTCACCACGCTGCCGGACGCGGTCCGCTCCCGCGTGGAGACGGTGGGCGCGGGCACGCCCGGGCAGGTGAGGCTCGGGCTCGACGGCGGCACGGTCCTCGTGTGGGGAGACGACTCGCACGCCGACCTCAAGGGGGACGTCGTCGAGGCCTTCCTGGACGAGGACGGCGGCGGCCCGGACCTGCGCCGTGTGAAGGAGCTGGACGTCACGGTCCCGGAGCGGCCGATCACCCGCTGACGCGGCTTCCCGAGGGCGACGGGGTCTCAAGGTGAAAGTGAAGATGAAGGTTGTGCTCGACGGACCGGCGCCCCCGGTCGACCTGCTCCGACGAGGACCTAAAGTTCGACTCTCATGTGAAGGTTGAACAACGACACGCGCGAGCCCCGCCGTGATGCGGATTTCTTTGCGCTGGCCGCGCCCGTGCCAGTACGGTGGTCCTGAACGCGCGTGAGCGGCATCATTCAAGCTGAGCTTGAAGGCGGCTCGTCAAGGGGTCCGTACCCCGTCGGGCGTGGACATCGCGATTCCGAGCAAAGGGACTGAACACCGTGGCTGCACCCCAGAACTACCTGGCCGTCATCAAGGTCGTCGGCATCGGCGGCGGCGGCGTCAACGCCGTGAACCGCATGATCGAGGTGGGGCTCCGCGGCGTGGAGTTCATCGCGATCAACACGGACGCACAGGCGCTCCTGATGTCCGACGCGGACGTGAAGCTGGACGTGGGCCGCGAGCTCACCCGCGGCCTCGGTGCCGGCGCGAACCCCGAGGTGGGCCGCCAGGCCGCCGAGGACCACGCCGATGAGATCGAGGAGGTCCTGCGCGGGGCGGACATGGTCTTCGTGACCGCCGGCGAGGGCGGCGGCACCGGCACCGGCGGCGCCCCCGTGGTGGCCCGCATCGCCCGCTCGCTCGGCGCGCTGACCATCGGCGTCGTGACCCGCCCGTTCACCTTCGAGGGCCGCCGCCGCGCGGGCTCCGCGGAGAACGGCATCGACGCGCTGCGGGACGAGGTCGACACCCTGATCGTCATCCCGAACGACCGCCTGCTCTCCATCTCGGACCGCAACGTCTCCGTCATGGACGCGTTCCGTCAGGCGGACCAGGTCCTGCTCTCCGGCGTGCAGGGCATCACCGACCTCATCACCACCCCCGGCCTGATCAACCTCGACTTCGCGGACGTGAAGTCCGTGATGCAGGGCGCGGGCTCGGCGCTCATGGGCATCGGCCACGCGCAGGGCGAGGACCGTGCCGTCAAGGCCGCCGAGCTCGCCATCGCCTCCCCGCTGCTCGAGGCCTCGATCGACGGCGCCTACGGCGTGCTGCTCTCCATCCAGGGCGGCTCCGATCTCGGCCTGTTCGAGATCAACGAGGCCGCGCGCCTCGTCCAGGAGGTCGCGCACCCCGAGGCCAACATCATCTTCGGCGCCGTGATCGACGACGCCCTGGGCGACGAGGTCCGCGTCACCGTGATCGCCGCCGGGTTCGACCAGGTGGACGCCACCTCCGCCCCGCAGGCCTACCAGCAGCCCGCCCCGCAGGCGCAGTCCTCCTCCTACCAGCAGGCGCAGCAGCTGCCGCAGCAGCGCGAGGCCCCGTCCACGCAGCAGCAGCAGGCCCCGCAGCAGTCGGCTCCGCAGGGATACACCCAGCAGCAGCCGCAGCGTGCCGCGGTGCCGGGCACGGTCCCGACGCAGTCCGGCCAGCAGGGCCAGCAGCAGTCCCGCCCGCGTCCCGAGCTGCCCACCGTCGTCGAGCCCGACCTGGGCGCCGGCTCGTCCGACCTGGACGTGCCGGACTTCCTGAAGTGACCGCCTCGAAGGGGCCGGAGGGGACCGTCGTGGGCCGCTCCGGCCCCTTCGTGCACCGTGTGGACCTCCCGGCAGACGGCCGGGGGAGCGCGGTGCACGTGGCGTGGACGTCCGTGGACGCGGGCAGCCTCGCCTTCCACGTCCTGGACTCGGACGCCCCCGCCGCACGCGCGGACGTCGCGGCGGCGCGCCGCGCCCTCGAGGCGGAGATGGGCGTGACGCCCGGGTCCACCGTCTACCTCGACCAGGTCCACTCGGCGGACGTGGTGTGGGCCGAGGGCCGCGGCTGGGAGCACGACGCCCCCGAGACCGCCGACGCCGCGGTGAGCCGCGATGGCACCCGTCCCCTCGCCGTCATGGTGGCCGACTGCCTCCCGGTGGTCCTCATGGACGAGCGCACGGGCGCCACCGCGGTCGCGCACGCGGGCCGGCGCGGTCTGCTGGGCGGCGTCCTGGAGAACACGCATGCGCGCCTCCTCTCCCTCCGCCCGGCCGAGGACCGGGAGGCCCCGGGGATCCGCGCGTGGATCGGTCCCGGCGTGTGCGGGAACTGCTACGAGGTCCCCCCGCAGATGTGCGCCGACGCCGCCGAGCGGATCCCCGTCGTCGCCTCGCGCACCTCGTGGGGCACCCCCGCGCTCGACCTGCCGGCCGGCGCCGAGGCCGTCCTCGCGTCCCTGGGTGCCGCCGTGGAGCGCGTCCGGGCGTGCACCCTCGAGGACGATCGGCTCTTCTCCCACCGGCGGGCGCCGGGCCGAGGCCGGTTCGCCGGGCTCGTGTGGCGCACCCCCGCGGACGCCTCCACCGGGGAGGCGCAGCGTGGCTGAGCGCCCCGCCGACACCTGCACCCCCGATGCCGGCACCGGGGACGTCCCCATCGACGGCGTCGGTGCCGCCGACGCCCGCACCGCTGAGCTGGCCGCCGCGCTGGACGCCGTCCGTGCGCGCATCGCGCGGGCCGCGGCCGGGGCCGGACGCGCCGACGTGCCCGAGCTGATCGTGGTGACCAAGACCCACCCGGCCGCCGACGTCGCCCGGCTGGCGCGCCTCGGCGTGCGCGACGTGGGGGAGAACCGCGACCAGGAGGCCCGGCCCAAGGCGGCCGAGGTCGCCGAGGCGCTCGGCGCCGACGCCCCGCGGTGGCACTTCATCGGCCAGCTGCAGACCAACAAGGCCAAGCTCGTCGTGCGGTACGCGAGCGCCGTGCACTCCGTGGACCGCGTCGAGCTCGCGGACGCGCTCTCCCGGGCCGTGGTGCTGCGGCGCGAGCGGGAGGGCGGGGGAGCGGACGGCGTGCCCGACCTCGAGTGCCTCGTCCAGGTGGACGTGGACCCGCGGTCCGACGACGAGCGCCCGGAGGGCATCGGACCGCGCGGGGGGGCGTCCCCCGAGGACGCCTCCTCGATCGCCGGGCGGATCGCCGCCGCCGAGGGGCTCGCCCTGCGCGGGCTCATGTGCGTGGCCCCGCGCGGACTCGACGCGGAGGAGTCCTTCCGCCGCCTGGCCCGTCTCGGCCGCGACCTGCGGGCGGCCCACCCCGAGGCCGAACGGCTCTCGATGGGGATGAGCGGGGACCTCGAGGCCGCCGTGCGCGCGGGGGCGACACACGTCCGGATCGGCTCGGACGTCCTCGGCGCGCGCGGCGCCGTGGGATAACGTGGGGAGGGCATGCCCGCGAGGCGGGCGACACCCCGCGCCCCGTGCGCGGGCGACGAACGACGGCGATCCGCGCCCCGGCGGATCGCAGGACGTGGTGAAGGAAGAGTCATGGCTGGCGCACTGAAGAAGACGATGATCTACCTCGGTCTCGCCGACGGCGAGGAATACGAGGAGCACGAGCGCACCGCCGCTCCGCGCGAGGAGGCCTCCCGCCGCGACGTGGTGGAGGCTCGCCGTGCCCCGGCGCCGGACGAGGCTCCCGCGTTCGAGGAGGCTCCCGCGCGCGTGGAGCAGCCCGCCCACGCCGCCGGCTCCACCGCCGCCCCCGTGGTGTCCGAGCCCACCGAGGTCCGGCGGGCCGCGCGGCCCGAGCCGGCGGACCAGGGCTACCGGGCCCCCGTCACCCCCATCAAGCGAGCCGCCGCCTCGTCGGCCGAAGGAGCCCCCGTGCGCACCCTCTCCACCGTCCACCCCCGCTCCTACGACGACGCCAAGGCGATCGGCGAGGCGTTCCGCACCGGCATGCCGGTGATCATGAACGTCACGGAGCTCGGTGAGAACGAGGCCAAGCGCCTCGTGGACTTCGCCGCGGGCCTCGTGTTCGGCCTGCACGGCTCGATCGCGCGCATCACGAACAAGGTCTTCCTCCTGACCCCCGCCACGGTCGAGGTCGTGGGCGCGGACACCGCCGAGTCGGCCGAGGCCGACGCGCCGTACGACGCCGACTGAGGCTGCCGTGGACCTGCTGCTCGCCCTCGTCTACCTCGCGCTCACGCTCGTGATCGCGGCCCTCACGGTCCGCATCGTGTTCGACGTGACCGAGTCCTTCGCCCGCTCGTGGCGGCCCTCGGGTGCCGTCCTCGTCATGGCGAGCGGCATCTACGCGGTCACGGATCCCCTCCTGGACACCGCGCGGCGGCGCATGCCGCCGGTGCGGCTCGGCGGCGTCAGCCTCGACGTGGCCTTCCTCGTGGTCTTCATGGCCGTGGTGCTGCTGCGCGTCCTGGTGCTCGCCCTCGCCCGCTGACCCCCGGAGTCGCCGCGGCACCCGGTGGTATCGTGCGGTGACGACCTGAGGCGCGCGCAGTCGGCCGCGCCCACCACCGCGGGCCGTGCCGGTGCTCGGCGCGCGCGAGAGAAGGGTGCCCCTCCGTGGCTCTGACCTGGGAAGACGTGCTCAACAAGCAGTTCCAGCACACCAAGTTCCGGGAGGGGTACGACCAGGACGAGGTCGACGACTTCCTCGACGCGGTCGCGGAGGAGCTCAAGCGCCTGCACGTCGAGATCGAGCGGCTGCGCGCGGGCGGGGCCGCCGAGGCCCCCGAGGCGGGCGTCTCGTTCGCGCCCGGCGACGCCCCCGCGCAGGAGCGCCCGGAGCTCGTGCTGGCCGCCGGCGAGGCGGAGGCCGCGGCTCTCGAGGCCGAGGAGACGGCCGCACCCGCCGCGTCCGACGGGCCTGCTCAGGCCGGCTCCTCGGCGGCAGCCGTGCTCGCCATGGCCCAGCGGCTGCACGACGAGCACGTGGCCGACGGCGAGCAGCGCCGCGCCGCGCTCATCGCCGAGGCCGAGGCCACGGCCGCCGAGGTGCTCGGCCAGGCCGAGGAGACCAAGGCAGCGACCCTCGCGGAGCTGGCCTCCCAGCGCTCCGAGCTGGAGTCCGAGGTCGAGCGGCTGCGCGGCTTCGAGACCGACTACCGCCTCCGCCTGACCGCCTACATCGAGGGGCAGCTGCGCGAGATCCGATCCCAGGAGCGGGTGGAGCCCCGCGGGGAGACCGCGTGAGCACAGCGCTCGATGGGGCCGGGGACGGCACCCCCCGCGCGGCGGTCTCCGGCCGCCGCGCCGTCGGCGTCGCCCTGACCCTCGCCGTGCTCGCCTACACGCTCGACCAGCTGAGCAAGCTGTGGGTCGAGCGCACCATGGAGCTCGGCGAGTCGATCGTCGTGATCCCGGGTCTGCTGCGGTGGCACTACATCCTGAACCCGGGCGCGGCCTTCTCGATCGGGGAGGGGCACACCTGGGTCTTCACCCTCATCCAGGCCGTGGTCGCCGTGGTCGCGCTCGTGCAGATCGCCCGCGTGCGCTCGCTGCCGTGGGCGCTCGCCCTGGGCGGCCTGGCCGGCGGCGTGCTCGGCAACCTCACGGACCGGCTGTTCCGGCCGCCGTCGTTCGGCCAGGGCCACGTGGTGGACATGATCTCCGTGCCCCGCTTCGCGGTCTTCAACGTGGCCGACTCCTTCATCGTGTGCTCCATGATCCTCGTGTGCCTGCTGCTGGTGACCGGCCGCCGGCTCGACGGCACCCGTGAGGCGTGAGCGGCATGGGCGCAGGCGTGCGGCGCGTGGAGGTCACGGCCGAGCAGGCGGGCAGGCGCGCCGACGCCGTCCTCACGGAGGCCCTCGGCGTGTCCCGCGCACGGCTGGCGGACTGGTTCGCGCGCGGGCTCGTCCGCGCCGAGACGCGCGGCGGGCGTCGGGACCGGGTGCTCGCCAAGTCGGCCAGGGCGGTGCCGGGGGAGACCCTGGCCGTGGACCTGCCGAACGATCCCGATCCGCTGGAAGTGAGGGCAGAGGCCGTGGACGAGATGACCGTGCTGCACGAGGACGAGCACCTGCTCGCCGTGGACAAGCCGACCGGCGTGGCGGCCCACCCCTCGCCGGGCTGGAACGGGCCCACCGTGGTCGGTGGCCTCGCGGGCCTGGGCTACGACATCACCACCTCGGGGGCGCCGGAGCGCCAGGGGATCGTGCACCGGCTCGACGTCGGCACCACCGGCGTGATGGTGGTGGCCAAGACGGAGCGCGCGTACGCCGCCCTGAAGGACCAGTTCCGCGAGCGCGTGCCGCACAAGGTCTACCACGCGGTGGTGCAGGGGATCCCGGACCCGCTTGCGGGCACGATCGACGCCCCGATCGGCCGCCACCCGGGGCACCAGTGGAAGTTCGCCGTGCTCGAGGGCGGACGGCCCTCCGTGACGCACTACGAGACCCTCGAGGTCTTCGGCCGCGCCACGCTGCTTCAGGTGCACCTCGAGACCGGGCGCACCCACCAGATCCGCGTCCACACCTCCGCGCTGCGGCACCCGTGCGTGGGCGACCTCACCTACGGCGCCGACCCGCGCCTGGCCGCCGAGCTGGGGCTCACGCGGCAGTGGCTCCACGCCCACCACCTCTCCTTCCCGCACCCCGTCACGGGGGAGCCCGTGAGCATCACCTCGCCCTACCCGGACGACCTCGCCCACGCGCTGGCGGCGCTGCGCGGCGACGACGTCGCCGACGCCGCGGGCGAACGGGACTGACCGCCGGGGACCGGAGACCGCAGGCCCGACGCCCGCCGGGCCCGTCCCGCCCGCCCCCCCGTGACGCGCAGTAGGCTGGGGCGGGCCCGCCGTCGTCCTCTCCGAAGGAGCTCCACCCCGCATGACCGCGACCTCCGAGACCCGCGCCGAGGCCCTCAAGGACGGCGGCTTCGTCCACCTCCACACGCACACCGAGTACTCGATGCTCGACGGCGCGGCGAAGCTGGACGAGCTGTTCGCCGAGGCCGACCGCCTCGGCATGCAGTCCCTGGCCATCACGGACCACGGCTACCTGTTCGGCGCGTTCGACTTCTGGCGTCAGGCCACCGCGGCGGGCATCAAGCCGATCATCGGCCTCGAGGCCTACCTGACCCCGGGCACGCAGCACCGCACGGACAAGGAGAAGATCCGCTGGGGGGAGCCGCACCAGCGCGGCGACGACGTCTCCGGCGGCGGCGCCTACACGCACATGACCATGCTGGCGCAGTCCACCACGGGCATGCACAACCTCTTCCGCATGGGCTCCATCGCCTCGCTGGACTCGGTGTACGCCAAGTGGCCGCGCATCGACCGGGAGCTGCTGAGCCAGTACTCCTCGGGGCTCATCGCGACCACGGGCTGCCCCTCGGGCGAGGTGCAGACGCGCCTGCGCCTGGGCCAGTACAAGGAGGCCGTGGCGGCGGCCGCCGAGTTCCGGGACATCTTCGGGGCCGAGAACTTCTACTGCGAGATCATGCAGCACGGCCTGGACATCGAGAAGCGCGTCATCACGGACCTGCGCCGCCTGGCCAAGGACCTGGGCCTGCCGCTCGTGGCCACGAACGACCTGCACTACACGCACGAGCACGACGCCAAGGCCCACGAGGCGCTGCTGGCCCTGCAGTCCGGCTCCAAGCTCAACGAGCCCAGCTACGACCAGGGCGGCTCGCGCTTCGCGTTCTCCGGCACGGAGTACTACCTGAAGTCGCCGCGGCAGATGCGCGAGCTCTTCCGGGAGATCCCGGAGGCGTGCGACAACACCCTCGTGATCGCTGAGCGCTGCGAGTCCACGTTCGACACGGACGCCAACTACATGCCGGTGTTCCCCACGCCGGAGGGCGAGGACGAGACCAGCTGGCTCATCAAGGAGGTCACGAAGGGCCTCGACTACCGCTATCCGGACGGCGTCCCGGACCACGTGCGCAAGCAGGCGGACTACGAGCTGGACGTCATCATCTCGATGGGGTTCCCGGGGTACTTCCTCGTCGTCGCCGACTTCATCAACTGGGCCAAGGAGAACGGGATCCGCGTGGGCCCGGGCCGCGGCTCGGGTGCCGGCTCCATGGTGGCGTACGCGCTGCGCATCACCGACCTGGACCCGCTGAAGCACGGGCTGATCTTCGAGCGCTTCCTCAACCCGGACCGCGTGTCCATGCCCGACTTCGACGTGGACTTCGACGACCGGCGCCGCTCCGAGGTGATCGACTACGTCACCCGCAAGTACGGCGACGAGCGCGTCACCATGATCGTCACGTACGGCACGATCAAGACGAAGCAGGCCCTGAAGGACTCGGCCCGTGTGATGAACCAGCCCTTCTCCATGGGCGAGGCGCTCACCAAGGCCCTGCCGCCGGCCGTGATGGCCAAGGACATCCCGCTCAAGGACATCGAGAACCCGGACGCCCCGCGCTACGGGGAGGCGGCGCCGTTCCGCGAGCTGATCGCGACGGACCCGGTGGCGGCGCAGGTGTTCGAGACCGCGAAGGGCATCGAGGGCCTGAAGCGGCAGTGGGGCGTGCACGCGGCCGGCGTCATCATGTCCTCCGTGCCCGTGGTGGACGTCGTGCCGATCATGCGCCGCCTCCAGGACGGCCAGGTCATCACCCAGTTCGACTACCCCATGGCGGAGTCGCTGGGCCTGATCAAGATGGACTTCCTGGGTCTGCGCAACCTCACGATCATCTCGGACGCGATCGAGAACGTGAAGGCGAACCAGGGCGTGGACCTGGACCTCGAGACCCTCGACGTCGACGACCAGGCCTCCTACGACCTGCTGGCCCGCGGCGACACCCTGGGCGTGTTCCAGCTCGACGGCGGTCCCATGCGCTCCCTGCTGAAGATGATGCGCCCGGACAACTTCGAGGACATCTCGGCGACCATCGCGCTCTACCGTCCGGGCCCCATGGGTGCGAACTCCCACACGAACTACGCGCTGCGCAAGAACGGGCAGCAGGAGATCACGCCGATCCACCCGGAGCTCGAGGAGCCGCTGCGGGAGATCCTGGACACGACCTACGGCCTGATCGTGTACCAGGAGCAGGTCATGGCGATCGCCCAGAAGGTGGCCGGGTACTCGCTCGGCCAGGCGGACATCCTGCGCCGCGCGATGGGCAAGAAGAAGAAGTCCGAGCTGGACAAGCAGTACGCCGCCTTCCACCAGGGCATGCTGGACCGCGGCTTCTCCGAGGCCGCCGTGAAGGCGCTGTGGGACATCCTCCTGCCGTTCTCGGACTACGCGTTCAACAAGGCCCACTCCGCGGCGTACGGGCTGGTCTCCTACTGGACGGCGTACCTGAAGGCGCACTACCCGGCCGAGTACATGGCGGCGCTGCTCACCTCGGTGGGCGACGACAAGGACAAGCTCGCGATGTACCTGAACGAGTGCCGCCACATGGGCATCACGGTGCTCCCGCCCGACGTCAACGAGTCCCACCTGACGTTCACCCCGGTGGGCCGGGACATCCGCTTCGGCATGGGGGCGGTGCGCAACGTGGGCGCCAACGTGGTGAAGGGCATGGTGCAGGGCCGCGAGGAGAAGGGCCTCTACACCGGCTTCGGCGACTTCCTGGCCAAGGTGCCGCTCGTGGTCTGCAACAAGCGGACGATCGAGTCCATGATCAAGGCCGGCGCCTTCGACTCCCTCGGCTACGCCCGGCGTGCCCTGCTCGCGGTGCACGAGGAGGCGGTGGACGCCACGGTGGCGCAGAAGCGCAAGGAGGACCACGGCGAGTTCACGTTCGACCTCTTCGCCCTCGGCGGCGCGGCGGAGGCCGAGGACGCCTCCGACGCCTCGGACGGCGTCGCCGTGCCCGAGCTGCCCGAGTGGTCCAAGAAGGACAAGCTCGCCTACGAGCGGGAGATGCTGGGCCTCTACGTGTCCGACCACCCGCTGCAGGGCCTGGACGCCGTGCTCTCCCAGCACGCGGACACGCAGATCACCCGCGTGCTCGACGACGACGGGCCCGCCGACGGCTCCCAGGTCACCATCGCGGGGCTCATCACCACGCTCGAGCGGCGCATCGCCAAGTCCTCCGGCAATGCGTACGCGCGGTGCGAGATCGAGGACCTCGGCGGATCCATGGACGTGATGTTCTTCGGCCAGGTGTACGCCCCGATCGCCATGATGCTCGCGGAGGACCTCGTCGTCGCCGTGAAGGGGCGCGTGCAGCGCCGCGACGACGGCTCCGTGTCCCTCTCCGCGATGGAGCTGACCATCCCCGAGCTCACGGACGGCACGTCCGGGCCCGTGCGCATCCAGATGCCCTCCTTCAAGGCCACGGAACAGGTGATCGGCCAGCTCGCAGACGTGCTGCGCACCCACGAGGGCTCCTCCGAGGTGCGGCTGACGCTGATGGGCCAGCGCGGAGCGCAGGAGTTCGTGCTCGGCCCGCAGTTCCGCGTGAGCCCGAACCCGGCGCTCTTCGGGGATCTGAAGATCCTGCTCGGTCCGGCCTGCCTGGGCTGATCGCCGGCCGCCGCCGTAGAGTGGGCGCAGGTCAGGCCGAGGTCGTCCACGAGGAGGGAGCGAGAGAGTGCACTGCCCGTACTGCCGTCACGAGGACTCCCGCGTGGTGGACTCCCGTTCCCTCGACGACGGCTCGGCGATCCGCCGCCGCCGCCAGTGCCAGGCGTGCGGCAAGCGCTTCACCACCATGGAGACCACCGCGCTCACCGTGGTCAAGCGCTCCGGCGTGGCCGAGCCCTTCGACCGCTCCAAGGTGATCAACGGGGTCCGCAAGGCCTGCCAGGGCCGGCCGGTCACGAGCGACGACCTGGCCATGCTCGCCCAGGAGGTCGAGGAGACCGTCCGCGCCTCGGGCAACGCCGAGGTGGACGCCCACGACGTTGGCCTGGCGATCTTGGACCCCCTGCGCCGCCTCGACCAGGTCGCCTTCCTGCGCTTCGCCTCCGTCTACCGGGACTTCGAGTCGCTGAGCGACTTCGAGGACGCGATCGCGGACCTGCGCGACGCCGAGGGCGAGGCCCCCGGACGGCCCGCGGTGCAGCCCCGGCTGTTCACGCGCTAGGGGCTGGACAGGGGAGCCCGTCGAGGGGCTACAGTGGGGGCGGCGAGGCCCCCAGCGGGCGACGCACAGACTGCCGCGGGCGGTTCCGGAGGGGAAGCCGGAACCGCCCGCGGTGTCTTCACCGGCCGGGGCTCAGGTGTGGTCGGCCGCCGAGCCGTGGGCCGCGAGCGCGGCGCCCACGATGCCCGCGTTGTTCTGCAGCTGCGCCGGGATGATCGGGGTGTCCAGCCGCAGCAGGGGCAGGTAGTCGTCGGGGCGCTTGGAGATGCCGCCGCCCACGATGAACAGGTCGGGGGAGAAGATCCGCTCCACGTGGGAGAAGAAGCGCTGCAGGCGCACCGCGTACTCGGCCCAGCTCAGGCCGTCGCGCTCGCGGGCCTTCGCGGACGCCCGGGTCTCGGCCATGACGCCGTCGAGCTCCATGGAGCCGACCTCGAAGTTGGGCACGAGCACCCCGTCGTTGATCATCGCCCCTCCGATGCCGGTGCCGAGGGTGATGACCAGGACGAGCCCCTCGTGGCCGCGTCCCGCGCCGTAGCGGGCCTCGGCCAGGCCCGCGGCGTCGGCGTCGTTGACCACGGTGACGGGGCGGCCCAGCCGCTCCTCGAACATCGACCGCAGGTCCGTGCCGATCCAGGAGGGGTCGATGTTGTTGGCCGAGCGGCACACGCCGCCGCGCACGATCGAGGGGAAGCACACGCCGATCGGGGAGTCCGGCGCGGGGGCCTTCTCCCGCCGGTCCAGCTGGGCCGTGATGGCCGCGAGGGTCTCCGCCACGGGCAGCGGCATGGCCGGCTGCGGCGTGGCGATGCGGAAGCGGTCCCCGCGCAGCGTCCCGGCTTTGGGGCCCGTGCCGAGGCGCACGAGGCCGCCCTTCATGCCGGTGCCGCCGATGTCGACGCCGAGCACGGTCGGGTACTTCGACGCCCCGGGGTCCTTCACGGACTGCTCGGTGCCGGGCTGGTCAGGGGGGGAGGCTTCGAGGTTGCTCACGTGCGCCAGTGTACGGACACCCCTCACGGGAGGGTGAGGATCTCCGCGCCGTCGTCGGTGACCACGAGCGTGTGCTCGAACTGCGCGGTGCGCCGGCGGTCCCGCGTGACCACGGTCCAGCCGTCGTCCCACTGGTCCCACTCGATGGTGCCGAGGGTGATCATCGGCTCGATCGTGAACACCATGCCCGGGACCATGACGGTGTCGTGCAGGGGCGCGGCGTCGTAGTGCGGGATGACCAGGCCGGAGTGGAAGTCCGTGCCCACGCCGTGACCGATGAAGTCGCGCACCACGCCGTAGCCGAAGCGCTTGGCGTAGGACTCGATGGCCCGGCCGATCACGTTGACCTGCCGGCCCGGCTTCACGGCCTTGATGCCGCGCCGCAGGGCCTCCTCGGTGCGCTCCACGAGCAGGCGGGACTCCTCGTCCACCTCGCCCACGAGGTAGGTGCGGTTGTGGTCGCCGTGCACGCCGTCCACGTAGGCGGTGATGTCCAGGTTGACGATGTCCCCGTCCTCCAGGACGGTGCCGTCCGGGATGCCGTGGCAGATGACCTCGTTCAGCGAGGTGCAGATGGAGCGGGGGAAGCCGCGGTAGCCCAGGCACGAGGGGTAGGCGCCGTGGGAGACGAGGAACTCGTGGGCCACGCGGTCGAGCTCGTCGGTGGTGACGCCCGGGGCGATGTGCGCGGCTGCGGCCTCCATGGCCTGCGCGGCGAGCCGTCCGGCCGTGCGGATGCGCTCGATCCCGGCGGCGTCGTACACGTCCGAGGCGTGGCCCTCGTCCGGCGTGGCCTTCCCCACGTACTCGGGGCGCGGGATCGCGGCGGGCACGGGAGGGGCGGGGGAGAGGACGCCCGGCGCGAGCGTGCCCACCGGGGCCCTCGAGCCCGGCTCCGGCGCCGGGGGCCCCGCGGGGCGGGGGCCGTTGTGGCTGGACGGGGCGGCGGGGCTCTGGCGATCGGACATGTCCTCCAGCGTATCGGCCCCGTTAGGGTGGCCCGCATGAACGACGACGTGAGCACCGCTCGGGAGTACTACTTCAACGTCCGCACCCACGAGGTGGAGGAAGGGGCCCAGTCCAACTGGAAGGAGCTCCTCGGCCCGTACGCCTCGCGTGCCGAGGCGGAGTCCGCGCTGGCCCGCGTCCAGGCCCGCAACGAGGCCTTCGACGAGGCCGAGGACCACGACGAGAAGTGGAATGCCAACCCGCTCGACGACGCGAGCTGAGCCGTCCCGGCACCCGGCCCGTCGCGGCCCACCCGGCCAGGGTGGGCCGAGAGGGGCGTCTCAGCCCTCGAACCCGTGCTCCGGCGCCGGGAACGAGCCCTCGAGCACGTCCGCGCGGAAGGCGCGCACCGCCTCGCCCATGACCGCGTGCAGCTGCGCGTACTGCTTCACGAACCGGGGCATGCGCCCCTCACGCAGGCCGAGCATGTCCTGCCACACGAGCACCTGGCCCGTGGTCCCCGGCCCCGCACCGATGCCCACGGTGGGCACGCGCACCGCGGCGTCGACGGCGGCGGCCACGTCCGAGGGCACCATCTCCATGAGCACGGCGAAGGCGCCCGCCTCCTCGAGTGCCCGTGCTGAGGCGGTCATGCGCTCGACGGCCCCCTCGCCGCGGCCCTGCACGCGGTAGCCCCCGAGGACGTGCTCGGACTGCGGGGTGAAGCCGATGTGCGCCATCACGGGGACGCCGGCCGCGGTCAGCGCGGCGACGTGCTCGGCGAAGCGTTCGTCGCCCTCCATCTTGACGGCCGCCACACCCGCCTCCTTCATGAGGCGCACGCCCGCGGCCACCGCCTGCTGCGGGGAGGCCTCGTAGGAGCCGAACGGCAGGTCGGCGACCACGAGCGCGCGCGTCGCTCCGCGCACCACGGCCGCGGAGAAGAGCACCATCTCGTCGAGGGTCACGGGCAGGGTGGAGGGATGGCCGAGGACCGTGTTGCCCACCGAGTCGCCCACCAGGAGCACCTCGACGCCGGCCTCCTCGAAGAGCGCGGCCGTCATCGCGTCGTAGGCCGTGAGCATCGCGAAGCGCCGGCCCTCGTCCTTCGCGCGCTGCAGGTGCACCGTGCGCCAGCGCGCGGGCGGGCCGGCTGACGCGGGCGCGGCGCCGCCGTAGGGGGCCGGGGACTCGGGGGCGGGCGTGGCGGAGGGGGTGGCGGACATGCCCCGGAGTCTACGGCGGGCGTGGATAGAGTGGGCGGCATGGATCGTCAGCAGGATGTCGTGCTCCGCACCATCGAGGACCGGGACGTGCGCTTCGTGCGCCTCTGGTTCACCGACGTGGTGGGCACCCTCAAGTCCGTCGCCCTCGCCCCCGCCGAGGTGGAGTCCGCGTTCACGGAGGGCCTCGGCTTCGACGGCTCCTCGATCGACGGCTACACCCGCATCTCCGAGTCGGACATGCTCCTGCAGCCGGACCCGGCCACCTTCACCATCCTCCCGTGGCGGGGGGAGCAGGGGCAGACCTCCCGCATGTTCTGCGACGTCCTCACCCCGGACGGCGCCCCCGCCCCGGCCGACCCCCGCCACGCCCTGCGGCGCGTGCTGGAGAAGGCCTCGGACATGGGCTTCAGCTGCTACACGCACCCGGAGATCGAGTTCTACCTGCTCAAGAGCTCGGAGCTCGGCCCGGACGGCCAGCCCCAGCCGGTGGACACCGCCGGGTACTTCGACCACGTGCCCGGGGGAGAGGCGCAGGACTTCCGGCGCGACGCCGTCACCATGCTCGAGGAGATGGGCATCTCGGTGGAGTTCAGCCACCACGAGAACGGGCCGGGCCAGAACGAGATCGACCTGCGCGCCGCGGACGCCCTGACCACCGCGGACAACATCATGACCTTCCGCACCGTGGTCAAGGAGGTGGCCGCGCAGCAGGGCAGCTACGCCACGTTCATGCCGAAGCCGTTCGCGCTGCACCCGGGCTCGGGCATGCACACCCACTTCTCCCTGTTCGAGGGGGACGCCAACGCGTTCTACGACCCGGCGGACGAGTTCCGGCTCTCCAGGACGGGCCGCAGCTTCATCGCGGGCCTGCTGCGGCACTCCGAGGAGATCAGCGCCGTCACCCACCAGTTCGTGAACTCGTACAAGCGCCTGTGGGGCGGGGGCGAGGCCCCCTCGTACGTGTCCTGGGGCCACAACAACCGCTCGGCGCTCGTCCGCGTGCCCCTCTACAAGCCGGACAAGGCCGGTTCGGCCCGCATCGAGTACCGCGGGATCGACGCCTCCGCCAACCCCTACCTCACCTACGCGCTGCTGCTCGCGGCCGGGCTGAAGGGCATCGAGGAGGGCTACGAGCTGCCGGAGCCGGCCTCGGACGACGTGAGCGCCCTGAGCCCCCACGAGCGCCGCGTGCTGGGCCACACCCCGCTGCCCGGCACGCTCCACGACGCCCTGCGGCTGGCCGAGGACTCCGAGTTCGTGGCCTCCGTGCTCGGCGAGCACGTGTTCGACGCGTTCCTGCGCCACAAGCGCCAGGAGTGGGACGACTACCGCGTCGAGGTCACCCCCTACGAGCTGCGCCGCTACCTCAGCGCCCTCTGAGGCCGACGATGCCGAGCCTGCCCCCGTCCGGCAGCCCCCACCGCCGCACCCTGACGCGCGCGGGTGTGCAGGCCGTGCCCCGCGCCGTCGGCCTCCTCGAGTCCCCCGAGCTCCAGGGGGTCGACGTGGGGCCGCTCGTGGACGTGCTCTGCCATGCCGCGGACCCGGACCGGGCCCTGCTGCTCTGGGTGCGCCTGGCCGATCGCGAGCCGCGCGTCCACACCGCGCTGGCCGACCCGGACCACGCGACGCGCCTCGTCCGCCTGCTCGGCGCCTCCGACGCCCTGGGCGAGTTCCTCATCCGGTGCCCCGAGCACCTCGACCTCGTGCTGGACCCGGAGTGCGCAGCCGCCACGGCCCCCGCCCTCACCGGCCTCGAGCACGGGGACGGGCCGGACACCGCCCCGGGCGAGGACCTGCGCCGCCTGCTGCTCGCGGCCGTCGAGGCGGACCCGGACGCCGAGCGGCCCTGCGCCGGGCTCACGGGGGCGGACGCCGCCGTCGCGCTGCGCCGGGCGTACCGCCGCCAGCTCACCGCGATCGCGCTCGCGGACCTCGCCGCGCCCGACCCGTCCGCCGTGATGCCGGCCGTCGGCGCGTGGCTGGCCGACCTGGCCGGTGCGGCGATCGACGCCGCCCTCGCCGTCTCCCGCGCCGAGGTGGTCGCTCGCGACGGGGATGCCGCCCGCGGGGTCGAGCTCGCCGTCATCGGGATGGGCAAGTGCGGGGCGCGCGAGCTGAACTACGTGTCCGACGTCGACGTGGTGTTCGTGCACGACGTGGCCGAGGACGCCGCGCCCGTCGGCGGCGCCGCCTCCGTGGCGGCCGAGCTGGCCGCAGGGATCTCGCGCGTCATCACCGGCGCCGCCCCCGAGCCGGGCCTGTGGGAGGTGGACGCGAACCTCCGCCCCGAGGGCAAGGACGGCGCGCTCAGCCGCACCGTGGACTCCCACGTGGAGTACTACCGCCGCTGGGCGCACGGCTGGGAGTTCCAGGCCCTGCTCAAGGCACGCCCGATCGCCGGCTCCCGCGCCCTCGGCGAGCGCTACGTGGAGGCCGTGTGGCCGCGCGTGTGGGAGTCCTCCGCGCGGGAGGGGTTCGTGGACGCCGTCCGCGCGATGCGCCGGCGCGTGCTGGACACGATCGCGCCCGCCGAGCGGGACCGGGAGATCAAGCTCGGCGCCGGCGGGCTGCGCGACGTCGAGTTCACCGCCCAGCTGCTGCAGCTGGTGCACGGCCGCGCGGACGAGTCCGTGCGGGTGCGGGGCACCCTCGACGCCGTGGCGGCCCTCCACGCCGCCTCCTACATGAGCACCGCGGACGCCGCCGCGTTCGAGGAGCACTACCGCTGGCTGCGTGCCCTCGAGCACCGCATCCAGCTCGTGCACCTGCGCCGCACCCACCTCCTGCCGGCCAAGGACGACGCCCTGCGCGTGATCGCCCGCTCGCTGCGCGGCGCGGGGCGCACGGAGCCCTCCGCGGCCGAGGGCCTGAGGGAGCGCTTCGGAGCCGTCCGCCGCCACGTGCGCTCGCTCCACGAGACGGTGTTCTACCGTCCCCTGCTCTCCACCACGGCGGCGCTCTCCGACGACGAGGTGCGCCTCTCCGCGGACGCGGTGCGCGAACGTCTCGCCGCCCTCGGCTACCGCGACCCGAAGGGCGCCCTGCGCCACATCGAGGCGCTCACGCAGGGCGTCTCCCGACGCGCGGCCATCCAGCGCCAGCTGCTGCCGGCCATGCTGGGCTGGTTCGCCGACGGGCCCGACCCCGACGCGGGGCTGCTCGCCTTCCGGCGCCTCTCCGAGGCCCTCGGCACCTCGCCGTGGTTCCTGCGCATGCTGCGGGACTCGGGGGAGGCTGCCCGGCGCGTGTGCCTCGTGCTGGCCGGCTCGCGGTTCGTCGGCGACCTCCTCGAGCACGCCCCCGAGTCGGTGGCGTGGGTCGGGGAGGACCGTGAGCTGGAGCCCCGCGGCTCCGCGACGCTGTGGCGTCAGGTCGCCGCCCGCCTGGACCGGCACGGCGACGACGGGTCCCCCGCCCAGTCGATCCGCCACGTCCGGCAGATCCGCCAGCGCGAGATCCTGCGGGTGGCGCTCGCGGACATGTCCGGGCAGCTCGGCCTCGAGACGATCGGGGCGGCACTCGCCGACATCGACCAGGTGGCCGTCGCCGGGGCGCTGCGCGTGGCCGTGCACGCCGCCACGCAGGGGCAGGAGCCCCTCACCGACGTCGTGGTGGTGGCCATGGGCCGCCAGGGCGGACGCGAGATCATGTACGGCTCCGACCTCGACGCGATGTTCGTGCACCGCCCGCGGCCGGGAGCGGACGACGAGGCCGCCGGTGCCCAGGCGGAGGCGGTGGCCCGCCACGTGGTCTCCCTGCTGAAGCAGCCGGCGGCGCCGCCCCTGCCGGGGGAGAGGCCGCTCGAGGTGGACTCGGACCTGCGCCCCGAGGGGCGGCAGGGCCCGCTCGTGCGCACCCTGGACTCGTACCGGGAGTACTACCGGCGCTGGGCGGAGGTGTGGGAGCGGCAGGCGCTGCTGCGCGCCCGGCCCGTGGCCGGGGACGACGGGCTGGCCGACGAGTTCCGCCGCTGGGCGGACTCCGTGCGCCACGCCCAGGGTCTCACCGACGCCGACGCCCGCGAGATCCGCCGCATCAAGGCGCGCGTGGAGGCCGAGCGACTGCCCCGCGGCGCCGACCCGGCCCGGCACGTCAAGCTCGGCCGCGGAGGGCTCTCCGACGTGGAGTGGCTCGTGCAGTCCCTGCAGCTGCGCCACGCGCCCGAGGTCGAGGACCTGCGTGTGACCTCGACCCTGCCCGCCCTGCGGGCCCTCGCCCGGCACGGCCTGCTCCCCGACGCCGAGGCCGGCGTGCTCGAGGAGGCCTGGCTCCTGGCCAGCCGCATCCGCGCCGCCACGGTGCTGTGGAGCGGCAAGCCCGGGGACGTGCTGCCCACGAACGCGCGCGACCTCGCCGCGATCGCCCGCCTCAGCGGGGCGGACGGCAACGCGGGCCCCGCGGCGTTCGAGGAGCGCTACCTGCGGGTCACCCGGCGGGCCCGCTCCGTGTTCGAGACGCGGTTCTACGGGCTCTGACTGGCGCGCCCGGGCTCAGCCGCGGACCACGTGCTCGCCCAGGATCCGCAGCGTGCGCTCGCGCACGGCTGGGTCCGGGGCCGCCGTCGTGACGATCACCTCGTCGGCCTGCACACCGGCGGCGAAGTCCCGCAGCCAGGCGGCCACGGTCTCGCCCGTGCCCACGGCGGTGCGCGCGAGCATGCCGAGCACCTGCTCGCCGGCGGGGGAGTCGAGCAGCATCTCGACCTCGTCGTCGCCGAGGGTGCGGCCGCGGCCGAGCATCATGCGGATGCGGTCGCGCTTGGCCCGCTCCCACTGCGCCTGCGCCTGCTCCTCGGTGTCTGCCGCGATCACGTTCGCGGCGGCGATGAAGTGGGGCTCGGCCAGGTCGGCCGAGGGCTGGAAGTGCTCGCGGTAGACCCGAGCGGCGTGCTCGAGCATCTGCGGGGCGAAGTGGCTCGCGAACGCGTACCCCAGGCCGAGGCGGGCGGCCAGCTGGGCGCCGAACGCAGAGGAGCCCAGGATGTACAGCGGCACGTCGGTGCCCTTGCCCGGGTACGCGTCGATCCCGGGGATCCGGCTCTCGCCCTTCAGGTAGCCCTGCAGCTCCAGGACGTCCTGCGGGAAGTGCTCGGCGGCATCGGGCGAGCGCCGCAGGGCCTGGAGGGTGCGCTGGTCGGTGCCGGGGGCGCGGCCGAGGCCGAGGTCGATGCGGCCCGGGTGGAGCTCGGCCAGCGTGCCGAACTGCTCCGCGATCACCAGCGGGGAGTGGTTGGGCAGCATGACGCCGCCGCTGCCCAGGCGGATGGTGCTCGTCCGGGCGGCCACGTGGGCGATCAGCACGGACGTCGCCGACGAGGCGATCGCGGGCATGTTGTGGTGCTCTGCGTACCAGACACGGCGGAAGCCCTCCTCCTCGGCCACGCTCGCCAGGCGCACCGACTGCGCGATGGCCTCGCCGGCCCCCTCGCCGGGGCGGGCCACGGCGAGGTCCAGGAGGGACAGCGGGAGGGGTGTGGGGTCAGGCGTCTCGGTCATGGTGCTCCTCGGGCGGTAGGCGGGCAGTGCTCTCCCCTCGTGGAGCGTCCGCGGGGGCCCGGCTATTCCAGCGGTGCCCCGCCCCGTGCTCCACGTCTCAGGCCGAGTGCTGCACGCCCGGTGCCGCCCTCCCCGGGCACGACGCCGGCCGGCCGCCTCCCTGGGGGAGACGACCGGCCGGCGTCGTGGACCGCGCGGAGGCGCGGGTCAGCAGGAGTAGTACAGCTCGAACTCGTAGGGGTTCGGCCGCAGCGAGAGCGGAGTGAGCTCCTTCTCCCGCTTGTAGTCGATCCAGGTGCGGATGATCTCCTCGGTGAACACGTCACCGGCGAGGAGGAACTCGTGGTCCTCCTCGAGCGCGGCGAGCGCCTCCTCGAGGCTCGTGGGCGCCTTCTGGATGTCCGCGGCCTCCTCCGGGGGCAGCTCGTAGAGGTCCTTGTCGATCGGCTCGGCCGGCTCGATGCGGTTGCGGATGCCGTCCAGGCCGGCCATCAGCTGCGCGGCGAACGCGAGGTAGGGGTTGCCCGAGGCGTCCGGGGCGCGGAACTCGAGGCGCTTGGCCTTCGGGTTGGAGCCGGTGATCGGGATGCGGATGCCCGCGGAGCGGTTGCCCTGCGAGTAGACCATCGAGACCGGGGCCTCGTAGCCGGGCACGAGGCGGCGGTAGGAGTTCACCGTCGGGTTGGTGAACGCCAGCACGGCGGAGGCGTGGTGCAGCAGGCCGCCGATGTACCAGCGCGCGGTGTCCGAGAGGTTGGCGTAGCCCTTCTCGTCGTAGAACAGCGGCTCGCCGCCCATCCACAGCGACTGGTGGCAGTGCATGCCCGAGCCGGCCTCGCCGAAGACCGGCTTCGGCATGAAGGTGGCGGACTTGCCGAACATGTCGGCGACGTTCTTCACGACGTACTTGAACTTCAGCAGGTCGTCCGCGGAGTGGGTGAGGGTGTTGAACCGGTAGTTGATCTCCGCCTGGCCGGCCGAGCCCACCTCGTGGTGGGAGCGCTCCACCGTCAGGCCCACCTCGGCGAGCATCGTGCAGATCTCGTCCCGCAGGTCGGCCTGCTTGTCCGTGGGGGAGACGGGGAAGTAGCCGCCCTGCTTGGGCGTCTTGTAGCCGAGGTTGCCGCCCTCCTCCACGCGGTTGGTGTTCCAGTAGGCCTCCTCGGAGTCCACGGCGTAGGAGGCGCCGCGCGCGGAGGACTCCCAGCGCACGTCGTCGAACACGTGGAACTCGGCCTCGGGGGCGAAGAACGCGGTGTCCGCGATGCCCGTGGAGGTGAGGTAGGCCTCGGCGCGCTGGGCCACGCCGCGGGGGTCGCGGCGGTAGGGCTCGCCGGTGCGGGGGTTCACGATGGAGAAGTTCATGGCGAGCGTCTTGCGCACGCGGAACGGGTCCAGGTAGGCGGTCTCCACATCCGGGATGAGCTGCATGTCGGACTCGGCCAGGCCGGCGAAGCCGCGGATGGAGGAGCCGTCGAACAGCTGGCCCGTGACGAAGAAGTCCTCGTCCACGGAGGAGGCGGGGACGTTGAAGTGGTGCTGCATGCCCGGCAGATCGGTGAAGCGGATGTCGACGAACTCGACACCCTCCTGCTCGATGTACGCGAGGACTTCTGCGGGGGAGGTGAACACGGTTCTCTCCTGGCCTTCCTGGGACGGAACGGGGGCGCCGGCAGACACCCGGGCCCGCCGGCCGACGCCCTCCAGACTACTCAGGGGGCGACGTTCCAGCGTAGCCAGAGACTCTTCGTGACTGCTGTGGCGCGCCGGGCGACGACTACGCTGGAGGGGTGGCACACCGAGCGACCGACCCCCCTGACCGGCCCGACGAGTCCCGGCGCGACGCCGGAGACCGCGCCGAGCCGCTCATCACGCGCGCGGACCTCGCGGGGTGGGTGGACGGCCCGGGCGGCGGCCGCGCGGCGGGGCGGTGGCCCGGCGACCTCCTCGGCCTCCCCCAGCGCGGTCCGGCCTCCATGGCGACGGCGGCCCGCCGATTCGGGGCGCTGTGCATCGACTGGGCGCTCGCCCTCGTCGTCTCGAACCTCGTGTTCGGCGGTGAGGCGATCGCCACGCTGCTCGTCTTCGCGGTGATGCACGTCGTCGGGATCTCCCTGCTGGCCACCACCGTGGGCAAGGCCCTGCTGCGCACCCAGGTGGTGCGCGTGGGCGGCCGCACCGCGCCCGTCCACCGCGTCCTCGTCCGGACGGTCCTGCTGTGCCTCGTGCTGCCCGCCGTCGTGGTGGACCCCGATGGGCGCGGCATGCATGACCGCGTGGCGGGCACCGTCGAGATCCGCATGTGAGCGCGCCGAGACGCGACAGGGGCGGCCCACCGTGCTGGTGGGCCGCCCCTGTCGCGTCCGGTCCGGACGTGGCACCGAGCGGGCCTCAGCGGCCGCGCATGCCTCGGCGGTCGGCGCGGGCGCGCATCGGGTCGATCCCCTTGGGGATCGGAGGGCGGGAGGTGTTCAGGGCGGACAGGCGCTTGTCGATCGCGCTGACCTCCTGGTCGGTGAGCGTCTTCTTCATGGACTTCAGCGTCTTGGGCACGAGGTGCAGGGGCGTCTGGCCCTCCCCGTTGCCGGCCTGCACCACGTGCACGGGCACGTTGGGCAGGAAGCGCTCGAGGCTGCGCTCCTCCTTGGCCAGCAGCTTCGCCAGGCGCGGGGCGGGGCCCTCGGTGACGAGCACGACGCCGGGGCGGCCGATCGCGCGGTACACGACGTCCTGGGTCTTCGGGTTCACGGCCACGGGCTGCTCGGGCACGATCCAGCCGCGGCGCAGCGTGGACAGGGCGGCGCCGACGGATCCGGGACGCCCCTCGAGCTGGGCGAACATGGCCCGCTCCGCGAGGCGGTTCATCACGATCACCGCGGCGAGCACGCCGAAGGGGATGGCGATCAGCAGCCACGTGATCCAGTTGTGCAGCAGCAGGCCGATGACCAGGCCCACCACCAGCGCGGCCGAGAAGGCCAGCGCCATCCACAGCACGACCTTCGGGTTGTGCTGGCGGGTCATGGCGAAGACCTGCTTGAGCTGCGTGAGGATGCCGGGGCCGCCGGAGGAGCGCTTGCGCCGGCGGTCCGCCTTCGCGTCCACCTTCATCTGGCGGCGCCGCTCGCGCTGCATGGCCTTGACCTCCTTGAGGGAGGTGGATCCGGCGGAGGGCGAGGGGGTCTGCGTGTTCTTGGCCATAGCGGGGTCCAGTCTACCGGGGCCGGATCAGGACATCCGCGCGACGACGGCCGAGGCCTCCTGGCGCGCGGTCCGCTCGCCGGCGAGGTGGGTGAGGTTCGCGGGCAGCGTGCGGCCGAGGCGCTCCATGGCCTGCGCGTAGAGCTTCCCGGCGCGGTAGGAGGAGCGCACGAGGGGGCCGGCCATGACGCCCGTGAAGCCGATCTGCTCGGCGCGCTCCGACCACTGCACGAACTCGGTGGGCTTCACCCAGCGGTCGATCGGGTGGTGGAGCTTGGACGGGCGCACGTACTGCGTGATCGTGATGATGTCGCAGCCGGCCTCGTGGAGGTCCACGAGCGCCTGGTCGATCTCCTCGTCCGTCTCGCCCATGCCCAGGATGAGGTTGGACTTCGTCACCAGCTCGTCCGCCTTGGCCATCGTCAGGACGCGGAGGGACTTCTCGTACGTGAAGGCGGGACGGATGCGCTTGAAGATGCGCGGCACGGTCTCCAGGTTGTGGGCGAAGACCTCCGGGCGGGCGTCGAAGACCTGCTGCACGAGCTCGGGGACCGCCCCGAAGTCCGGGGGCAGGATCTCGACGCCGGTCCCGGGGTTCAGCTCGTGGATGCGCCGGATGGTCTCCGCGTAGAGCCACGCGGCGCCGTCCTTCTGGTCGTCGCGGGCCACGCCCGTGACGGTGGCATAGCGCAGGTCCATCTCCCGGATGTTCTCGGCGACCTTGAGCGGCTCGTCCATGTCCAGGGGGAGCGGACGGCCCGAGGCGATGTCACAGAAGTCGCAGCGCCGGGTGCAGATGTCGCCGCCGATGAGGAACGTGGCCTCGCGGTCCTCCCAGCACTCGAAGATGTTGGGGCAGCCGGCCTCCTCGCACACGGTGTGCAGGCCGGAGCCCTTCACCTTGTTCTTCAGGGAGATGTACTCCGGGCCCATGTGCACCTTGGCCTTGGTCCACTCGGGCTTGCGCTCCACGGGGACCTCGGCGTTGCGGGCCTCGACGCGCAGCAGGCGGCGTCCTTCGGGTGCGGTGCTCATGCGGTGGGTCCTTCCGTGGGGGTGACGGCGATGTACCGGGGGCCGAGCTCCTCCAGGTGGCGGGTGAGCACGGGGACGACGTCGGCCGGCGTGATGGTCCGGCCCGTCTCCTCGGTGAGCGTGGTGGTGGCGGCGTCGGCGATGCCGCACGCGATGATGCCCGCGTAGGGGGCGAGGGAGTTGGAGCAGTTCAGGGCGAAGCCGTGGGTGGACACGCCGTCGTGGATGGCCAGGCCGATGGCGCCGAGCTTGCGGTCCGGGCGCGCCGCGCCGTCGGCGTCCGTGTCGCTGAGGACCCAGATGCCGGCCCGGCCGTCCACGCGGACGGCGGTGACGCCGTACGCGGCGGCCGTGCGGATCAGCAGCTCCTCCAGGAACCACACGTAGTCCTTCACGTGCGCGCGGTCCTTCAGGCGCACCACGGGGTAGCCGACCAGCTGGCCGGGGCCGTGCCACGTGATCTTCCCGCCGCGGTCCACGTCCACCACGGGGGCGCCGTCGGCGGGACGCTCGTGGTCCTCGGTGCGGCGGCCCGCGGTGTACACCGGGGCGTGCTCCAGGAGCAGGAACTCGCCCGCGGAGCGGCCGGCGACGACGTCGTCGTGGAGCGACTTCTGGCGGTCCCATGCCGCGTGGTAGTCGACGAGGTCAGGGGCCAGGCCGAGCACGCGCAGGGGAGGGAGGAGGGGGTCGGACATGCCGTCCACTGTATCCCTCGGGCCCCGGGAGCCGGGCGCGGAGGGACGGGTCCGCCTCGGCCTGTGGACAACCCGGCTCGCGGGTCCTGGAGGAGGCACGATGGTGGCGGGGGCCGGAGGAGGCCCTCCCGGGCGCCTGTCGGAGGCGGTCGGAGGGATCGGGAGGGGAGCGCGCGATGGGGGCGCACGGAGGGGGCGAGGGGCCCGAGGCTCGGTACGGGCGCCTGGATCCCGCGGGAGCGGAGCCGGGGGCGGCGCCGGAGGACGCGGCCGAGGACGGCGCTCCCCGGGTCCCCGGCTGGGAGGCCGTGCGGCTGCTGGGCGAGGGGTCCCAGGCTCGCGTGTGGCTGGTCCGGGACGCCGCCGGGGGCGAGGCCGCCCTCAAGGTGCCCCGCTCCCCGGCCGCGGGGGATTCGCTCTCGGCGGAGGCGGCTGCCCTCGCGCACGTGCGGCATCCGCACCTCGTCGCCGTGCTGGGAACCGTGCCGACGGACCAGGGCACGGGCATGCTGAGCGAGCATCGGCCTGCGGGGTCGCTCGCGGACCTCGTGCGCGAGGCCGGGCCGCTCACCCCGGGCCAGGCGGTGACCATCCTCGTGCCCATGGCCCAGGCCCTGGCCCGGCTGCACGAGCACGGGATCGTCCACGGGGACGTCTCCCCGGGCAACGTGCTCTTCGGCGTGGACGGCAGCCCGGCCCTCGCGGACCTCGGGGTGGCGCGCGTCGTCGGGGGAGCCCAGGGTGTCGGCGGCACGCCCGGGTTCGCGGCGCCCGAGGTGCTGCGGGCGCTGCAGGAGGCGGAGGCGCCAGCGGACGGGGAGCGGGCCGCTGCGCCGGTCCGCCCCACCGCCGCGTCGGACGTGTTCTCGTGGGCCGCCCTGGGGTGGTTCGCGCTGACCGGGCGGGCGCCCGGGCCCCACGGCAGCCGGGCGCCGCTGCCCGTGCTCGTGCCGGAGGTCCCCCCGGAGCTCGCGATCCTGCTGGACGCGGCGCTCGACCCCGACCCCGCGGGCAGGCCGAGCGCCCTGGAGGGCGCCTCCGCCGCCTACGCGGCCGCCGCTCCGGAGCCCGTTCCCCTCCACGAGGCGGCTCCGATCGAGGTGGCCCACCTGCTGCCCACGCTCCTGCCCGGCGGCGGAGGGCCGGGCACGAGGCACGGACGGCGGAGGCGGACCGGGGGCCGAGGTGCGGTGGGCCGGCGACGCCGACGGGCGCCTGGACCGGCCGTGGGACTCGCGGCGGGGGCCGTCGCGCTCCTGGCGGGGCTGGCCGTGGCGGGCGCCGTGCTGCACCGGACCGCGGACGGCCCCGCGGCCGGGGAGGGAGAGGGACCGGCGGCGCCGTCGGCGCCGGCGAGTGCCGCCCCCGCGTCGGGCACCCCGCCCTCGTCGAGTGCGGCCGGCCGGCCACCGGACGCTGCGGCGTCGTCCACCCGGCACGGGGTGTCGGGGGCGGCCTCCGGGGAGGCACCCGGGGACCCGTCCACCGGCACCGAGGCCTCGGCCCGCCCGGAGGAGCTGTCGGAGGACGCCGTCGCGCTCGAGGAGGTCCTGGCGGGGGTGGGCCGCGCGCGGACGGCCGCGCTCGAGGACCCGCGGGCGGAGCGGCTGGAGGCCTACGCCGTTCCGGGCAGTCCCGCGTGGCGCAGGGACGCCGCGGTGCAGCGGGACCTGGCCGGCGGCGGCTACGCGTTCGCCGGGCTCACGGTGTCCGTGGAGCCAGACGGGGCCGCCGAGGTCGAGGGGGATGCGCTGCGGGTGCCGGCCCGGATCGTCACGAGTGCGCACGCGGTGCAGGACGGCGCCGGCGCCGTCGTCGGGGACGTGGAGGAGCGAGAAGAGGCCGTGGAGCTGACCCTGCGCGCGGACGGGACGCGGTGGCGCGTGGAACGGGTGGACCCTCGCTGAGCCGTCCGGGGACGGGGAACGCCGTGCGCCCCGAGGATCTCTCCTCGGGGCACACGGCGTGAACGCGGCTCAGCCGCAGAGGCGGATCAGTGCCAGAGCAGCGCGATCAGCATGTTGACCAGGCCCAGGCCGCCCACGGCGTGGGCCAGGCCGGTGGGCACGGCCTCGCCGCGGTTGAGGCGGCGCCGACCCAGCAGGGCGGCCACGAACACGATGACGCCGATCAGGAACTTGATCCCCAGCTTCATGTGGTTCGGGTCCTCCCACGTGGCCATGGCCACGCCGAAGAGCGCGATGCCCGTGAGGATCATGCCGATCGAGCCGATCCACTGCGAGGCGGTCACGGTGGGGTTGCGGAAGTGGGCGAACCAGCCGCCCACGATCGCCGCGGCCGAGACCACGTGGATCGTCACCAGGATGGTGGTCAGGACGTCCATGACGGTCCCCTCAGAGGCCGAGCTCGGGAGCGAACTCGCCGGCCTCGAGGCGCTGCTTGAGCGTCTGGAGGAAGCGTCCGGCGTCCGCGCCGTCCACGAGGCGGTGATCGTAGGTCAGGGACAGGTACATCATGTGGCGGATGGCGATGGTGTCGTTGCCGTCGGCGTCGGCCACCACCATCGGGCGCTTCACGATCGCACCGGTGCCCAGGATGCCCACCTGCGGCTGGTTGATGATCGGCGTGTCGAACAGGGCGCCCACGGAGCCGATGTTCGTGATGGAGAAGGTGCCGCCCGAGAGCTCGTCCGCGGAGATCTTGTTGGTCCGGGTGCGCTCGGCCACGTCCGCGATCTTCTGCGCGATGCCCGTCAGGTTCAGCGAGCCGGTGTCCTTGATGACGGGCACCAGGAGGCCCTTCTCGGTGTCCACCGCGATCGCGATGTCCTCCGAGGAGTGGTAGGTGATCTCCTTGTTGTCCTCGGAGAAGGACGCGTTCAGCTTGGGGTGCTGCTTGAGCGCCTCGGCCACGGCCTTCGTGATGAACGGCAGGTAGGTGAGCTTGACGCCCGACTGCTGCTGGAAGGAGGACTTCGCCTTGGCGCGCAGCTGCACGATGCGGGTCATGTCCACCTCGTGCACCTGGGTCAGCTGCGTCGAGAGGTCCAGGGACTCGCGCATGCGCTGGGCGATGACCTGGCGGATGCGCGGGGCCTTCTCGGTCTCGCCGCGGACCGAGGGGTCCACGGAGGACGCGGCGGCCTGCGGGGCCGAGGAGGCGGCCGGGGCGGCGGACTCGGCGGGGGCAGTGGCCTCGTCACCGGAGGACTTCTTGGCGAGCGAGGCCGCCAGGACGTCCTGCTTGCGGATGCGGCCGCCCACGCCGGTGCCGCGCACCGTGGAGAGGTCGACGTCGTTCTGGTGCGCCAGGCGGCGGACCAGCGGGGTGACGTAGCCCTGGCCGGGCTCGGTCGCGGAGGGCTCGGCCTTCGCCTCGCCGGACTCCTTCGCGGAGGACTCCTGCTCGATCGCCTTCTCGGAGGCGGACTCCTCGGGGGCCTCGGCGGCGGGCTCGGTGCCGGCGTCCTCGGCGGCCTCCTCGGTCTCGGTCGGGACCGCGGCCTTGGTGGCGGCGTCCTCGATCTCCTCCGGGGTGGCCTCGTCCCCGGCGGGGGAGGCGTCCGACGAGGCGTCCGACGAGGGCTGCGAGCCGCCGGCGGAGCCGGAGCCGGAGCCCACGAGCGCCAGCACGGCGCCGACCTCGACGGTCTCGTCTTCCTGGGCCTTGATCTCCACCAGGGTGCCGGCCACGGGGGATGGGATCTCGGTGTCGACCTTGTCCGTGGAGACCTCGAGCAGCGGCTCGTCGACCTCCACGTCGTCGCCGACCTCCTTGAGCCAGCGGGTGACGGTGCCCTCGGTGACGGACTCGCCCAGGGCGGGGAGGGTCACCTCGGTGGCCTCGCCGGCCTGGCCGCCGGAGGACTGCTGGTCCGCCTCGGTGCTGGCGCGCTCCTCGGGAGCGGGCTCACCGGCGGGCTCCTGCTGCTGCTCGTCCTCCTGGGCCTCCTCGGCGGCCGGCTCCTCGGCCTCGGCGGGCTCCTCGGACGGGGCGTCGTCGGACTGCGCGGAGCCGGAGCCGTCGCCGATGGTCGCCAGCGGGGCGCCGACCTCGACGGTCTCGTCCTCGTCGGCCAGAATCTCCTCGAGCACGCCGGCCACGGGGGACGGGATCTCGGTGTCGACCTTGTCGGTGGAGATCTCCACCAGGGGCTCGTCGACGGCGACCTCGTCGCCGACGGCCTTCAGCCAGCGGGTCACGGTTCCTTCGGTGACGGACTCACCGAGGGCGGGCAGGTTCACGGTTTCGGACATGGGACCGTCTCTCCTCACGGGGGTGGCGCGGCGGCTGCGGATCGCCGCCGCGCCGGGGTGGGTGGGTGGGACCGTCGGACGGCCCCGTCAAGGGTCTGGCTCGGTCGGTCAGCCGTGCAGCGGGTGGCCGAACAGGGCCATCGCGGCCTCGCCGAGCGACTCGTTCTGCGTCGGGTGGGCGTGCACGAACTGGGCGACGTCCTCCGGGTAGGCCTCCCAGTTCACGATGAGCTGCGCCTCGCCGATCTGCTCGCTGATGCGCTTGCCCACGCCGTGGACGCCGACGATGGGGCCGTTCTTCTGGCGCACCAGCTTGATGATGCCGCCGGTGCCGAGGATGGAGGACTTGCCGTTGCCGGCCAGGTTGTACTCCGCGACCTCGACGTTGTCCTTGCCGAACTTCTCCTCGGCCTTGGGCTGGGAGTAGCCCACGGACATGATCTCGGGATCGGTGAAGGTGACCTTCGGGATGTTGATGTCCTCGACGACCATCGGGTTGTTGCCCGCGATCTCCTCGGCGACGAAGATGCCCTGCTGGTAGCCGCGGTGCGCGAGCTGCAGGCCGGGCACGATGTCGCCGACGGCGTAGATGTTGCCCACGCCGGTGTGGAGGCGCTCGTTCGTGATGACGAAGCCGCGGTCCAGGGTGATGCCCTGCTCCTCGAAGCCGAGGCCTTCGGTGTTCGGGCCGCGGCCCACGGCGACGAGGCACACCTCGGCCTCGAACTCCTTGCCGTCGGCCAGGGTCACCTTGACGCCGGACTCGGTCTCCTCGACCTTGTCGAAGAAGGTGCCGAGGCTGCTCTTGATGCCGCGCTTCTTGAACTCGCGCTCCACGATCTTGATGATCGCGGGGTCCTCGTTGGCCACGAGGTTCTTCAGGCCCTCGATGATGG
This sequence comes from Micrococcus sp. M4NT, assembly GCF_033790745.1. Lineage (NCBI taxonomy): Bacteria > Bacillati > Actinomycetota > Actinomycetes > Micrococcales > Micrococcaceae > Micrococcus > Micrococcus sp. M4NT. The sequence continues at coordinate 90,266 of NZ_JAMYEH010000011.1, forward strand.
TGACCTCCACGCCGAACGAGTTCCACAGGGAGGCGAACTCGGACCCGATGACGCCGCCGCCGAGCACGATGGCGGACTTGGGGGTGTAGTCCAGCTCCAGGGCCTCGGTGGAGGTCATGATCTTCTTGGAGATCGGCAGGCCCATCGTCTTCGAGACGGACCCGGAGGCCAGCACGATGTTCTTGGCCTTGTAGCGGGTGCCGTCGACCTCGATCTCGTCCTGGGAGACGAGCTTGCCCTCACCCTCGATGACCTGGACCTTGCGCATCTTCATGAGGCCGGTGAGGCCCTTGTGCTTGCCGGCGACGATGCCGTCCTTGTAGTCGCGCACCTTCGCCATGTCCACGGACTCGAGCGTGGCGTTGACGCCGAACTTCTCGGCGTGGCGGGTCTCGTCGGCCACCTCGGCGGCGTGGAGGTAGGCCTTCGTGGGGATGCAGCCCCAGTGGAGGCAGGTGCCGCCGAGCTTGGCCTTCTCGACCAGGCCGACGGTCATGCCGTACTGGACGGCCCGGAGGGCTGCCGCGTACCCGGCGGAGCCACCGCCGAGGACGAGGACGTCGAATTCCTGAGCGGTTGCCGAATCGGCCACTTGTCATGCTCCTTGTGCTGGGAGTGGGTGGAGCAGGGGATCCCTGCTGGTCACCGCCTCCCCGCCGGCCCGGCACAGAGCCGGGACCGGGACGGGGGACGGACGTCGGAGCCCACCTTACCCGGCGCGTCCTGCGATGAGACCAACCAGGGTGCGCACCATCACGCCGGTCGCGTCGCGGGGGGTGTAGCCGTGGGCCGCGGCGTCGTTGAAGGAGGGTCCGGCGATGTCCAGGTGGGCCCACGGGGTCGGGCTCTCGGCGCGCTCGGCGGCGTCGCGGCCGGCGTCGACGAACTCGCGCAGGAAGGCGGCGGCGGTCATCATCCCGCCGAACTTGTCGCCCATGTTCGAGAGGTCCGCCACGCGCGAGTCCAGCGAGGCGCGCTGGTTCTCCGGGATGGGCATGGCCCACGCCAGCTCGCCCACGCGGTCGGCCGCCGCCACGACCTCCGCGCGCAGGGCCTCGTCCCCCATCACGCCGGTGTAGCGCGTGCCGAGGGCGACGAGCTGGGCGCCGGTCAGGGTGGCGATGTCCAGCACGGCGTCGGGGCGCTCGTCCGTGGCGGCGACGAGCGCGTCGGCCATCACGACGCGTCCCTCGGCGTCCGTGTTCATGATCTCCACGGTCTTGCCGCCGTACATGGTCACGACGTCGGAGGGGCGGATGGCGGTGTCCGAGGGCATGTTCTCCGCGAGGGCCAGCCAGCCCGTGACCTTCACGGGCAGCTGGAGGGCGGCCGCGGCGCGGACGACGGCGAACACGGTGGCGGCGCCGGCCATGTCCGACTTCATGGTCATCATGGAGGCGGCCGGCTTGAGGGAGATGCCGCCGGTGTCGAAGGTGATGCCCTTGCCCACGAGGGCGATGTGGGCGGCGGCGCCCTCCGGGGCGTGCTCGAGGCGCACGAGGCGCGGCGGACGGGAGGAGCCCTGGCCGATCGCCAGGATGCCGCCGAAGCCCTCGGCGGCCAGCCTCCCCTCGTCCCACACGGTGACGTCCACGGACGTCCCGGCCAGGTCCTGCTCCACCGCGTCCGCGAAGGTGGAGGGGTAGAGGTGTGAGGGGGCCGTGTTCACGAGGTCGCGCACGGCGCACACGGCGTCGCCCACGACGGCGGCGCGGCGCAGGGCGGGGCCGGCGACGTCCTCGCCCAGGTCGGTGACGACCTCGAGGGACCGCACCGGGCGGGAGCGGCGGGACTCCTCGCGGACGGCCTCGGACTTCAGGGCCGTGAACGCGTAGGCGCCCATGGCGGCGCCCTCCGCGACGGCGGCGAGGCGCTCCGCGGAGTCGGACGGCAGGGCGAGGGCCACGGCGTCGGTGCCGGCCAGGGAGCGCACGGCGGCGCCGGCCGCGCGGCGCAGCGCCTCGGAGCTCACGCCGCCCTCCTCGTCCAGCGGGCCCACGCCCACGAGCACGAGCAGGGGCACGGGGGAGCCGCCGACACCGGGGAGGCGGTGGACCTCGTCCGCGCCGCCGCGCACGCCCAGCAGCTCGAGCGAGGCCTCGAGCGCGGTGGCCGCCTCGGCCGGCAGGGCATCCGTGAGCAGCAGCGGCCCGTCCGGTCCGGAGCCCACCCCCACCACCAGGGCGGACGCGGTCACGTCCTCGAGGGTGCGGGCGGTCAGGGACGGACGGTCCTGTGCGATCACGGTGGTGCCTCTTTCTCTTCTCGGCGGGGACTGCGGGACGGGTGGGCCGGCGACACCCGTGTGACGCGGCCCTCATCGGTCATCCTAGTCACGGCCCCCGGCGGCCCCCTGGCCGCGCCGCGGTGGAATAGGGGAGGCCGTCGGGGAGGTTGACCCTGGCGGAGGCGGGGCCCGGGACCACGGGCGTCCGCCGCAGACCATCAGCAGGACGAGATCGAGCAGGACGAACCGGGAGGGCGCGCGGTGCAGGATCCCACGCAGCTGTACACACGTCACGACGGCGGGCCTGAGGGCGCCGCAGACCTGGCCGTCCCCCCGGGGCTGGGCATGCTGGTCGTGCTCACGGGCCACATGGACGCGGGTCGGGTGGCCCTCCAGGTGCGCTCGGCGCTGCGCGAGCACCTCACGCACCGGCTCGTCGCCGACTTCGACCTGGACCAGATGTTCGACTATCGGGCCCGCCGCCCGCGGCTGCGGTTCGAGCGGGACCGATACAGAGACCTGCGCATGCCCTCGCTGCGGGTCGAGGTGGTGGAGGACCTGATCGGCCACCCGTTCCTGCTGGTGGCCGGCCCCGAGCCGGACTTCCAGTGGGAGCGCTTCACCGCCGCGCTGCTCGGGCTCGCCGAGGAGTGGCAGGTGGACTCCCTCACGTTCCTCGACGCCGCCCCCATGCCGGTCCCGCACACCCGCCGCCTCGGGGTGACCACCCACGGCTCCCGCCAGGACGCCGTCGGCGGGCTCTCCACGTGGAGCCCTGAGGCGGACATCGTCTCCGGGGCGCTGCAGATGCTGGAGGTCCGCGCGGAGGAGGCCGGCATCCCCACGGCCGGGTACACCCTGCACGTGCCGCACTACCTCGGCGAGGCGGCCTTCCCCCAGGCGGCGGTGGCCGCACTCGAGTACGCGGGCGCCGCGCTGGGCCTCATGCTCCCCACGGACGAGCTGCGGGACGCCTCCCGGGAGATCGAGGCGGAGATCGAGCGGCAGGTGGCGGACTCGGAGGAGGTCCGGTCCATGATCACGGGGCTCGAGAAGAACTTCGACCAGAACGCCGAGGACCAGGAGCGCTCGCTCCTGGAGACCGACGGGGGACTGCCCGACGGCGACGCGCTCGCCTCCGCCGTCGAGGCCTACCTCGCGGAGCGGGACGGGGCGGTGCACCCCTGGACGCGGACGGATCCTGCACAGGAGGACCGGCCCGGTCCGCCCTCCACCGATCCGACCGACTGACCCCCGGCGGCGGGGGCGCCCGACCCAGGATCGGGCCATGGACCCGTGCACCCCCACCCCCGCCCTCGCCCCCGGCACCCTCTCCGCCCGCGGGGTGGACGACCTCCTCGGCTACGTCGGCCACGCCCTCGGCACCCTTCCTCGGCAGAGCCTCGTCCTCGTGACCCTCGAGCACCGCCTCCTGCGCGCCGTCGTGCGGGTGGACCTGCCGGGGCATGCCGACGCGCAGGGGCGCTGGGCGCGCACCGTGGCCGGCGTCTGCCGGCGGGACGCCCGGGCGACCGCCGTCCTGGCCCTGGTGCTCGACGCCTCGGCCGAGCCCGGCGCGGCCCCCGCGCCTCCATGGTGGCCGGCTCTCGAGGACGCCCTGTGCCGTGCGGACATCCCGGTGGCCGAGGCGTGGTGCAGCGCGGGTGAGCGGGCCTGGCCGTGGCCTCCCGGGCGGGGCACGGCGTCGCAGGCGCGCGCGGTGAGCCCTGAGTCCAGCGTCCTCTCCCTTCACCTGCTCGCCCAGGGTTCCGTGTGGGGCCTGCGGGACCGCGACGTCCTCGTGCCGCCGCCGCGACGGGCGGTGCCCGCCGACGCCCGGCGGTGGCCGGCGCCGGACCCACAGGACGCCGCCGGCCGGGCCGCCTGGCAGGACGCGTGGCGCACCGTGCTGCGCGGCGGGTGCGCGCAGGACCACGAGCTCCTCGGCGGGCCGCTCGTCCTCCCTGCCTGGCGCGACGCCCTCGTGGTCCTGGCGGCGTGCGGCCCGGACGCCGCCGCCGCCGACGGCGCCGCGCGGGAGCCGATCCTCACGGCCTCGACGCCGGAGCCGCCGGACTGGCGCTCCCTCGACCGCCTGTGGGAGGCGTGCCGGGGCATCGCGGGCACCGCCCCGGCACGCCACGCGGCCCAGGCGCTCGCGGTGGCGGCATGGGTCTCCTGGGCACGGGGCCACGGCTCCGCGGCGAGCGCGCACCTGGAGGCCGCCGAGGCGCTGGACCCGAGGGACCGCTTCGGCTCGGTGCTGCGGGCCGTCACGGGAGCGGGCCTGGTCGCGGGGTGGGCGACGTCCCCGGAGACCGCATGGCGGGCCGGTCCGCGGCGGTGACGCCCCGCGGGGCGTGGCCGGGGTGGGGGCCTGCCGCACCGTGCGACAATGGATCGGTTCAGCGCCGGTCGAGCCGCGCGGTCCGCCTCGGTGTGATCCGCGTGGAATAGACCCGGCCGCCTCGGTGTTGAGCACTCCAGGACCCTGCAGTCTGCGGGCCCGGGCGACGTCGTCGCCCGGGGTCGGGACTTGACAGGGTCACGTGTATATGGACTGCAAGGGATCCGCGCGCAGGCGCGGACCGACGGAAAGGCCACGAGTGACCACTTCGACGACCAGCGGAGCGCAGGACGGCCCGGAGACGACCGGCACCGGTGCGGCCAAGAAGGCCACCACCCGCACCCGGGCGAGCGGGACCGCCGCGAAGAAGACCACCGCCACGGCGAAGAAGACGGCCACGGCCGGAACGAGCACGGCAGCCACGAAGGCCGCCGCCACGAAGGCCGCCGCGACGAAGACGACCGCGGCCAAGACGACCGCGGCGAAGTCCGCTGCCGGCACGAAGTCGGCGGCAGGCGCGAAGTCCGCGACCGGCACCGCCAAGAGCACCGCCGCCAAGAAGCCGACGACCCGGTCCACCGCGGCGAAGACCGCCGGTCCGTCCAAGGCCACGGCCCCCACGGCGGCTGCGAAGGCCGCCTCCACGAAGGCGACGGCCGCCAAGGCCGCCGCCGCGAAGGCCGCCGACGCGGACGTCGAGGCGGAGACGGACGAGGCGGCCGTCGACGCCCGCGAGGAGACCGCCAAGGCCGACGCGGTGGGCCCGGAGGACGAGGCGCTGGCCGCCAAGGGCGACACCACCGCCGACGAGGACTCGGACGATGAGGACGCCGACGGCTCGGACGCGAACCAGGCGCCGGCCATGGCCCCCGAGTCCGTCACCGGCACCAAGGCGAGCGGCCCCGCCGTCGTCCGGGGCGCCTTCGTGGTGGACAACTCCGAGGACGACGCCCCGGTGCAGCAGGTCGTCGTGGCCGGCGCCACCGCCGACCCGGTGAAGGACTACCTGAAGCAGATCGGCAAGGTGGCCCTGCTGAACGCCGAGCAGGAGGTGGACCTCGCCATGCGCATCGAGGCTGGCCTGTACGCCGAGCACTGGCTCAAGGAGAACCCGGTGGACGACTACCGGGTGCGCCGCGACTACGAGCTGATCATCGCCGACGGCCGCCGCGCCAAGAACCACCTGCTCGAGGCGAACCTGCGCCTCGTCGTCTCGCTGGCCAAGCGCTACACCGGGCGCGGCATGCTCTTCCTGGACCTGATCCAGGAGGGCAACCTCGGCCTCATCCGCGCCGTGGAGAAGTTCGACTACACCAAGGGCTTCAAGTTCTCCACGTACGCCACGTGGTGGATCCGCCAGGCCATCACCCGCGCCATGGCGGACCAGGCCCGCACCATCCGCATCCCCGTGCACATGGTGGAGGTCATCAACAAGCTGGCCCGCGTGCAGCGCCAGATGCTCCAGGACCTGGGCCGCGAGCCCACCCCGGAGGAGCTCGCCAAGGAGCTGGACATGACCCCGGAGAAGGTCGTGGAGGTCCAGAAGTACGGCCGCGAGCCCATCTCCCTGCACACCCCCCTCGGCGAGGACGGCGACTCCGAGTTCGGCGACCTCATCGAGGACTCCGAGGCCGTCGTGCCCGCGGACGCCGTCTCCTTCACCCTGCTCCAGGAACAGCTGCACTCCGTGCTGGACACGCTCTCCGAGCGCGAGGCCGGCGTGGTCGCCATGCGCTTCGGCCTCACCGACGGCCAGCCCAAGACCCTGGACGAGATCGGCAAGGTCTACGGCGTGACGCGCGAGCGCATCCGCCAGATCGAGTCCAAGACCATGTCGAAGCTGCGCCACCCGTCCCGCTCGCAGGTGCTGCGGGACTACCTGGACTGATCGCGGGGAGGGCGGGTCCGACGCGGCCCGCCCCCCCCTACGCGGCGGAGGGCCGGGACACCGTCATGGTGCCCCGGCCCTCCGCCGTTCGGTTCGGCTGCAGCGCAGCCGGGGGTCGGCTCAGCTCAGGCTGGCCGTCTCGTCCTGCCACACGGCGGTCTTCGGGCGCAGGGCGGCCTCCACGTCACGTGCGTGGTGAGCGCAGAAGAGCAGCTCGCCGCCGGCCTCGAGCACAGCGCGGACGTAGGCCTGGGCGCCGCAGCGGTCGCAGCGGTCGGCACGGGTGAGGGCGGCCGGCTCGGCCAGGGCGGTGATGGACACGGTGTCCTCCTCGAGTTCGGGTCAGGGGGCTGACAGCCGGCGGATGCGCCGGCTGCCCCACTCGTCCGATGGAACAGCCAGGATGGCAGGGTTATTCGCGGCGCGGGGCGCGGACCCGCCCCGTTTCGCTGGGCGCGTATCGGCGACGTCGACGTCGGTCTCCGGACGCTGCGGGCCTCCCGCAGGGCGCCCTGCCGTGTCCGGCCCCCCGAGTAGGCTGGACGGGCCGTCGCCGCGCCGCCTCGGCCCCCGCGTCATCCCCGTCGAAAGGCCCGCCTCCCGTGCCAGCGTCCTCCGAGTACACCGCGCGCCACCTCTCCGTGCTGGAGGGGCTCGAGGCCGTGCGCAAGCGGCCAGGCATGTACATCGGCTCCACGGACTCCCGCGGCCTCATGCACTGCCTGTGGGAGATCATCGACAACTCGGTGGACGAGGCCCTCGGCGGCTTCGGCCAGTCGATCGACGTCACGCTGCATCCCGACGGCTCCGTGGAGGTGGAGGACTCAGGCCGCGGCATCCCCGTGGACGTCGAGCCCAGGACGGGCCTGACCGGCGTCGAGGTGGTGTTCACCAAGCTCCACGCGGGAGGCAAGTTCGGTGGCGGCTCCTACGCCGCCTCGGGCGGCCTGCACGGCGTGGGCGCCTCCGTGGTGAACGCCCTGTCCTCCCGTCTGGACGTGCAGGTGTTCCGCGGCGGGAAGGTCCACCAGATGTCCTTCCGCCGGGGCGAGCCCGGCCGGTTCGCGGACGGTTCGAGGCCCTCCCCGGAGGCCCCGTTCGAGCCGGCGAAGGACGCCTCGCCGCTGGACGTCGTCGGCAAGGCCAAGCGCGGCCGCACCGGCACGCGGGTCCGCTACTGGGCGGACGACCAGATCTTCATCAAGGACGCGAAGTTCTCGGCGGAGGACCTGCGCGCCCGGGCCCGGCAGACCGCCTACCTGATCCCCGGGCTCCGGATCACGGTGCGGGACCTGCGCCGCGCCGCGGGGGAGGAGGCCCCCGCGGAGGAGGTCTTCCAGTACGACGGCGGCATCTCGGAGTTCGTCGAGCACCTGACCCCCGCGTCCCCCGTCACCGACGTGTGGCGCATCCAGGGCTCGGGCACGTTCAAGGAGCGCGTGCCGGTGCTCGGCGAGGACGGCCGGACGGCGATGCAGGACGTCCAGCGCACGTGCGAGGTGGACCTCGCCCTGCGGTGGGACGTCGGCTACGAGACCGTGTTCCGCTCCTTCGTGAACATCATCGCCACGCCCAAGGGCGGCACCCACCAGTCCGGCTTCGAGGCCTCGCTGCTCAAGGTGCTCCGCGCCCAGGTGGAGGCCAACGCGCGCCGCCTGAAGGCGGGCACGGACAAGGTGGAGAAGGACGACGTGCTGGCGGGCATGACCGCCGTGCTCACCGTGCGCCTCGCCGAGCCGCAGTTCGAGGGGCAGACCAAGGAGATCCTCGGCACCTCGGCCGTGCGGCGCATCGTCGCACAGGTGGTGGAGAAGGAGCTCACCGCGCGCCTGGCGTCGTCGGCCCGGGCGCAGAAGCAGCAGACGGCGGTGCTGCTGGAGAAGGTCGTGGCGGAGATGAAGTCCCGCATCTCGGCGCGCACCCACAAGGAGAACCAACGGCGCAAGAACGCGCTGGAGACCTCCACCATGCCGGCCAAGCTCGCGGACTGCCGCAGCTCGGACGTCGCCTCCTCGGAGCTGTTCATCGTGGAGGGCGACTCCGCCCTCGGCACCGCCAAGCTCGCCCGGTCCTCCGACTTCCAGGCGCTGCTGCCCATCCGCGGCAAGATCCTCAACGTGCAGAAGGCCTCGGTCTCGGACATCCTCTCCAACGCCGAGTGCGCAGCCCTGATCCAGGTGGTGGGCGGCGGCGCCGGGCGCAGCTTCGACATCGACGCGGCGCGCTACGGCAAGGTCATCCTCATGACGGACGCGGACGTGGACGGTGCCCACATCCGCACCCTCCTGCTCACCCTCTTCTTCCGGTACATGCGTCCCATGGTGGAGGCGGGCCGCGTGTTCGCCGCCGTCCCGCCCCTGCACCGGATCGAGGCGGTCACCCGCGGGCAGAAGGAGCGCGAGGTCATCTACACCTACTCCGAGCAGGAGCTCCGCGAGGTCCTCGCCCGCCTGGAGAAGGAGGGGCGCTCCTACCGCGAGCCCATCCAGCGCTACAAGGGCCTCGGCGAGATGGACGCGGACCAGTTGGCGGAGACCACCATGGACCCCCGCCACCGCATGCTGCGCCGCGTGAACATCTCCGAGCTGGAGGCCGCCGAGCGCGTGTTCGACCTGCTCATGGGCTCCTCCGTCGCCCCTCGCAAGGAGTTCATCGTCTCCGGCGCGGACGACCTGGACCGCGACCGCATCGACGCCTGAGCCCGGCACCTCCGGGGAGGAGTCGGGTTCCCCTCGATCGCCGCACAGGCCTGTGAGAGCCTGGACACATGAATGCGACGATGAGCGAGCGGTCCTGGCGGTGGCGCATCGGGGTGGCCTCGGCCGCCCTCGGGGCGGCGAGCGTCGTCGCCGGGCTGCGCGAGGCGCTGGGCCTCGGCTGGGCCGTCGGACTCCTGCTCGCGTGCATCGCCGTGGTCGGAATCGCGCTGCGGGGCGTCCGCCGCCGCGTCGACCAGGCCACGGCGCGCACGGACGTGGTCTACAGCGGCGAGGGCGCGACCGCGTGGCTCATGGTCGCGATGCTCGGCGTGGGCATCGTGCCCGGCCTGCTCACGGGGGCATTCGCCGACGGCACGGTCCGCACGCTCGTGGCGGGCCTGATCGCCGCCGCCGTGGCCGCGGCCTCGAGCGGCGTCCTCGCGGCCACCACCACGCCCGAGCCGCAGCCGGTGCCCGACCCCGTCCCTCTGGGGAGTCCGGCCAGGTGAGCCGCCACGCCGGGGCGGGGTCAGTGCTCCCGGTAGTACTGCGCGAGCCGGTGGAGTCCCTCGTCGATGCTGACGGACGGCGTCCACTCGAGCACCTCGCGCGTGCGGCGCTGGTCGAACCAGTGGGCCGTGGAGAGCTGCTCGGCGAGGAACTCGGTGAGCGGCGGCTCGCCGTCGTCGGAGCCGAGGCCCGCCGAGCGCACGCCGAACAGGTTCCGCTCCCAGGCCTTCTCGATGAGCGCCCCCGCGCGGCGCGCGAGCCCCGCGGGCACCGTGCGCGCCGGCTCCGCCGCGCCACCGGCCAGGGCGATCCCGCGTACGAGCTCGCCCACGGGGCGCGGCTCCCCGTTGGTGACCACGAGCGCCTCGCCGTGGGTGTGGTCCGCGGCGCTCACGGCGGCCACCGTGGCCTCCACGGCGTTGCCGGTGTAGAGCGTGTCGATCAGCGGTGCCCCGGTGCCCAGCACCGGCATGCGGCCGGCGCGGGAGCGCTGGACGATCCGGTCCGTGAGCTGCCGGTCCCCGGGTCCCCACATGAGGTGCGGGCGCAGCACGAGGACGCGGAAGTCGTCACGGTCCGCGGCCAGGGCCAGCAGCTCGCCCTTGGCCTTGGTGCGCGCGTACGGGCCGCGAGCGTGCTCGGGGCTGGCGGGCCCGGCGCCCTCGCCCACGATGGAGGAGCCGGCGTGGGCCACGGACGGGGAGGAGACGTGGATGAACCGCCGCACGCTGTGCCGCCGGGCGGCCTCCAGCATGATCCGCGTGCCCTCCACGTTCACGGCCTCGAACTCGCGCTCGGGGCCGGAGACGGACACCTTGGCGGCCACGTGCACCACGGTGTCCGCACCGGTCACGGCCTCCTCGACGGCGGCGGGATCGGTCACCGAGCCGCACACGTCCACGGCCCCCGGCACGCCCGAGGGGCGGCGCTGCAGGGTGGTCACCGCGTTGCCGGCCTCGGACAGCACGCGGGCCACCCCGGAGCCGAGCAGGCCGGACGCCCCGGTCACGAGCACGCGGCGCGACTCGAGACGCTCCATGAGCACGGGCATGCCCTGCGGGTCGATCTCGACGTCGTAGCCGAACCGGTTCACAGCGACCCCACCTTGCCGCCCGCCAGCACCCGCTCGGCCCAGCGCGCCACCCTGGGCCGGTCGATCTTGGAGTTGTGCCGGATGTCCGTGGGGATCTGATCCGCGACGAGGACCGCCGCCACGGGGAGCGGCTCGAGCGCGCAGCGCACGGCCGAGGCCACGGACGTGGGGGCGAGGCCCTGGTGGGGGCGGCCGTCCCGGTGGTGGCCGGCGCGGCGGGCGGGGCGCGTGGCGGGCACGGCGGCCTCCACCACCACGACGACGGCCTGCGTGCCCCGCGGGCCGACGCCCACCACGGCGGAGCGCTTCACGGGGCCGAGCGCGTCGACGACCTTCTCGGGGCCGCCCGGACCGATCGGCCCCTCGGGGAGCGTCAGCACGTGCTGCAGGCGCCCCTCGATCCACAGGCGGCCCTCGGCGTCGAAGTGCCCGATGTCCGCGGTGCGGTGCCACACGCGGCCGTCCTGGAACCAGAGCCCGTCCCGCTTGGACTGGTGGTCGGTGTACCAGAGCGCGTCATAGCGCTCCTTCAGGTGCGGCGCGGTGACCACGATCTCGCCGAGCACCCCGTGCCCGGTCTGCGCGTCGAGCACGACGTCGTCCGCGGTCCCGTCCTCGAGCAGGGGCGCGATGCCCAGCGTCACGGTGGGGACGGCGGTGCCCACGCACACGCCCTCGTCCGCAGCGCGGCGCAGGTCCTGCACGGTCTCCCCGTCCACGTCGGTGAGCAGCAGCCCCTCGGTCATGCCGTAGGGCGTGTGCACGCGGGCGTTGGGCAGAAGGGCGCCCACCTGGCGCAGGAGGTTCGGGTGCACGGGCGCGCCCGCGGAGAGCGCGAGCCGCACCTGCCCGAGCGCCCGCCGCTGCTCCCGGTTCAGCTTCCCCGCGGTCGCCACGATGTTCTCCAGCGCCGCGGGGGAGGCGAAGAGCACGGTGGACTGGCCGGCGATCGCCGCGTCCGCCAGCGCCGTCGCGGTCAGGGTGGCCGGCTTGGTGACGTCCATCTCCGGGGAGACGGAGGCGGCCCCGAGGGCGGGGCCCAGGAGGGCGAAGGGGGCGAAGGCCGCCAGCAGCGAGGATCCCGGGCGCACGTCCAGGGTGTCCCGGACCAGGGCGACCAGGCGGCCGAGCCGCTCGTGGGTGTAGACCACGCCCTTGGCCGGACCGGTGGAGCCGGAGGTGAAGAGGATGGCGGCGTCGGCGGACGTCTCCGGCTCCGGGAGCACGGCGCCTGCGGCGTCCCGGGCGTCCCCGGCCGCGGCATCCCGATGGCGGTCGACCATCTCGTAGAGCGAGCCCTCCACTCCCAGCAGCGCCCGCTGGCCCGCGCCGAGCGGCGCGACGGAGAGGCGGGTGCCCGGCCAGGACTGTGCACGGGCGAGCGTGAGGCCCGGGGTCTTCCCGATCACCCAGCGCGGCCGCGCGGACTTCATGGCGCGGGTCATGCCGGAGATCCCCAGGCCCTGGTCCGCCACCACGGCGACCCCGCCGACGCGCAGCACGGCGTAGAGCGCGGCGGAGAGGTCGCGGCCGGGCGGGACGAGCATGGCCACGCGGTCGCCCGGCCGCATCCCCGCGGCCCACAGGCCGGAGGCGATCGCGGACACCATCTCCTGCAGCTCGCCCCAGCTCACGGCCACGGGGCGGCGCGAGCCGCCGAGGATCGAACGGCCGGTGTCGGCGCCGGCCATGTCCACGAGCGCGGTGTAGTCGCGGTACGCGGAGTCCGGAGCGCCCCAGTCGCGCAGGTGGTCCCACAGCAGGGCGACCCCCGGCTCGGGTCCGGCGAGGGCGGCGCGCGGGTCCGGTCCCGGCAGGCCGGAGGCCGGATCCTCCAGGAGCCCGGTGTGCAGCAGCTGCGCCCACGCGAGGATCGGGAGGGTGAGGTCCCGGTCGTCGACGAGCAGGTGGCCGGCCTCCTCGTAGCGGTGGACGCGGGCCTGCGGGAGGCGCTCGCGCAGGTCGTCGAGGTAGCGGTCCAGGAACACCGGGTCCTCGGCGCCCCACAGGATGAGGGCGGGCGTGCCCGCCGCGCCCAGGGCGCTGACGCCGTCGGACACCGCGGTCAGGGAGGCGTGGCTGGCGTGCTCCTCGTCCACGGGGATGTCGGCGACGAAGCCGCCGATGCCGCCGCGGCGGTCCGCGCCCTCGTAGGGCAGGTGGTACGCGGCGCGGACGTCGTCCGGCAGGGACGGGTTCGCGAGCGAGGTGGTGACGGCCAGGAAGGCGTCGGTGGTCACCGTGGAGCCGGGGAGCAGCGGGCCGGCCAGCGCGGCCTGCAGCGGGGCGGGGATCGCCGCCTCCGGCGGCTGGTGCACGGCGGTGTTCAGCGTGGCCACGCCCGAGACCACGTCCCGGCGGCGGCCCGCCCAGCCCAGCGAGACGACGCCGCCCCAGTCGTGGCCGAGCGTGATCAGCGGGTGGCCGGTGCGGGCCAGCTCCGTCAGGCCGAGGGCCTGCACGAGGGCGTCGAGGTCGTCGATCCGCGCGCCGAGCGTGCGGTACGTGCCGCCCGGGGCCCCGAGGTCGTCGGGCCTGGGCAGCCGGGGATGGGCGAGGCGCTCGGAGAAGCCCATGTCCAGCTGGTCCGGGGCGACCACCCGCCAGGCCGGCTGGCCCTGACGTGCGCGGCGCACCGTGGCCTCCATCAGGGAGCGCCACAGGTAGGACCACGTGGGGTTGCCGTGCACGGCCACGACGGTGCCGGCGATCTCCACGCCGAGCGAGGCCAGGACGGGCCCGGTGTCCGCCACGTGCAGGGTGCGGACGGTGCCCTCGGGGTCGGCGGCGGAGCGGATCTCCACCAGGCGGGACCATGCGGCGTCCCATCCGGGGAGCCGGTCGGCGGGGGGCAGCACGGCGGGGGCGGAGGGGATCTGCGGCATGGGGGCTCCTTCAGCTCACCACTGGATCTCGAGCATGGCGGTGTTCAGGCCCGAGCCGACGCCCAGGCACAGGACATGGTCCCCGGCGGAGAGGCGCTCCTGCTCGCGCACCAGCGTGATGGGCAGCGAGGCCGGCCCCACGTTGCCCAGGGTGGGGAACGTGCGGGGGATGCGCTCGGGGTCGAGGCCGGCGGCCTCGGAGATGGCGTTCGTGTGCAGCTGGGAGACCTGGTGGGTGATGTAGCGGTCCATGTCCCGCCAGCCCCACTCCTGCGGCGTGTCGTTCCACGCGTCCATGACGAGCTCGAGGCCGTCGGTCAGCAGCGCCGTGGAGTCCGTGAACATGCCGTTGTGGTCGCCCACGCACAGGCCGTGGTGGTCCGTGCCGGCGCGGGTGACCCCGCGCAGGATGCGGTGCGCGTCCGGGTGGTCCTCGATGCTCCCCACGACGGCGGCGGCCGCTCCGCAGCCCAGGGTGAGGGAGGCGAACTGCTCCATGAAGTTGCCGCGATTGGTGGTCTGCGCGTGCAGGTTCCGCACGGTGGCCTCCTGCACCCTGCCGGAGTCCTCGCCGGCCACCACCACGGCGTAGTCGATCTGGCCGGCGTCCACGAGGGTGGAGGCGATCATCAGGCCGTTGACGAACCCGAGGCACGCGTTCGTGATGTCGAAGTTCGTGGCGGAGGTCGGCAGGCCCATGAGGTCGTGGATGCGCACGGCCACGGAGGGCTCGAGGGTGGCGCGCGTGACGGAGGTGTTGATCAGCAGGCCCACGCGCGAGGCGTCGACGCCCGCGGCCGAGAGCGCGGCGGTGCCGGCGTCCGCGGCGGCCTCCTGGAAGTCGCGCGTCTCGTCCCAGAAGCGGCGGGCCCGCACCCCGGCGACGCGCTGCAGCAGGGAGGCGGGCAGCTTCAGCCGGGCGAGCACGTCCTTCAGCTTCTCGTCGAGGTCATCCGAGGTCACCTCGAGGGGCGCCTCCACCTCGGTCACCGCCAGGAGGGCGGCGCGGGAGTATTCGAAGCTGGCGTTGCCGGACACGTGGGGCACCTGGACCGTTCTTGTTGGCGGTGGGGATCCGGCCCGTGGCTGGCACGGGCCGGGCTGTCACTCTAGCCGAGCCCCCCCGGAGGCCCTGACGGGATCACGGCGTCCGGGGGGAGGGGTTCTCACTCAGCGGACACCGTCACGGCGTCGTCCTCGGGTGGCGCCGCGGCGACGAGCGTGGGGGAGGCCCCGGCGCCGAGCGCCTCGATCCGCTGGTCCACCGGCACGCCCGAGCCGTCCCGGCGCCCGAACTCCACGGGCAGCGAGCGGGCCACGCCGGCCCGGGAGGCCGCCAGGGCGGGGGCGGGGCCGACCCAGGCGAGCGCGAGCCCGGACTCCCCGCGCAGCAGGCGATGGGCCCGCACGCCCGCGGTGCCGCGGCCCTTGGCCGGGTACTCGGCCAGCGGCGTGACCTTCACGGAGCCCGGGGCCGAGCCCAGCAGGTCGCCCTCGCCCTCGCCGTCGGCCACGGTCACGACGACGGCGGCCCGCGCCGCGGCGGCGTCGCCCTCGCCCGCACCCTCGGCCACGGACGAGGCGGGGGCGACGCCGAAGCCGATCACCGCGTCCTCGTCGGCCACGCGCATGCCGGCCACGCCGCCCCCCGCCGGCCCCTGGGGCCGCACGGCCGAGGCCGGGTAGCGCAGCAGCTGCCCGGAGCGCGTGAGGAACACGAGGTGGTCCTCGTCGTCGGCGGCCGGCGCCGCGCCCACCACGGCGTCGGCGTCCTTGAGGGCGATCGCGTCCATCGCGTCCCGGTTCAGGGGCCACTCAGGGCGCACCCGCTTCACCACGCCGCGGGCGGTGCCCAGCGCGAGGACGGCGTCGAGCGGGACGAGGGCGACGAGGGACTCTCCACGCTCGAGGGGGATGAGCGTCTTCGCGTCCGCCGCGGCGGCCATGGCCGGCGCCTCCGAGGACTCGGGCGCGGCCGGGAGGTCCACCACCTGCAGCCGGTGCACGCGCCCCGCGGAGGTCAGCGCGCCCACCTCGCCGCGGGCCGTGGCCGGGACCACGGAGACGAAGGCGTCGTGCTTGCGGCGGCGGCCCTGCGCCGTGATCGGGGTGCGGTCCGCGGTGCGCAGCACCTTGCCCGCCGTGCTCAGGAGCACCCAGCAGGCGGTGTCCGGGACCATGAGGTCTGCTCCGGCCTGCGCGGCGCCGGCGGCCGAAGGCCCCCGGCGGGAGCCGGCCGGGGCGGCCGCGGCGGCGAGCGTCTCGGCCTCCAGGAGCTGGGTGCGCCGCTCGTCCCCGAACTCGTCGGCGACGGCCTGCAGCTCGGAGGAGACCGCGTCCCGCAGCCGGGCCTCGGAGCCCAGGATGGCCTCGAGCTCGGCGATCGCGTCGGCCAGTTCGTCCCGCTCGGCCTCCAGCTCGATGCGGGAGAACCGGGTCAGCTGGCGCAGCCGCAGCTCGAGGATGTGCGAGGCCTGCGCCTCCGAGAGGTCGAAGACCTGCTCGAGGCGGGCGCGGGCCGAGGCCGTGTCGTCCGAGGTGCGGATGATCTGGATGACCTCGTCGATGTCCACCAGGGCCAGCAGCAGGCCCTCCACGAGGTGGAGGCGGTCCCGCCGTCGCCCCAGGCGGTGCGCGGTGCGCCGACGCACCACGTCCAGGCGGTGGTCCACGTACACCTGCAGCAGCGGCTTCAGCCCCAGGGTCTGCGGCTGCCCCTCCACGAGGGCCACGTTGTTGATGCCGAAGGACTCCTCCAGCGGCGTGTGCTTGTAGAGGGCGGCGAGCACGGCCTGGGGGTTGAAGCCGGACTTCAGCTCGATCACCAGCTTCAGCCCGTTCTTGCGGTCGGTGAGGTCCACGACGTCGGCGATGCCCGCGAGCTTCTTGGCGTTGACGCCGTCCTTGATGCGCTCGATGACCTTCTCCGGGCCCACCCCGTACGGCAGCTCCGTGACCACGAGGCCCGTGCGGCGCGGGGAGACCTGCTCGACGGCGACGGCGGCCCGCATGCGGAACGAGCCGCGGCCCGTGGCGTAGGCGTCCCGCACGCCCTCGAGCCCCACGATCCGTCCGCCCGAGGGCAGGTCCGGGCCGGGGATGTGCGCCATGAGCGCGTCGAGGTCCGCGTCCGGGTGGGCCAGCAGGTGCCGGGCTCCGGCCACGACCTCGCGCAGATTGTGCGGGGCCATGTTGGTGGCCATGCCCACGGCGATGCCGGCCGCGCCGTTGACCAGCAGGTTCGGGTAGGCCGCGGGCAGCACCGCGGGCTGCTGGAACTGGTTGTCGTAGTTGGGGACGAAGTCCACGGTGTCCTCGTCGAGGTCCGCGGTGAGCGCGAGCGCCGCCGGGGCCATGCGGGCCTCCGTGTAGCGCGGCGCCGCGGGGCCGTCGTCGAGGGAGCCGAAGTTGCCGTGCCCGTCCACCACGGGCAGGCGCAGGGAGAACGGCTGCGCCAGGCGAACCATCGCGTCGTAGATGGCGGTGTCGCCGTGGGGGTGGAGCTTGCCCATCACCTCGCCCACCACGCGCGCGGACTTCACGTGCCCCTTCTCCGGGCGCAGGCCCATCTGGGACATCATGAAGAGGATGCGCCGCTGCACCGGCTTGAGGCCGTCGCGGGCGTCGGGGAGCGCGCGCGAGTAGATCACGGAGTACGCGTACTCGAGGAACGAGCTCTCCATCTCCTGCGCCACGTCGACGTCGACGATGTTCTCCTGCTCCAGCGGGAGGGGACGCGCGGCGTCCGGGTCGGCGGGACGGGAGCGGGACGAACGGGCCATGGCGGTGGGGGGATCCTCACGGGGTCGGTGATTGTCTACCCTGATCCTATGGGTGACACCGAGTCCGTCCGCGGATACCCGAGCCACTGGGAGGCCGACGTCGTGCTGCGCGACGGCGCCACGGCGCGACTGCGCCCCATCACGCCCGACGACGCCGCCGGGCTGCAGGACATGCACGCCCACCAGTCCGAGGCCTCCATCTACCTGCGGTACTTCACGTACAAGTCCGAGCTGTCCCGCAAGGACCTGGAGCGCTTCACGACGGTGGACCACCGGGACCGCGTGGCCTTCGTGATCACGCGCGGAGGGCAGATCCTGGGCATCGGCCGCTACGACCGCTTCCCGGGCACGGACGCCGCCGAGGTGGCGTTCAACATCTCCGACGCCGCCCAGGGCCGCGGCCTCGGCTCCATCCTCATGGAGCACCTGGCCGTCGCGGCCCGCGAGTTCGGCATCCGCCGCTTCACGGCGGAGGTCCTGCCGGAGAACCGCAAGATGCTCTCCGTCTTCCAGGAGTCCGGCTTCGAGGTGGCCCGCCACTTCGAGGACGGCGTGGTGGCCGTCGAGTTCCCCATCAACCCGACCGCGCGGTGGCGCGCCGTGGTGGAGTCCCGGGAGCACCGTGCCGAGGCCCGCAGCCTCGCCGAGCTCGTCGCGCCCGAGTCCGTGGCCGTCGTCGGGGCCTCCCGCGACCCGCAGTCCGTGGGCTCGATCGTGCTGCGTCACATCCTCGAGGCCGGCTACACGGGCACGGTGCACGCGGTGAACCACGCGGCGGAGCAGGTGCAGGGCATCGAGGCGCACGCCGCGCTCGCGGACGTCGGCGAGCCCGTCGAGCTCGTGGTCGTGGCCGTGCCCGCGGACGCGGTGGACGACGTCGTCGCCGACGCCGCCGCGATCGGCGCGAAGGGCCTGCTCGTGCTCACCTCCGGGTACGCCGACGCCGGCGCGGCCGGCCTGGAGGCGCAGCGCCGCCTCGTCTCCCGCGCTCGCGCCGAGGGCATGCGCGTGATCGGCCCCGCCTCCGCCGGGCTCGTCTGCACCGATCCGGCCGTGCGCCTCAACGCCTCGCCGTCGCCGGGGCTGGCGAGCCGTGGCCCGGTGGGCCTGTTCAGCCAGTCCGGCGCCGTGGGGGCCATGGTCTCGGCGGGCGTCAAGCGGCGCGGGATCGGCGTGTCCACCTCCCTGAGCGCGGGCAATCGGGCGGACGTCTCCGGCAATGACGCGATGCAGTTCTTCGAGGACGACCCGCACACCGCCGCCGTGGGCGTCTACCTGGAGTCCTTCGGCAACCCGCGCAAGTTCTCGCGGATCGCGCGGCGGCTCTCACGCACCAAGCCCGTGGTGGTGGTCCGCTCGGACGTGACCGGCCGATTCCTGCCCCCGGGCCACGAGACGCGCACCACGCAGGCGCCCGCGGGCGCCGTGGACTCGATGCTGGACCAGACCGGCGTCCTCGAGGCCTCCACCCACGACGACATGCTGGACGTGCTCATGGCCGTGGCCTCGCAGCCGCTGCCGACGGGCCGCCGGGTGGTGCTCGTGGCCGACTCCCTGGCCCTGGACCGCCTCACCCGCGACGCGGCCGCCGAGGCCGGGCTCGACGTGATCGAGACCCTGGGCCTGGGCGACCGCGAGAACGGCATCGCCCCGCTCGAGGAGCAGCTCGTCGCCTCGGTGCGCGCGGCCGTCGCCCACCCGGAGGCGGACGCCGTCGTGGTCGTCGGCCGCCTCGGGCTGCACCAGGGCGAGGACGAGCCCGAGGAGCTGGCCCGCGCCCTCGCGGAGATGACCGCGGGCGCGGCCGTGCCGGTGGCGGTGTGCCTCACGGACGTGGTCTCCCCGCGCTACTCCGCCGCCACCCTCGGTGCGTCCGGGCCGCTGCCCGACGACGCCGAGCCGGGCTCCCTCCAGGCCGGCGTGCCGTTCTACCCCTCGCCGCAGAAGGCCATGGCCGTGCTCGGCCGGCTGGCCGACTACGTGGACTGGCGGCGCGAGGAGGCGGGGGAGCCCCTCGAGCCCGCCGGCACGGACCTGCACGCGGCCGAGTCGCTCGTGGAGGCCGCGGCGGCCCGCGCGGCGGGCACGGAGCTCGTGCGCCTCACCCCGGAGGAGACGCAGGAGCTGCTGGGCCACTACGGGATCGACGTCCTGCCCTCCGTGCGCTTCTCCACTGCGGAGGAGGCCGTGGCCGCGGCCGAGGAGCTGGGCTTCCCCGTGGCGGTGAAGGCCGTGGACCCGCACCTGCGCCACCGCCTGGACCTCGGCGGCGTGCGCCTGAACGTGGTGGACGCGGACTCCCTGCGCCGCAACGTCCAGCAGATGCGCGGCGTCCTCGAGCCCTTCGGCGTCACCGAGCTGGAGGTGCAGTCCATGGCCCCGGCCGGGCAGGCGTGCATGGTCACGGCGCTCGAGGACCCGCTCCTGGGCCCGGTCGTCTCGTTCGGGATCGCCGGAGACGCCACGGACCTGCTGGGGGACTGGGTGCACCGCGTGCCGCCCCTGACGGACCGGGACGTGGCCCGCATGGTGCGCGCTCCCCGCGCGGCCGCCAAGCTGGAGGCCACGGGCGGGGTGCCCGCCGTGGACCTGGCCGCCCTCGAGGACCTCGTGGGGCGAGTCAGCGTGCTCAAGGACGACCTCCCGCAGGTCGCTCGCCTGCGCTTCGCTCCCGTGCTGGCCTCGCCCGAGGGCGTCACCGTGCTCCAGGCGGAGGTGGACGTGGCCAACGCCGCACGGCGCACGGACTCCGCGCGCCGCGCGCTGCGGGGTGACTGAGCGCGGCCCTGCGGACGGCGGCTCCCGCGGGCCTCGCCGTAGCATGGACCCCATGACCCCGCTGCGCAGGAATCACGACTCCGGCCACCAGGACCCCCGCCACGGGGGCCGTCCCGAGGGCCCTGACGCCCGCACCGGGCACCGCACCGTGGACGCGGCCGCCACCCTGGGCGGCTCCCTCGTGCGCGCCGGCTTCTACCCGGAGCTCGTGGCCCACGCGATCGCCCAGGAGCTCGAGGGGCGCGCCGTGCTGGCGCACCTGGTGCACGTGGACACGCACTTCGACTACGACGAGATCCACCGGCACATCACCGTGCTGGTCCTCGCCGCGGACGTGCTGCTCGCCGTCCACCTCGACGACCATGCCGCCGACCCGGAGGGCCAGGCCGTGCTGGCCCAGGTGTCCACCGAGCTGGTCCCGCTGACGGCGATCGCCTCCGTCCTGCTCACCACGGGCCACGCCGATCCGGCCCGCTTCCACCCCTCGGACCCGGTGGCCGAGGTGACGCTGGGCGTGCAGTGGGCCGGAGGCCAGCGCCTGGACCTGCAGCCGGCCGGCTGCGCCGATCCGCAGTGCGAGGAGGACCACGGCTACACCGGGACCGCAGCACGGGAGGACCTCGTGATCCGCGTGGCGGCCGACGCCGAGGGCCAGGCCGCCGTGGACGGCGCCGTCGTCTTCGCCCGCGCCCTGCGCCGCGCCCACCTCCGGGCGGCCGCGTGACGGGGGAGTCGGCCCCCACCTCCCCGCAGGCGCCGGGCGGCCCGGCCGTCCCCGCCGGCGTCGTCCCGCCCGAGCGTGCCCTGCGCTCCGTGCTGGTCTCCGCGGCGGCCGCCCTCGGGGTGGAGGGGATGACCAACGCGCTCGGCCTGCCGTCCACGCGGCGCGTCGTCGTGGCCCTCGTGGACGGGCTGGGCCGTGCCCATCTCCGGCGCTTCGGCGGACACGCGCCCACGCTCCGCGCGGCGATGGCGGACGGCGGCCGCGTGCTCCAGGCGGCCGTGCCCACCACCACCGCCGCCTCGCTCACGAGCCTCGGCACGGGCCTGGAGGTCGGGGAGCACGGGATCGCCGGCTACGACGTCCTGGACCCGGAGCGCGGCGTGGTGGTCAACCAGCTCGGCGGCTGGGACGAGGCCACGGACCCGCTGGCCTGGCAGCCGCACGCCACCGTGCTCGAGCGCGCGGCCGCCGCCGGCGTGGACACGGTCACGGTCTCCCTGCCGGCCTTCGAGCACTCGGCGCTGACCCGCGCGGGCCTGCGCGGCGGCCGCTTCGTGGCGGGGAGGGGACTGCTCGCGCGCGCCCAGCACGCCGAGCGCATCCTGAAGGACGCCCGCGAGCCCACCCTCGTGTACGTCTACGCGAACGAGCTGGACAAGGCCGGCCACCGCCACGGCGTGGGATCGCCGCAGTGGCTGCACGCCCTCGAGGAGGTCGACTCCGCCCTGCGCCGCCTCCTCGCGCGCGTCCCCGCGGGCACCGTGGTCCTCGCCACGGGCGACCACGGCATGGTGGACGTGCCCGCCTCCCGGCGCGTGGACTACGCCGCGCTCGACGACGGGGGCGCGCTGCTCGATCCCGCGCTGCTGGCCGGGGTGGCGCACACCGCGGGGGAGCCGCGTCTCGTGCAGCTGCACTTCCGCCCCGACGCGGACGAGGCGGTGCGCGAAAGCACCCGTGCCGCGTGGTTCGAGCGGTACGGGGCGCACGCCTGGGTGCTCACCCGGGAGGAGGCGGTGGCGGCCGGATGGTTCGGGGAGCGCGTGGAGGAGCGCGTCCGCGGCCGCATCGGGGACCTGCTGATCGCCGTCCACGGGGACCTCGCGCTCTACGACGGTCGCCGCGTGGAGCCGACCGCCTTCGCGATGGTCGGGCAGCACGGGGCGCCCACGCGCGCCGAGCGCGAGGTCCCGCTGCTCACCTGGGTGCGCTGAGCGGACCCGCCTCGGCGAGGCGCGGCTCAGTCGCCCTTGCGGCCGAAGACGATGTCGTCCCAGCTGGGCACCGACGCGCGGCGCGAGGCCGAGCGGGAGCGGGGCCGCGGCGTGGGGGCGGGCATCGCGGGGCGGCCCGGGGCAGGGGTCGACTCCGGCGTTCCGGCGATCGCCTCGGCCTCGATCTCGGCGGTCTCAGGCTCGGCGACCTCCGCGTCATCCCGGTCGTCGGCGACGTCGGCCGTGGCGGCGCGGACCTGGGCGACCTCGTCCTGGGCGCGGCTGACCTCGCGGTCCACCTCGGCCTCGGTCACCTCGGACGACGCGGCGTCGTGTGCCCCCGGCGCGCGGCGGGCGTCCGCCGCCTCCGCCGCGGGATCCGGGAGGGACGGGCGCAGGGGCGTCGGGGCCGCGGTCCGGCGCTCCGCCGCGTCGCGGGCGATCAGGTGGGCCAGGGCGTCGTCCGAGGCGACGTCCGCGCCCACGCGCTGTCCGCGGCGGGCCCGGAGGATCTCCAGGAGGTCGGCGTCGGGGTCGGCCGCGGGGGTGTGGGCGCCCAGCGGGGTCACCGCCGCCTCCGCGTGGTCCACCGGAGCGTCAGGACGGCGGCCCGCCGCCGCGGGGGCGTCCGCATCGGCGGCCTCGGCGTCGGTCTCGGAGGACGGGGTCCGCGGAGCCGGCGGCTCGGGGAACACGTCCCACGCCTCAGCATCGGAGAGCATCCGGGCCCACGCGTTCTGCGGGTCCAGGTGCCGCCCCACCGGGCGGAACGTCCACCGCGCGGGCGGCTCCTCCGTGGTGGGCCGGGTGCGCAGGCCGGTCGCCGCGAACTGCGCGGTCACGGTCCACTCCCCGGAGGGCTCGCGCCATGCGTCCCACTCGAGTCCGCCCGCGGGGGCGCCCAGCTCGCGCAGCCGATGCTCGGCGAGCTCGCCCAGGGTGCTGGGCCCGCCGTCCTCGATCGCATCGGTGTACAGATCGGGGCCGCCGACCCAGATCTCCGTGCCGCGCGCCTGCTGCGCCACGTAGCCGCGCTCCGCGAGGACGGGGAAGCCGTAGCTGCGGATGCGGGCGAAGGGGTTGCCGCTCTCGCGGGCCACCTGCTCCACCGAGGCGCCCGCACGGATGCGCTGCTGGATCTCCCGCGGCGAGAGCGGCGGGGCCTCCTGGGAGGCCGCGGCGCGCACGTCCTCCTGGTCGGCCAGGGGAGCGGTGGGCGTGCCGGACGCGGTGCGGCGCTCGCCCTGCGCGGCGGGGCGGACCGCGGAAGAGCGGGTCATGGAGGGGCGCGGCGCGGCGGGCTCGCCCGGCGTCAGACGCGCTTCCACGGGGGAGACGGCGGGCTGAGGGGAG
This sequence comes from Micrococcus sp. M4NT, assembly GCF_033790745.1. Lineage (NCBI taxonomy): Bacteria > Bacillati > Actinomycetota > Actinomycetes > Micrococcales > Micrococcaceae > Micrococcus > Micrococcus sp. M4NT. The sequence continues at coordinate 113,766 of NZ_JAMYEH010000011.1, forward strand.
CCCGTGAGGGCGGACGTGGCGGTGAGCGGGGCCGCAGACGGGGCGCCGGCGGTCGGCGGCAGGGGCGCGTGGGAGGCCGCCTCCGGCTGGAGGGGAGGCGTGATGCGCGGCGCCAGGGGGCTGGGGCCGGTGCGGCGGGGCGGCTGCGCCTCCTCCTCGGAATCGGGGCCGCCGGTGACCTCGTCGCCGGACGCGTCGTCGGGGCTCTGCTCGTCGGTGCCCTGCTCGTCCCCCCGCGGGGCGTCCTGCGCGGGCTGCTCCTGAGGCTCGGCGTCCTCCTGCTCCATGCCCTCGAGCACGAGGCGGCGCAGGTAGACGGAGAGGGGGAGGGAGTGCTCCTGCCCGTCCGCGTCGGCCAGGCGCAGTGCCCGGCCGTCCTCGGTGGGTCCGGTCAGTCGCAGCTCTGCCATGGCGGTGGTCCCTCCCACATCGTTCTCGACCGGTCCGCGGCGTGTCCGCGGGCGCGGGCGAGGACGGCGCGGCCGGCGTCGGGCCTCTGCTGATCCTAGCGGTCCGGCCGCGGGGAGCCGCGGTGCGAGCGCGGCCCGCGGCCATTTGGTTCCCGGCGGCCCGTGGTGCACAATCTACGCGCAACGGCGCAGGATGACGGCGGGCGCTCCCCTCGGGGGTCCCGATCCGCTGCCCGCACCGGCATCGGTCCCGATGCCGTACCCCCACCAGCGGAGCGTGAGAACCACACCATGGCCACGGACTACGATGCCCCTCGCAAGAACGAGGAAGAGCTCGGCCAGAATTCCATCGAGGAGCTGAAGGCGCGTCGCACCGACACGCAGTCGGCCGTCGTGGACGAGGACGAGACCGAGGCGGCGGAGGGATTCGAGCTGCCGGGGGCGGACCTCTCCGGCGAGGAGCTCATGGTGCGGGTCCTGCCCGCGCAGTCCGACGAGTTCACGTGCGCCTCGTGCTTCCTGGTGCGCCACCGCTCGCAGGCCGCGCGCGAGAAGAACGGCGAGCTCTACTGCACCGACTGCGAGGGCTGAGCCCTCACCCGTCCTCGGCGGCCATGCGGCCGCCGAGGACCGCCACGAGCTCCTCCGGCCTGCGGGTGCTCGTGAGCCAGTACGGCGTCCGGTCCCGCTCGTCCGTGATCTGGACGCGCACGACGGGGGAGATCCACCCGCGCACCGTCACGTAGGCCAGTCCGTGCAGGTGCGGCCCGCGCTGCTGCCGCGCCGACTCGCCGCGATGTCCCGTCACCGCGCCGATGTGACGCCGCTCGATGCTCGCGCGGCCCACCTGCAGCGTCCGCTCGCGCACCGTGATCCGGGGGGTTCCGGTGATCAGCAGGAGTGCCTCGATCCCGAAGAAGACAGCCGCGGCGATCAGCCCCACGACGATGTCGATCGGCGCGAACACCAGGATGGCCAGTCCCGCGAGCATGAGGGCCACGATCCACACGCCCGGTGACGGGGAGAGCCGCTCCTCGTAGACCACCGGGTCCGGGCCGCCGGCCACCGCGGGGGCGGGCTCGGCGGAGAGGGGGCGGGCGGCGTCATCGTGGGGCTCCTGCATGTCCTCCAGCTTCCCACATCCGGCCGCCCGGGGGCCCCGACGCGGCTCGGGTAGAGTCCTGCCACGTGAGTGACCCCGCCGAGCTTCCCGTGCCCCTGCGCGTCCTCGATCCTGACCTGCCGCCCCCCGCGTACGCCCAGGACGGCGACGCCGGCGCGGACCTGCGCACCACGGTGGACGTGACGCTCGCCCCGGGGGAGCGGGCCCTCGTCCCCACCGGCGTGGCGATCGCGCTGCCCCAGGGGTACGCCGGCTTCGTGCACCCCCGCTCCGGCCTGGCGGTCCGCCACGGCCTGGGCGTCGTGAACGCCCCCGGCACCATCGACGCCGGGTACCGCGGCGAGATCATGGTGCCGCTCATCAACCACGATCCGGCGGAGCCCCTCACCCTGCACCGCGGGGACCGGGTGGCCCAGCTCGTGGTCCAGGCGGTGGTCCAGGCACGCTTCGAGCCGGTGGACGCCCTGCCGGACTCCGTGCGCGGCACGGCCGGATTCGGATCCACGGGCGGATTCGGCGCGGGCACCACCGCGCCGGCCGCCGACGTCGACACTCCCGGGAGGACCTCGTGATCTTCGGACGCAACCGCACCGCGCGCCACGAGCAGGTGACCCTGCCCGAGCATCTGCTCGACGAGCGCGACCTCGCCGTGGCCGCGGCCGCCGGCGACGCCGCCCGGGAGGCCGAGCGCGGCCCCCACGACGTGACGGCCCGCCCGTCCGCCACCGGGTACATCGACCTGGGCGCGCTGCGCGTGCGCGCCGTCCAGGGCATGAAGCTGCGGCTCGACCTCGAGGACGCCACGCGGCGCATCGTGGCCGTCACCGTGACCGTGGGCGGCTCCGCGCTGCAGATCCAGGCCTTCTCCGCGCCGCGCGCCGCCGGACTGTGGGACGACCTGCGCGCGGAGCTCGTGGACGCCCTGGGCTCCTCCCCGGGCGCCCACGTGCAGGAGCAGGCCGGCGCCTTCGGCCCCGAGCTGCTCACCCGCATCCCCGCCGAGATGCCGGACGGCTCGCCGGGCTGGAACGTGGCCCGCTTCGTGGGCGTGGACGGCCCCCGCTGGTTCGTGCGCGGCGTGTTCCACGGCGAGGCCGCCTTCCGGCCCGACGCCGCCGGACCGCTCGAGCAGGTCTTCTCCGACCTCGTCGTGGTCCGCGGCGAGGGGCCCCTGCCTCCCCGGGAGCTGCTGCCCCTGCACGCCCCGGCCAACGCCCAGCCCGTGCAGCGCCGCCGCCGTCCGGCCGAGGGCACCGAGACCGCACCGACGGCGCCGTCCGGCGAGCAGCCGGCCGGGGGCGCGCCCCTGCCGGAGCGCGGCCCGGAGATCACGGAGACCCGGTGAGCCCCGCGACCGCGCCGGTGGCGGTCCTGCCGCCTCCCGCCGGGATGGTGGACCGCCTCGGCGTGGTGGTCGCCGTGACCATCCCCGGCGCCGACGACGCCACCGTGTTCCGCGCGGAGCTCGCCACGCGGCTCCCGGAGCCCGGACGGGCCGAGCCGCTCGCCGTCATCCGGCTGGTGTGGCACGGGCGGCGTCGCGTGCCCGGCGTGATGCCGGGGGAGTGGCTGCGCATCCGCGGCCGCGTCGTGGAGATCGACGGCGTCCCCACGCTGCACAATCCCGAGTTCGACCTCGTGGACGGCCCGACGGCCGTCCGATGACGCAGGAGGCACCCATGAACCGGCCCGCGACCCGCCGCGACCCCGGCGCGCCGGACTCCGCCGCCGCCCTCGGCCGCGGCGCGAGGCTCGACGAGCACGGCCGCCTGGACCCCCTGGCCAGCGTCGGCGGCTGGCGGGGGATCGTGGAGGCGTCCCTGCCCACGTTCGTCTTCATGGTCGGGTACGTGCTCACCCAGCAGGTGTGGCCCTCGGGCGTGGCCGCCGCGGGCGTGGCCGTCCTCATGGGCGTGGTCCGGCTCGCGCAGCGCCAGTCGCCCGCGCAGGTCCTGGCCGGGCTCGTCGTCGTCGTGCTCTCGGTGGCGGTGGCCCTGACCACGGGGCAGGCCCGGGACTACTACCTCTGGGGCTTCATCACGAACGCCGGCTACGGCCTCGCGTTCCTCGTCTCGATCCTCGCGGGCTGGCCCGTGGTGGGCCTGATCCTCGGCCTCGTGCGCGGGGAGGGGACCGCATGGCGTGCGGACCCCCGCCGCCGGCGCGCCTACGCGGCGGCTACCTGGGTGATGGTGGCCGTCTTCGCGCTGCGGCTGGGCGTGCAGGTGCCGCTCTACCTCGCGGACGCGGCGACGGCCCTGGGCGTCGCCCGTCTCGTGATGGGTCTGCCGCTCTACGCGCTGGGGCTCTGGCTGGCCTGGTCCGTGAGCGCGCCCTCGCCGGGCTCGCCCGCGGAGGAGCCCGGTCCGGCCGGCGCCGCCGCCGTCGACCCGGCGTCCTCACGCTGAGGCGCCGCGGCCTCCCCGACCAGGAGACGCCGCAGGGCCGTCTCGGCCGCGGCGGAGACGAGCAGGAACAGCTCGTCTCCGGCCTCGAGGACCTCATCCGGGGTGGCGGCGCGCGGCGTCCCGTCCCGCACGACGGCCACGAGCGGGGCCTCCGCCGGCCAGGACACCGTCCCGACGCGACGGCCGACGAGCCAGTGCGCCGCCGGGACGCGGAACTCGGTGAGCGCCGTGCCGCCCGCCTCGAGGCGCAGCAGGCGCACGAGGTCGCCGGTCTCCACGGCCTCCTCCACGAGCGCGGTCATGATGGACGGGGTGGACACGGCCACGTCCACGCCCCAGGACTCGTCGAAGAGCCAGTCGTTGCGGGGGTTGTTCACGCGGGCGACGGTGCGCTGCACCCCGAACTCGCTGCGGCCGAGCAGGGAGACCACGAGGTTGGCGCGGTCGTCGCCCGTGGCGGCCACGAGGACGTCCGCCTCGAGCGCCCCGGCCTCGCCGAGCATGACGAGGTCGGTCGCGTCCCCCACGAGGGAGCGGGCACGGCCGACGTCGGCGCGCCGGACGACCTCCGGGCGCAGGTCCACCACGGTCACGGCGTGCCCGTGGGCGCACAGCTCCCGTGCGATCGAGGCGCCCACGGCGCCGGCCCCTGCGATGACGACCCTCATGAGCGCTCCTCCTCGTCCTCGTCCGGCTCACGGGCCTTGCCCTGCAGCGCGGCCTCGACCGCGTCCCGCCGGTCCACGGGGTACACGCCGTGCACGACGTCGCCCTCCTGCAGGCGCTCGACGCCGGCCGGGAGCATCCCCTCGCCGAAGCGGGTCAGGTAGGCCACGCGGATCCCGGTCATCGACTCGACCTCGGCCAGGCGCCGCCCCCACCACGAGGGGTGGGGGACGAGCTCCGTGATGATCAGGCGGCCGGAGGGGTCGCGCTGCTCCGCGTCCGCGGCGCCGGCGGGCAGGAGGCGGTGCAGCACCTGCTCCGCGGTCCACTGGATGGAGGCCACCGTGGGCACGCCGAGGCGCTGGTACACCCGCGCGCGCTCGGCATCGTAGATGCGCGCCACCACATGGTCCACGTGGAAGGTCTCGCGGGCCACGCGCGCCGCGATGATGTTGGTGCCGTCGTCCGCCGTCACGGCCGCCAGGCCCTGGGCCTTCTCGATCCCGGCGCGGCGCAGCACGTCGCGGTCGAAGCCGATGCCCGCCACGAACTCGCCCGAGAAGTCCGCGGGGAGGCCGTCCTCCGCGCGGGCGTCCCGGTCCACCACGGCCACGGAGTGGCCCGCGACGTCCAGGGTGGCCGCGAGGCGTGAACCCACGCGGCCGCCGCCGACGATGACGTAGTGAGCCATGGCCTGTTCGTCCCCTTCCGGATCGGTGCGGGCGGCGCCCGCCCGGGGACCATCCTCGCACCGCCCCGGGCGCCCGCGGGAACGGGCGGGGCATGGCGGTGCGGGGCGGGGGTACCGTGGTGCGGTGACGACGCTGTCAGCAACCCTCCGCCGGGCACTGCTGGGACGACCCGTGGCCTCCACGGACGCCGCCGCCCCGCGCATGCCCCGGTGGCGCGCCCTCCCCGTGACCTCCGCCAACGCGCTCTCCTCCCTGGCCTACGCCCCGGACGAGATCATCCTGACCCTCGTGGCCTCGGGCACCGCCGCCCTCGCGCTCGGGCCCCTCGTGGGCTGGGCCGTCGTCGCGGTCATGGTGCTCATCGTCGCCTCGTTCCGGGCTGCCGTGGTGGCGCTGCCGCACGGGGGCATCTACCGCATGGCGCGCACCAAGCTGGGACCGCGCGCCGGGGTGCTCGCCTCGGCCGCCCTCCTGCTGGACTTCGTCTTCACCGCCGCCGTGTCCCTCGCGGCCTTCGCCCACTACGCCGCCGCCCTCGTGCCCTCGCTCGCGGAGCACCGCATGGCGGTGGCGTGCACGGCCCTGGGCCTCGTGCTGCTCCTGGCCCTGCGCGGATCCGACCGTGGCCGGGGCCGGCGCATCCTGCCGCTCGTGGTGGCCGCCTTCGTGCTCCTGCTGGCGGGCATGGTGGGGGCGGGCCTGTGGCAGGACGCGGGGGGCACCCTGGGCCAGGCCGTGACCGCGGGACACACGGTGGACGGGTCCGGCGCCGGGCCCGTCGGCGCGGTGGCCACGGCCCTGCTGGCCCTGCGCGCCTTCAGCGCGGGCTCGGTCCTGCTCACGGGCGTGGAGGTCCCTGTCTCGGCCGCCCGCACGGTGGCGCATCCGGCCGTGCCCACCGTCCGCTGGCTCCTCACGATGATGGCCGCCGCCGTGGCGGCACTCACGGTCGGCGTCATGCACCTGGCCCACCGCACGGGCACCGTGGTGGCCCTGGACCCGGCCTCCCTGCGCGGCCCGGACGGCGCGCCGCTGCCCGAGGGCGCCGCGGCCCCGCCCGTGATCGCCCAGCTCGCGGCCGCCGTCTTCGGACCCGGGAGCCCGCTGGCCGTGCTCACCATCGCGGCCACCGCGCTCCTGCTGCTCTTCGCCGCGAAGTCCGCGTTCCGCTCCTTCCCGGCCCTGACCTCCCGGCTCGCCGACGACGGCTACCTCCCGCGGCAGATGCGCGTGCGCGGCGACCGCCTGGTCCACACGTGGGGCGTCGTGGCCCTCGGCGCCGCCGCGGCGATCCTGCTGCTCGTCTTCCGCGCCCAGACCGCCCTGCTCGTCCAGCTGTACGTGATCGGCGTCCTGCTGGCCTTCACCCTCGCCCAGACGGGGATGCTGCGGCTGTGGCGCCGCCGGCTCGCGCACACCCCGGGCACGCGCGCCCGCGCCGCGGTGCGCCTGCGCCTCGGCATCACCGCCGTCGCGCTGGGCGTCACCGCGCTCGCCGGCGTCGTCGTGCTCGTGACGCGCTTCACGCAGGGGGCGTGGGTGGCGCTGCTCACGATCGTCGTGGGTGCGCTGGTCATGGGCCGGATCCACCGGCACTACGCCGCGGTGGGCCGCGAGCTCACCCCGGACGCCCACGACGACGCCCGCGCCCTGCCCTCGAGGGTGCACGTCGTCGTCGTGGTCTCCACCCTGAACAGGCCGGCGCTGCGGGCCATCGCGTACGCCCGCGCGACCCGCCCCTCGTCCCTGGAGGCCGTGGTGGTGGACGCGGACCGCGCGGTGACGGAGCGGGTGATCGACGACTGGGACCGCGCCCGCATGCCGCTGCCGCTCACCGTGGTGGCCTCTCCCTACCGCGACACGGTGGTGCCGCTCGTGCGGCACCTGCGCGATCGCCGGCGCCTCTCCCCGCGGGACCTGACCATGGTGTTCATCCCCGAGTACGTGGTGCGGCCGGGATGGCGGACGCTGCTGCACAACCGCACGGCCACGCGGCAGAAGAACCGCCTGCAGCGGGAGGCGGGAGTGATGGTGGGCTCGGTGCCGTGGCAGATCCGCGAGGGCGAAGAGCCGGGACCGCGTTCCGCGGCGAATCTGCGAGAATGATGGGACCAGTCGACGCCCGGTGCAAGGTCTGCGGCGCGCTGCTTCGCGAGAGGAGTCATCATGGCCGTCACTGACGCCACCACGGACATCACCGAGGTCGGGAGGATCATCGAGGTCGAGGCCGGGCAGATGGCGCACGGCGGCCACTGCGTGGCGCGCCACGAGGGACGTGTCGTGTTCGTCCGGCACGCGATGCCGGGGGAGAAGGTCAGGGTCGCCCTGACCGAGTGCGACCCGGGAGCGCGGTTCTGGCGCGGGGACGCCGTCGAGGTCCTTCGGCCCTCCGAGTTCCGCCGCATCCACCAGTGGAAGCTCGCGGACGTCATGCGCGCGCACGCCTCGGGCCGGCCCCCCGTGGGCGGCGCCGAGTTCGGCCACATCGTGGTGCCGCACCAGCGCCGCCTCAAGGCCCAGGTCTTCCGCGACACGGTCGCCCGGATCGCCGGCGTGACCCTCGACCCCGAGGTCTGCTTCGCGGGCGAGGAGGATGAGCCCACGGGCCAGCACTGGCGCACGCGCACCGCGTTCGCGGTGACCCCGCAGGGCCACATCGCGATGCATGCGCACCGCTCCACCACCCTCCTTCCCGTGCGCAACATGCCGCTGGGCGTGCCGGCCCTGGACGCCCTGGCCCTGTGGGACTGGGACTTCACGGGGGCGGCCCGCGTGGACGTGGCCACCCCGGCCAACGGCTCGCAGCCGCTGGTGCTCGTGACGCCCACCCCGCAGACCGCGGCGGACGAGGCCAAGCTCGGCCGACTGCGCACCCGCATCCGGCAGACCGCGAACGCCTCCGCCGTCGAGGTGTCCACCGGCCTCGCCATGCCCGGTCCCAAGCGCCACTCGCCCGTCACCGTGGAGCGCATCACGGGCCGCACGTGGGTCTCGGAGACCGTGAGGACGGAGCGCGGCGGCGAGCGCCGCTTCCGCGTCACGGGCGACGGCTTCTGGCAGGTCCACCAGCACGCTCCGGCCACCCTCGTGGACGCCGTGCTCGAGGACGCGCAGGCGCAGCCCGGCCAGATGGTGGCCGACCTCTACGCCGGCGCCGGGCTGTTCAGCGCCTTCCTCGCCGACGCGGTGGGCCCCGAGGGCCGCGTCTACTCCGTCGAGGCCTCGCGCGGCGCGTCGAAGGACGCCCGCCGGAACCTGCTCGGCGCCGAGCAGGCGATCGTGCTCAACGGCCCCACGGACAAGGTCCTGGGCAGCTGGCTCAAGCACCCGGAGCGCGCGGTGGCCGACGGCGGCCTGGCCGACGCGGCCGTGGACACCGTGGTGCTCGACCCGCCGCGCTCCGGCGCGGGCCGCAAGGCCGTGGAGCGGATCCTCGCCCTCCGCCCGGGCCGCATCGTGTACGTCTCGTGCGACCCGGCCTCCTTCGCGCGCGACCTCGCGTGGCTGCGCGAGGGCGGCTACGAGGTGGAGCGCGCCCGCGTGTTCGACCTCTACCCGGACACCCACCACCTGGAGTCCGTGACCGTGCTGCGCCCGGCCGCGGACCTCGTGGCTGCGCCGGCCGTCGTGGAGACCCCCGCCGCCGAGTGACCCGCCGGACCCCACGGGGGCGGGGGGG
>NZ_JAMYEH010000012.1:0-116651 GCF_033790745.1 Micrococcus sp. M4NT
GTGTCTCAGTCCCAGTGTGGCCGGTCACCCTCTCAGGCCGGCTACCCGTCGTCGCCTTGGTGAGCCATTACCTCACCAACAAGCTGATAGGCCGCGAGTCCATCCATGACCGAAATTCTTTCCAACACCCACCATGCGGTAGACGTTCCTATCCAGTATTAGACCCAGTTTCCCGGGCTTATCCTAGAGTCAAGGGCAGGTTACTCACGTGTTACTCACCCGTTCGCCACTAATCCACCCAGCAAGCTGGGCTTCATCGTTCGACTTGCATGTGTTAAGCACGCCGCCAGCGTTCATCCTGAGCCAGGATCAAACTCTCCGTAAAAAAATTACAGAACGACCTCACAACACCCGGAAATAAGTGTCATGACATCAATTCAATCGCTGGCAGACCACCACCACTCACACGGGGGTGCGGGGTGTATGGTCAACCAATGTGTTAAAACAATTGGCATCAACAAACTTGGCACACTATTGAGTTCTCAAACAACAGGCGCTTCCAGACTCACCATCCCGCCTCGCGGAACGTTTCGCTCTGGAGCAACTTCTCCATCCTAGACCATCCGATCAGACCCTGTCAACCCCGTTTCCGAAGTCTTCAGCAACTGTTCACGTGATCCGGCTTCGCAACCTTACCACACGACCAGTTCCTGTCAACTCCGTCATCCGACGTCGTCACCCAGTGAAAATTCATGAAGAAGGCTACGAAAGCATACCACACGATCACCAGCAGTCAAACCAGATCATCTCTTCAGGAATACCAGCATCCCCTCACAGGAACACTGCACACTGTGTGAGCACATCCGCCCTGGACCTGCCATTCTCGGCAAGAATCCGCGGATTCCATGTTCTTCACCCGGCCGTCCGATTCCTCGAACCGCGCCTCAGCACGAGATGGAACTCTACACACACCCCGACCCCCACGCAAAATCGGGGTGCGATCGGCATGCGAGAGGCCCCGTCCTCCGCAGGATCCTGCGGAGGACGGGGCCTAGGGTCTCTGCCGGCAGGACGCTGGCGGCAGAGGCGGCGGCTGTGACGCCGCCCTCACTCACCGCGCGGTCAGATCCGCGCCGGCCATGTTCTTCTTGCCCCGTCGCACCAGGAGGTAGCGACCCGCGAGGGCGTCGGCCGCGCCGAACCTCTGCTCCGCGTCCGTCACCCGCACGTTGTTCACGGACGCGCCGCCCTCCTTGATGGTGCGCCGTGCCTCGGACGTCGAGGAGGCGAGGCCGGTGGAGACGAGCAGCTCGACCGCCGTCGCCGTGCCGGCCTCGCCCTGCCACTGCGCGGGATCCGCCTGGGGCAGCTCGGAGAGGACCGCGGCCAGCGTCTCCCCGTCCACGGTGGAGAGGTCCCCTCCCCCGAACACGGCCGCGGACGCGTCGATGACCTTCTGGGTCGCGTCCTCCCCGTGGGCCAGGGCGGTGACCTCCCACGCGAGCCGCTTCTGCGCCTCCCGGCGGAACGGCTCCTCGGCCACCTTCCGCTCGTACTCCTCGATCTCGGCACGGGTGAGGAAGGTGAACACCTTCAGCCGGGAGACCACGTCGGCGTCTGCGGTGTTGAGCCAGAACTGGTAGAACGCGTAGGGCGAGCACATCTCCGGGTTCAGCCACACGGCGTTCCCCTCGGACTTGCCGAACTTCGTGCCGTCCGCGTTCGTGATCAGCGGGGTCCCGAGGGCGTGCACGTGCGCACCCTCCACCTTGCGGATCAGCTCCGTGCCCGAGGTGAGGTTGCCCCACTGGTCCGAGCCTCCCGACTGCAGGCGCACCCCGTGGCGGCGGTACAGCTCGAGGAAGTCGTTGCCCTGGAGCACCTGGTAGGAGAACTCGGTGTAGGAGATCCCCTCCTCCGAGTGGAGGCGCTTGGCCACGATCTCCTTCTTGACCATGGTGCCCACGCGGAAGTTCTTGCCCACCTCGCGCAGGAAGTCGAGCGCGCTCAGCTGGGAGGTCCACTCGAGGTTGTTGACCATCGTGGCGGCGTTGTCCTCCTCGAAGGACAGGTAGGGCTCGATCTGCGCCCGCAGCGAGTCCACCCACGCGGCCACGGTCTCGCGCGTGTTCAGCACGCGCTCGGAGGTCTGCCGGGGATCGCCGATGAGGCCGGTGGCACCGCCGACCAGGGCGACGGGGCGGTGGCCGGCCAGCTGCAGGCGGCGCATGAGCAGCAGCTGGACCAGGTGGCCCAGGTGCAGGGACGCCGCCGTGGGGTCGAACCCGCAGTAGTACGAGATCGGCTCCCCGGCCAGCGCCTCCTCGAGGGCGGCCTCGTCTGTGGAGACGTGGACGAGCCCGCGCCAGCGCAGCTCCTGCCACACGTTCTCGAAGGAGGGATCGTTGGCCTGCTCCCGCAGGCGCTGGGCACGGTTCACGGTCGATTCAGCCACGCCGCCACCCTACCGACGTCCCGCTCCCCCGCGACGGCGACGCGCCGCCGTCGTGGGGGACCACGCCGACGCCGGCCTCAGCGGGGCACGGCGCTGAGGCCGGCGGGCAGCCGCGCCTCCTCCGCCGTGGAGACGATCGTCAGGGCCTGCGTGCACCGCGTCATGGCCACGTAGAGGTCGCCGACGACGCCGTGCGCGTCCTCCACGATCCGCTCGGGGGCCGCGAGGACCACGGTGTCGAACTCCAGTCCCTTGGTCTCGCGGGGACTCACCACGACGACCTCCACCCCGGGCAGCGGCGCCCGGTCCACGCGCGCCGCTCCCCAGCGCTCCCGCAGGGCGGCCAGCTGGGCGGGCACCTCGGCGTCGGGCACGATCACCGCGGTGAGCGCATCCGGGACCAGGTCGCGCTGGCGGGCGACGGCGTCGCCGACCAGCCCGGTGAGCGTGCCGCCCGGCTCCGCGACGAGCTCGGGGGCGTGGTCGCCCTCGCGCACCGCCTCGGGCTGCGAGACGGCGAGGCCGGCCGCCTGTGCCACCTGCGCCGCCCAGCGCGTCACCTGGGCCGGCGAGCGGTAGTTCACCGTCAGCTCCTCCAGCCGCCAGCGGTCCCCGAAGACCGGCGTGAGCGCCGCGTCCCACGAGCCGGCCGCGTCGAGCCGCGAGGACTGCGCGATGTCCCCCACCACCGTGAAGGACTTCATGGGGCAGCGGCGCGCGAGCAGCCGCCACTGCATCGGGGAGAGCTCCTGTGCCTCGTCCACCACCACGTGGCCGTACGTCCACGAGCGGTCGTGGGCGGCCTGGTCGGCCGTCGTCCTGCGGACGCCGCCGGGCTCGTTGGCCGCGGCGAGCTGCTCGGCGTCCACCACGCCGTCGATCCCCATGTCCTCGAGGCTCTGGTGCATGTTCTCCAGCGAGGCGCGCGCGTTGTCCACGTTGCGGCGGTGCTGCGCCTCGGACTCCCGGCCGGTCGGCGGGGCCTCCACGGCGCCGAGCAGCTCCGCGGCCTCGTCCAGGAGCGGCACGTCCGCCTCGGTCCACGGGGAGCCGGCGGGCCGCAGCAGCGCGGCGACGTCCTCGTCGGAGAGCCACGGGGCAGCCGCGCGCAGCAGGGGCTCGCGGGAGAGGAGGTCCCCGATGAGCCACTCCGGCGTCATCGGCATCCAGCACAGGTTGAGCGCCACCCGCACGTCGCGGGCGGTGCGCACGTCCTCCAGGAGGAGGTCCCGCTGCACGGGGGCGCCGGAGGACTTCTCCAGCTTCTTGCGCAGCTTCTCCGCGAGGTCTTTCACGAGGATCTTCACGAAGGTCGAGCGCGCCTCGTTGTGCGGCTTGCCCGTGGCACGGGCGCGTTCGCGAGCGCGCCGCACCATGGCCGGCTTGAGCTTGACCACCGTGCCGTCGATGTTCAGCCGGCGGGGCTCCACGAGGAGGCGCTGGCGCTGCGCGACGGCGTTCGCCACCACCTCTGCCATCTCGAGGCGGCCCTTCACCGCCGCGGCGGCCGCCCGCGGCTCCGGTCCGGCCTGGAACCCCGGCATGAGCGTGCCGAGCGAGGCCATCACGACGCCCGTCTCGCCGAGCGAGGGCAGCACCCGCTCGATGTACCGCATGAAGGCGGTCGAGGGGCCCACCACGAGCACGCCGGAGCGGGCCAGCCGGTCGCGGTGCGTGTACAGCAGGTACGCGGCGCGGTGGAGGGCGACGGCGGTCTTGCCCGTGCCCGGCCCGCCCTGGACGACCAGCGCGCCCGAGACACCGGCGCGGATGATCTCGTCCTGCTCCGCCTGGATCGTGGCGACGATGTCCCCCATGCGGCCCGTGCGGCGCGCCGTGACGGCGGCCAGCAGGGCGCCCTGGGAGTCCGGGCTGATGTGGTCGTCGTCCGCGAGCAGGCCCGGGTCCAGGATCTCGTCGTCCAGGTCCCGCACCTCGCGGCCGCGCAGCATGAGGTGACGCCGGCGGCGCACGTGCTGGCGACGGGCCGCCGTCGCCTGGTAGAAGGCACCGGCCTCGGCGGCGCGCCAGTCCACGAGGAGCCGCTCCTGCTGGGGGTCGGTGAGGCCGATGCGTCCGATGTAGCGCTGCTCCGACACGCCGTCCTCGTCCGGGTCCAGGTCGAGGCGGCCGAACACGAGCCGCTCATCGACGGCGTAGAGCTGGGCGAGGCGGTCCTCGTAGAGCGTGGCGAAGGCGTCCCGCTCGGAGTGGTTCTGGAGCGATCCCTCGAGCCCGGTGCGGCGCACGCGGGCGAGCTGCTCCTCCTTCTCAACGCGCAGGGCGTCCAGCCGGGCGTAGCGCTCGGCCACCCGCCCCTGTTCGAGTTCGAGCTCCGTCTGGCGGGCGGACACGACGTCGGTCATCGCGGTGGTCCTTCACAGGGGCGGTCGGGGGTGGGCGGGCTCGGCGCGCCGCGCACCCGGTGGAAAAGTGACCACCCATGCTACAGCGACACAGATGAACGACAGATGGCCGCGCGGTGGACCTCCCCGCACGGCCATCCCCGTCCCATCCGGGCCCCGGCGCCCCCGCGAGGGCACCGGCGCGCCTCACCGCGCGTCGACCACCGAGCCCCGGCTGGCCGCGAACGCCCGGAGGGGCTCCAGGGCTGCGGCCAACGCCTCGATCTGCGCGGCAACGGCCGAGGGGGCCGTGCCGCCCTGCCCGCTGCGCGAGGCCAGGGAGCCCTCGGTGCTGAGCACCTCGCGCACCGCCGGCGTCAGGTGCGGGGAGATCCGCGCGTACTCATCGTCGGGGAGGTCCCACAGCTCGACGCCGCGGGCCTCGGCCGCCTGGACGGCCTCCCCCGAGAGCTCGTGCGCCTCGCGGAAGGGCACGCCCTGACGGACGAGCCACTCGGCGACGTCCGTGGCGAGCGCGAAGCCCTGGGGGGCCAGCTCCGCCATCCGCTCGGTGCGGAAGGTCAGCGTCGCGATCATCCCGGAGACCGCGGGGAGCAGCAGCTCGAGGGTGTCCGCGGCGTCGAACACGGGCTCCTTGTCCTCCTGGAGGTCCCGGTTGTAGGCCAGGGGCATCGCCTTGAGCGTGGCCAGCAGGCCTGTGAGGTCGCCGATCAGACGTCCGGACTTGCCGCGCGCCAGCTCCGCCACGTCCGGGTTCTTCTTCTGCGGCATGATCGAGGACCCCGTGGAGAAGGAGTCGTGCAGGGCCACGAACCCGGCCTCCTTCGTGGCCCAGAAGATGACCTCCTCGGAGATGCGCGAGAGGTCCACGCCGATCATGGCCGCCACCCACGCGAACTCGGCGTAGACGTCGCGGGAGGCCGTGCCGTCGATGGAGTTCCACACGGCCGAGTCGAAGCCGAGCTCCGCGGCCACCGCGTTCGGGTCCAGGCCGAGGGAGGATCCGGCCAGTGCCCCCGAGCCGTACGGAGAGACCGCGGCGCGGGCGTCCCAGTCCGCGAGGCGCTGCAGGTCCCGGGCGAAGGCCCACGCGTGGGCCAGCAGGTGGTGGGACAGCAGCACCGGCTGGGCGTGCTGGAGGTGGGTGCGCCCCGGCATGGGCGCGTAGGGGTGGGCCTCGGCCTGGGCCAGGAGGGCGTCGATCGTGTCGAGGACCCCCCGCGCCACGATCCGGGCGTGGTCCCGGAGGAACATGCGCCCGAGCGTGGCCACCTGGTCGTTGCGCGAGCGGCCCGCGCGCAGGCGCCCGCCCAGCTCCGGCCCGGCGCGCTCGATGAGACCGCGTTCGAGGGAGCCGTGCACGTCCTCGTCCGAGGCCGAGGGCGCGTACGCGCCCGAGCGCACGTCCTCCTCCAGGCGGTCCAGTGCCGCGAGCATGTCCCCCAGCTGATCCGCCGTGAGCAGGCCGGCCGCGTGGAGGACGCGGGCGTGGGCCCGCGAGCCCGCGATGTCGTAGGGCGCGAGCCGCCAGTCGAAGTGTGTGGACTTGCTGAGCGCGGCGAGGGCCTCCGAGGGTCCCCCGGCGAAGCGGCCGCCCCACAGGGCGCCCTCATTCGTGCCGTGCCGCGGCGTGGACTGCTCCGTCACGTGTCTCCCCTCGCGATCAGTCGTTGCTCAGGCGGGCGACGTCGGCGAGGTCGGCGTTGCCGGCCAGGCGCTGCTCGCGCTCGGACGCGGTCTTGGCCGAGAGCCCGAAGATGTCGATGAAGCCGCGGGCCGAGGACTGGTCGAACGCGTCGCCCTCGTCGTAGGTGGCGAGGTTGAAGTCATAGAGGCCCGTCTCGGAGCGGCGGCCCTGCACCGTGGCGCGGCCGCCGTGGAGCTCGAGGCGGATCTCGCCGTTCACGTGCTCCTGAGTCGCGTCGATGAAGGTGTCGAGGTTGCGCTTCAGGGGGGAGAACCACTGGCCGTCGTAGACCAGCTCGGTCCAGCGCTGCTCCGCCTGGCGCTTGAAGCGGGCCTGCTCGCGCTCGAGGGTGACGTGCTCGAGCTCGCGGTGGGCGGCGATCAGCGCCATCGCGCCCGGGGCCTCGTAGATCTCGCGGGACTTGATGCCCACGAGGCGGTCCTCCACGATGTCGATCCGGCCCACGCCCTGGGCGCCGGCGCGGCGGTTGAGCTCCTCGACGATCTGCAGCGGCGAGAGCGCGCGGCCGTCGAGGGCGGTGGGGACGCCCTTCTCGAACGCGATCGTGACCACGTCCGGCGCCGGCGGGAAGGCGGGGTCGTCGGTGTAGTCGTAGACGTCCTTCGTGGGCCCGTTCCAGATGTCCTCGAGGAAGCCGGTCTCGACCGCGCGGCCCCAGACGTTCTGGTCGATCGAGAAGGGGTTCTTCTTCGTGGTGGCGATCGGCAGCCCGTTGCGCTCCGCGTAGTCGATCGCCTTGTCGCGGGTGAGCGCGAGGTCGCGCACGGGGGCGATGCACTTCAGGTCCGGGCCGAGGGTCTGGATGGACACCTCGAAGCGCACCTGGTCGTTGCCCTTGCCCGTGCAGCCGTGGGCCACGGTCGAGGCGCCGAACTGGCGGGCAGCCGCCACGAGGTGGCGGGAGATCACGGGGCGCGAGATCGCGGACACCAGCGGGTACGCGTCCATGTACAGGGCGTTCGCCTTCAAGGTGGGCATGCAGTACTGCTCCGCGAACTCGTCGCGCGCGTCCGCGACGTAGGCCTCCACCGCGCCGCAGTCGAGGGCGCGCTGGCGGATGGTCTCGAGGGACTCGCCGCCCTGGCCCACGTCCACGGCGACGGCGACGACCTCGGCACCCGTGGCCTCCGCGATCCAGCCGATGGCCACGGAGGTGTCCAGGCCTCCTGAGTAGGCAAGGATGATGCGTTCCTTCACGATGAACTCCTTTGTCTCCTGTGTGCTGCGTCCGGGGCGGGCGCGCGGGCCCGGTCGGCCCCGCACTGCTGACCGATCGTACCCAGTCTTTGCATAAATATTCAATGCGTCGCATATGGAACCCCCGCGGCGCAGGGATGACGTCTGCCACACATCGAGCGCGTCCGGACCCCCTCGATGCACGGGGGGACATCCCCCGGGGGCACGCCCCCTCCACCGTTGTCCACACCCCTGGGTGGACGGATCGCGCGGCAACGAGCCGCTTCATGCCGGATCGTCCGACCGGGATGGGCGATACGGAGCGGATCGTCCTCGCATACAGCCCTTCGGTCCCTCCCGGCCGCCGCCACGGGTGCCCGATTTGACGGGCCGCCCCCGAAGGGCGTTGACTCGTTCGTAGCCGATTCGTGATCTCACCGTTATCTGCCTGAGCGGATGACGCGATGATCTCGTGATCGAAACGCTTCGTCGGTCGCCCGCTGTGGGGTCGTCCCGAGCCGACGGAGTCTTTGACCCGACCAAGGAGTAGACGACCCCGGTGCGCCCCGGCCCGCCGAACAGCGAGGACTCGACACATGGACATCATGACTCTCTTCGCTTCTTCCGCCACCCGCTCCCGCCGTGCGACCGCGACCGTCGTCGCCGGCATGACCCTGGCCGGTGCTGCCGCTGTCGGCGGCGCCGTTCCCGCCCAGGCCGCCTCGGTGGCCACCTGGGACCGCCTGGCCCAGTGCGAGTCCGGCGGCGACTGGTCCATCAACACCGGCAACGGCTTCTACGGTGGCATCCAGTTCACCTACTCCTCCTGGCGCATGGTCGGTGGCTCGGGCTACCCGCACCAGGCCTCGAAGGCCGAGCAGATCAAGCGCGGCGAGATGCTCCTCGACATGCAGGGCTGGCGCGCCTGGCCCGCCTGCTCCAAGAAGCTGGGCCTGACCGCCTCCGATGCCGCGGGCACCCCGTCCGTGGCCGTCGAGCGCACCGCCACCGTGCAGCGTCAGGATGCCGCTGCCGCCGAGCGTGCCGCTGCTGAGCGCGCCGCCGCCGAGCGTGCCGAGCGTGCCGAGCGTGCCGAGCGTGCCGAGCGTGCCGAGGCCAAGCGTGCCGCAGCCGCCGAGCGCGCCGAGGCCAAGCGTGCCGCCGCGGAGCGTGCCGAGGCCAAGCGTGCCGCAGCCGCCGAGCGCGCCGAGCGCGCCGAGGCCAAGCGTGCCGCAGCCGCCGAGCGCGCCGAGGCCAAGCAGGCCACTGCTGAGCGGGCCGAGGCCCAGCGTGCCGCCGCCGCGGAGCGCGCCGAGGCCAAGCAGGCCGCTGCGGAGCGCGCCGAGGCCAAGAAGGCCGCTGCCGCGAAGTCCGCTCCGGTGAAGGCTGCGGCTCCCGCGGCCAAGGCCGCCCCCGCCGCCAAGGCTGCGAAGGCCGCTCCCGCCGTCAAGGCCGAGCAGACCGTCGTGGTCGTCAAGGGCGACACCCTGAACAAGCTGGCCGCCGAGCACGGTGTCGACGGTGGCTGGAAGGCCATCTACGAGGCCAACAAGGACCTCATCGAGGATCCGAACCTCATCTTCATCGGCCAGGAGTTCGTCCTCCCCCAGGCCTGATGAGCCTCGCGTGACCCTCAGCGTCACGCACCACAAGAAGGCCCCCGCCGTCCGGTGGGGGCCTTCTTGCGTGTCCGGAGCGGTGGCGCCCACGCCGGCGGCCGGCAGGTGGACGCCCCGGGGCGCCGGTCCCGGTCAGCCGGCGAGGCCCAGCAGCCGGGAGGCCACGACGGGTGCGTTCTCCGAGCCGGCCGTGATCAGCAGGATGGTGTCGTCGCCGGCGATCGTGCCGAGCACGTGCTCCACCCGGGCGTGGTCGATCACGCTGGCCAGGAACTGGGCGGCCCCCGGCGGGGTGCGCAGCACGACCAGGTTCTCGCTCGGCTCGGCGGAGATCAGCAGCTCGCGGGCCATGCTCGCCAGGCGGCCCTGCTGGGACTCCGAGCTGCGCGGCGGGACCGCGGACTCCTCGCCCTCGGCCGGCACCGCGTAGACCATCCCCGCGGCGCCGCGCACCCGGACGGCGCCCAGGTCCACGAGGTCGCGGGAGAGGGTGCCCTGGGTGACGGAGAGGCCGCGATCCCCCAGGGCGGCGGAGAGCTCGGCCTGCGAACGGACCTCGCGCGTGGCCAGCAGCTCGCGGATCGCGGCCTGCCGGGCGGTCTTGGTGGTCGGCACGGCCATCAGCGCGCCCCCTCCGCCGTCGCGCGCGGATCCTCCGCCAGCCCGGAGCGGTACAGGAGCCAGGCCATGAGGGCCTTCTGCGCGTGCAGGCGGTTCTCCGCCTCGTCGAAGACCACCGAGGCCGGGCCGTCAATGACGTCGGCGCTCACCTCGTAGCCGCGGTAGGCCGGCAGGCAGTGCAGGAAGATCGCGTCCTCGGCGGCCCGGGCCATCGCGGCCCCGTCCACCTGGTAGGCGCGGAAGAGGGTGAGCCGCTCCTCCTTCTCGTCCTCCTGGCCCATGGAGATCCAGGTGTCCGTCACGACCACGTCGGCGCCGTCCAGGGCCTCGCCCGGATCCGAGGTGATGAGCACCGAGCCGCCGGTCTCGAGGGCACGCTCCCGAGCGGCCGCCACGACGTCCTCGGCGGGGAGGAAGCCGGCGGGGCCGGCGATCCGCACGTGCATGCCCGCCGTGACGCCGGCCAGGAGGTAGGAGTTGGCCATGTTGTTGGCCGCGTCCCCCACGTACGCCAGGGTCAGGCCCGCGGTGCGGCCCTTGTGCTCCCGCACCGTGAGGAGGTCGGCGAGCAGCTGGCACGGGTGGTAGTCGTCGGAGAGCGCGTTGACCACGGGGACCCGGGAGTGGGCGGCCATCTCCTCGAGACCGGCCTGCGCGAACGTGCGCCACACGATGATCCCGACCATGCGCTCCAGGACCTGGGCCGTGTCCGCGACGGACTCCTTGTGGCCCAGCTGCGACTCCCCCGGATTGACGATCAGCGGGCTGCCGCCGAGCTCCGCGATCCCGGCGGAGAAGGACACGCGGGTGCGCGTGGAGGTCTTGTCGAAGAAGACCACGCCGGTGCGGGGACCCGCCAGCGGGCGGTGCAGGAAGCGGTCCTCCTTCATCTCCAGGGCCAGGTCGAGGACCTCGGCCTGCTCCGCGGGGCTCAGGTCCGTGTCCACCAGGAAGTGGCGGGTCGGGGGGTGGGGGGCGGTGCTCATGGGGTCTCCTCCCGGAGAGGTGGGGCGGACGGGTGGGGCGGGCGGGCCCGCCAGGTCGGTGGCGCGAGGTCGCTCAGGCGGCGGCCACGAGGGCCGGCAGCGAGTCCGTGAAGCGGTCGAGGTCGGCCCGCCCGATGGTCAGGGGCGGGGCCAGGCGCAGGGTGGCGGGACCGGTGGCGTTGAGGATCCATCCGGCGTCGAGGCCGGCCCGCACGACGCCGGGGGCGAGCCCGCCCTCCGGGTCCGCGCCCGCCCTCTCGGCGAGGTCCACGCCGATCCACAGGCCGTAGGCGCGCACGGCGCTCACCTCCGGCAGCGCCGACAGGCGGGCGGCCAGGCGCACGCCCTCCGCGCGGACACGCTCCAGCAGCCCCTCGGCGCGGATCGTCTCGACGACGGCCAGGCCGGCCGCCGTTGCGAGTGGATTGCCGCCGAACGTGGTGCCGTGCTGGCCCGCGGTGAGCAGGCCGGAGGCTCGCTCGCCCACGCATACGAGCGCGCCGATCGGCACGCCGCCACCCAGGCCCTTCGCAAGGGTGAACGCGTCCGGGAGGACGGGCACGTCCGAGCCGGTGACCTCCGGGCTCTGGAAGCCGAACCACGCCCCGGTGCGGCCCATGCCGGACTGCACCTCGTCGAGGATCATGAGGGCGCCGGCCTCACGGGTGGCCTCGCGGACCCCGGACAGGTAGCCGGCGGGCCAGCCGTGCACGCCTGCCTCGCCCTGCACGGGCTCCAGCAGCACGGCCGCCACGGTGGCCCCGTCCGCGTCCGGGGCGAGCGCGGCGCGCAGCGCGGGAAGATCCCCGCCCGGGACGTGCTCGACGCCGCCGGGCAGCGGCTCGAAGGGGGCGCGGTAGGCCTGCTTGTGGGTGAGGGCGAGGGCGCCCATGGTGCGGCCGTGGAAGGCCCGCTCGAGGGCGATCACCCGGGTGCGCCGCCCCGAGGGGTCCTCGCCGCCGTGGCGGCGGGCCAGCTTGAAGGCGGCCTCGTTGGCCTCGGTGCCGGAGTTGGCGAAGAAGACGGTGGAGCCCTCGGGTGCGCCGGCCGCCGCGAGCAGCTCCTCCGCGAGCCGGACCTGCGGCTCCGAGGTGAAGAGGTTGGAGACGTGCCCGAGCGTGCCGACCTGCTCGGTCACCGCGCGCACGATCGCCGGGTGGGCGTGGCCGAGCGAGTTCACGGCGATCCCGGCCAGCAGGTCCGTGTACTCCTTCCCGTCCGCGTCCCACACGCGGCTGCCCTCCCCGCGCACCAGGACGCGCGAGGGGGGCCCGAACACGCCGGTCAGGGAGGCGCCGTAGCGCTGGAGCAGCTGGGACTGGGTGGTGCTCATGCGTCCTCCTGGCCCGGGGCCGGTGCGTCGTCGTCGGGGACCACCTGGGTGCCCACGCCCGCCGACGTGAACACCTCCAGCAGCATGGAGTGGGGCCGGCGGCCGTCCACCACGTGCGCGCGCTGCACGCCGGCCTCCACGGCGTCCAGGCACGCGGCCATCTTCGGGATCATGCCCGAGGCCAGGGAGGGCAGCAGTGCGCGCAGCTGGCCGGCGGTGAGGGAGCTGATGAGGGATCCGCGGTCGGGCCAGTCCGCATAGAGTCCCTCGACGTCCGTGAGGAGGACGAGCTTCGTGGCCCCCAGGGCGGCCGCGAGCGCGGCGGCGGCCGTGTCGGCGTTGACGTTGAGCACGTGGCCGGTGGGGTCGCCGTCCGGCCCGATCTCGGGGGCGACGGAGGAGACCACGGGGATGCGCCCGGCGTCGATCACGTCCCGGATGGCGGCGGGGTTCACCCCCGTCACCTCGCCCACCAGCCCGAGGTCCACCTCGACGCCGTCCACGACGGCGCCGGTCCGGCGCGCGCGGAACAGGCCGGCGTCCTCCCCCGAGGACCCCACCGCGTACGGCCCGTGCGAGTTGATCAGTCCCACGAGCTCGCGGCCGACCTGGCCGGTGAGGACCATGCGCACCACCTCCATGGCCTCCGGCGTGGTGACGCGCAGTCCGCCCCGGAACTCGGAGGAGATCCCGAGGCGGTCGAGCATCGCGTTGATCTGCGGACCGCCTCCGTGCACCACCACGGGGTGCACGCCCACGTGGTGCAGGAACACCACGTCCTCGGCGAACGCCGCCCGCAGCTCCTCCGAGACCATGGCGTTGCCGCCGTACTTGATGACCATGGTGGTGCCGGCGAAGCGGCGGATCCACGGGAGTGCCTCCACGAGGACCTCGGCCTTCGAGGCGGCCCGCTCGAGGCGGTCCGCCGTGGAGAGCACGGGCGGGGCGGCGGTGGGGTTCTCGCTCATGTCGGGTCTCCTCACGTGGAGTAGGCGGAGTTCTCGTGCACGTAGTCGTGGGTGAGGTCGTTGGTCCACACGGTGGCCTCCGCGGAGCCGGCGTGCAGGTCGATCTCCACGCGCACCTCCCGGGCGCCCAGGTCCACGAGGGAACGGTCCTCCCCCACGCCGGAGGCGCGGCACACCTGCACGCCGTTGAAGGAGACGTCCAGGGCGTCCGCGTCGAAGGGCGCGAGGGCCTCCGGCACGGTGCCGACGGCCGAGATGACGCGTCCCCAGTTCGGGTCCTGGCCGAACACGGCGGCCTTGAAGAGGTTGGACCGGGAGACCGCGCGGGCCACCGCCTCGGCGGCCGCCTCGGTGCTGGCTCCCACCACGCGGATCGCGATCTCGTGCGACGCGCCCTCGGCGTCGCCGATGAGCTGGCGGGCGAGGTCCGCGCACACCCCGCGCAGCAGCTCGGTGAACTCGCCCGGATCCGGCGCGGCGCCCGAGGCGCCGGAGGACAGCAGCACCACGGTGTCGTTCGTGGACATGCAGCCGTCGGAGTCGGCGCGGTCGAACGTGGTGCGCACGGCCTCCCGCAGCGCGGCGTCGAGCACGGCGGAGGGCAGCAGCGCATCCGTGGTGAGGACGCACAGCATGGTCGCCAGTCCGGGCGCGAGCATGCCGGCGCCCTTGGCCATGCCGCCGATGACGTAGCCCTCGCCCGTCGCCAGCGCCTGCTTGGGCACGGTGTCCGTCGTCATGATCGCGACGGCGGCGTCCCCGCCGCCGTCGGCGGAGAGCGAGCCCGCCGCCGCAGAGACGCCCTCGAGCAGGAGCGGCATCGCGAGGCGCTCGCCGATCAGACCCGTGGAGCAGACCACGACGTCGGCGGGGTCCACGGACAGGGCCGCTGCCGTGTGCTCCACCGTGCGCCGGGCGTCCTCGAGGCCGGCCGCGCCCGTGGCCGCGTTGGCCCCGCCCGAGTTGAGCACGACGGCGGCGGCGCGCCCGTCCGCGAGCGCCGCGCGGGAGAGGCGCACGGGGGCGGCCGCCACGCGGTTCGTCGTGAACACGCCGGCGGCGGCGTGCTGCGGCCCGTCGTTCACGACGACGGCGACGTCCGGCCTCCCCGACGGCTTGAGCCCGGCCGTGACGCCGGACGCGCGGAACCCCTGTGCTGCGGTGACGCTCACGGCGCGACCCCCTGGTGCTCGAGCCCGGTCTGCTCCGGCAGTCCCAGGGCGATGTTCATGGACTGCACGGCGCCGCCGGCCGTGCCCTTGGTGAGGTTGTCGAGGGCGGCGGTGACGATCACGCGCCCGGCGCGCCCGTCCACGGCCAGCTGCAGCTGCACGTGGTTGGAGCCCAGCACGGCCTTGGTGGCCGGCCACTGCCCCTGGGGAAGCACGTGGACGAAGCGCTCGCCCGCGTAGGCGGCCTCCCACGCCGCGCGCACCGCGTCCGGCGCGACCCCGGGGCGCAGGCGCGCGGTCGCCGTCGCGAGGATGCCGCGGGGCATGGGGGCGAGGGTCGGCGTGAAGCTGATCTGCACGCGCTCCCCGGCCGCCTGGGACAGGCCCTGCTCGATCTCGGGGGTGTGCCGGTGCCCGCCGCCCACGCCGTAGGGGCTCATGCCTCCCATGACCTCGGAGCCGAGCAGGTGCGGCTTGGCGGCCTTGCCCGCGCCCGAGGTGCCGGACGCGGCCACGATCACGACGTCGGAGGTCTCGAGCAGGCCCGCCGCGAACCCGGGGGCCAGGGCCAGGATCGACGTCGTGGGGTAGCACCCGGGGACGGCGATGCGGCGGGCGCCGGTCAGCCTCTCGCGCTGGCCCGGCAGCTCGGGCAGGCCGTAGGGCCACGTGCCCGCGTGCTCAGATCCGTAGAAGGCCTCCCAGTCCTCGGCGGACTCGAGGCGGTGGTCCGCGCCGGCGTCGATGACGAGCGTGTCCGGGGAGCGCTCCGCGATCTGCGCGGCGAGCGCGCCCGAGGCGCCGTGGGGCAGGGCGAGGAGGACGACGTCGTGCCCGGCGAGCACGTCCGCGGTGGTCTCCTGCAGCACGCGGTCCGCGAGGGTGTGCAGATGCGGCTGGAGGGCGCCGAGGCGCTCCCCCGCGTTCGAGTGCGCCGTGATGGCGCCGATGCTGACCTCGGGGTGGGCCGCGAGCAGGCGCAGGGCCTCTCCCCCGGCATAGCCGCTGGCGCCGGAGACGGCGACGGTGTGAGTCATGGGCCCACCCTACCTGGTGTATGCGAGATACGGAATATGTATGCGATCGTACAGTGGACGGCATGAGCCTCGAGCACGCCTCCCCCGCCCACCCCTCCACCCACCACGCCGTCGTCGTCGCCTCCGCGGGCGGACCCGAGGCACTGGCGTGGACCGAGGTCCCCGTGCCGACGCCGGCCGCCGGGCAGGTCCTCGTGCGCACGGCGGCGGCGGGCCTGAACTTCATCGAGACGTACCAGCGCTCCGGCGTGTACGCCGTGGACGTCCCCTTCACCCCCGGCACCGAGGGTGCGGGCGAGGTCGTGGCCGTGGGCGACGGCGTCGACGGCTCCCTCGTGCGGCGCCGCGTGGCGACGGCCGCCGGGCACGCCACGTACGCCGAGCACTTCACAGCCCCCGCCGACCAGCTCCTCGACGTGCCGGACGCCATGGACCTGGCCGACGCGGCGGCCCTGCCCCTGCAGGGCATGACGGCGCACTACCTGTGCCGCTCGACGTTCGAGGTGTCCGAGGGGCACACGGTGGCGCTCACCGCCGGCGCGGGCGGCGTGGGCCTGCTCCTGACCCAGCTGGCGGCGGCCCGCGGGGCGCGCGTGATCGCCGCCGCCTCCACCGAGGAGAAGCGCGAGCTCTCGCGGGCCGCCGGGGCACACGCCGCCGTCGGCTATGCGGAGCTGAGGGACGCGGTCCTCGAGGCCACCGGCGGAGAGGGGGCGCACGTCGTCTACGACGGCGTCGGCCGGGACACCTTCGAGGCCTCGCTGACGATGCTGCGCGTGCGCGGCCTGCTGGTGCTCTTCGGGGGCGCCTCCGGCCAGGTCCCCCCGTTCGACCTGCAGCGCCTGAACTCCGGCGGCTCGCTCTACGTGACCCGGCCGTCCCTGGCGGCCTACACACGCACCGCCGAGGAGACCCGGCAGCGCGGCGCAGAGCTCTTCTCCGCGTGGACTCAGGGCTCCCTCGACGTGCGGATCGGCGCCCGCATCCCGCTCTCCGACGCCGGACGCGCGCACGAGCTGCTCGAGTCCCGCGCGACGACCGGCAAGGTGCTCCTGACGCTGCCGTGACCCCGCCGTGACGGTGTCACGACGTCCTCGCGGGGCGGCGCGGAAGAGCCTCCGCCGCCGCCCGGGGACGGAGGACACCGAGCACGAGTCGTCAGGTGAACTACATTGGGCTGGTTCGGCGGCCCGTCGTGAATCTCCCGACGCCGCGCCGCCCACCCATCGACTGACCCTTCATCGGAGGTCCCATGACCGAGCCGACCGCCCGCGTCCACCCGCCCCAGCTCCCCGGATCCGACCGCACCCCGCCCCCACGGACCCTCCTCGACCTCTTCGAGGCCACGGTGCGTGAGCATCCCGACTCCCCCGCCCTCGACGACGGCCGCGAGCAGCTGACCTACGCGGAGCTGCACGAGCGCGTGCTGGAGTCCGCCCGCTTCCTCGCGGAGCGCGGCGTGCGGCCCGGGGACCGGATCGGCGTGCGGATCGCGTCCGGCACCGTCGGCCTCTACGTCTCCATCCTCGCCGTGCTGGCCGCCGCCGCCGCCTATGTCCCCGTGGACGCGGACGACCCGGAGGAGCGCGCCCGCCTCGTGTTCGGCGAGGCTCGCGTGGCCGGGATCCTCACGGACGAGCGCGTGCTGAGCGCCTCCCGCGAGCCCGCCGCCGACGTCGGGACGGGCGATCCCGTGCGCCCGGGCCTGGGCGACGACGCGTGGATCATCTTCACCTCCGGCTCCACGGGCACCCCGAAGGGCGTGGCCGTCTCGCACCGCTCCGCCGCCGCGTTCGTGGACGCTGAGGCGCGGATCTTCCTCCAGCAGGACCCGCTCGGCCCCGGCGACCGCGTGCTGGCGGGCCTCTCCGTGGCCTTCGACGCCTCCTGCGAGGAGATGTGGCTGGCCTGGCGTCACGGCGCATGCCTCGTGCCGGCCCCCCGCGCCCTCGTGCGCTCGGGCATGGACCTCGGCCCGTGGCTGGCCGAGCGCCGGATCACCGCCGTCTCCACGGTGCCCACCCTCGCCGCGATGTGGCCGACCGAGGCCATGGACAACGTGCGTCTGCTCATCTTCGGCGGCGAGGCCTGCCCGCCGGAGCTCGCCGCGCGCCTGGCGGTGGAGGGCCGCGAGGTGTGGAACACCTACGGCCCCACCGAGGCGACCGTGGTGGCCAGCGCTGCCCCGCTCACGGGCGAGGGGCCCGTGCGCATCGGCCTGCCGCTGGACGGCTGGGACCTCGCCGTCGTCGATCCCGCCACGGGGGTCCCCGTGGCCGCGGGCGAGACGGGCGAGCTGATCATCGGCGGCGTGGGGCTGGCCCGCTACCTGGATCCCGCGAAGGACGCCGAGAAGTACGCTCCCCTGCCCTCGCTGGGCTGGGAGCGCGCCTACCGCTCGGGCGACCTCGTGGTCTTCGACCCCGCGGGCCTGCTGTTCGTGGGCCGCGCCGACGACCAGGTGAAGCTCGGCGGCCGTCGCATCGAGCTCGGCGAGGTCGACGCCGCCCTCCAGGCACTGCCCGGGGTGCACGGCGGCGCGGCCGCGGTGCGCTCCACCCCCGCCGGGCACCAGATCCTGGTGGGCTACCTCAAGCCCGGCGGTCCGCTCGAGGACTTCGACCTCGCGGACGCCCGCGAGCGCCTCACCGAGGAGCTGCCGGCCGCCCTCGTCCCGCGCCTCGCCCTCGTGGAGTCCCTGCCCACCAAGACCTCCGGCAAGGTGGACCGCCACGCCCTGCCCTGGCCCCTGCCGGGCGCCGAGGCCGCGGACGAGGACGCCCCCGAGATCGACGAGTCCACCCCAGCGGGCTGGGTCCTGCGGCAGTGGGCGGACATCCTCGGCCAGGCCCCCGCCGGGCCGAAGACCGACTTCTTCGCCGCCGGCGGCGGCTCCCTCGCCGCGGCGCAGCTCGTGGCACGACTGCGCCAGCGCCACCCCGCGGTCACGGTGCAGGACGTGTACCGCCACTCCAAGGCCGGCGCGCTCGTCGCCGCCGTCGTGGGTGAGGAGGGCGACGCCCCGGGCATCGAGGTGCACGACCGCCACGTGGCCCGCACCCGGCACCGCACGCAGTGGGCGCAGACCCTCGTGGGCCTGCCCGTGTTCGTGCTGCCCGCGCTCCGCCTGGGCGTGTGGACGGGCCTCGTGCTCAACGTCCTCGCCCTGACCGGCCTCGCCCCCGGGCTGCCGACCGTGTCGTGGTGGGTGCTCGGCGTGGCGGCCCTGCTCGTCGTCACCGCACCGGGCCGCATGCTCATCGCCGGCCTCGCGGCGCGGCTGCTGCTGCGCGGCGTGGAGCCCGGCTCCTATCCGCGCGGCGGCCGCGTCCACCTCCGCCTGTGGCTGGCCCAGCACGTCACGGACCTCGTGGACCCGTACTCGCTCGCCGGCGCCGCGTGGGTCCCGGCCTACGCCCGCCTGCTCGGCGCGAAGATCGGCCCGGACGTGGACCTGCACTCGGTGCCCCCCGTGACCGGCCTGCTCGAGATCGGCGAGGGCGCGTCCATCGAGCCGGAGGTCGACCTCTCGGGCTACTGGGTGGACGGCGACGTCGTCCGGATCGGCCGGATGCACGTGGGCGCCGGCGCCGTGGTCGGCGCCCGCACGACGCTGATGCCGGGGGCCCGCGTGGGCGCCGGAGCGCACGTGGAGGCCGGCTCGACCGTGGCCGGCCGCCTGCGCGGCGGCCAGCGCCACGCCGGATCTCCCGCCGCCAAGGTGGGCAAGGTCAAGGCGGACGGGCCCACCGTGGCGCCGCCCCGGGCCACGGGCTGGCGCATCGCCTCCACCGTGGGCTCCACCGTGCTGGCCCTGCTGCCGCTCGTGGCGGCCACCGCCGCGCTCGCCGTGGGCGCGTGGTCCCTGGCGTGGTGGCCGGAGGCGGCCGCCGCGGCCACCCCGCTGGCCGCCGTCGGGCAGACCGCCCTGCGCCTGCTGGCCGCCTCGCCGCTCATGGCGGCGGTGTGGTTCGGCACGCAGATGCTGCTGGTCCTGCTGACCGTGCGCGTGCTCTCCGTGGGCATCACGGAGGGCCACCACCCCGTCCGCTCGCGGGTGGGCTGGCAGATCTGGGCCACCGAGCGTGTCCTCGACGCCGCGCGAGACCAGCTCTTCCCCCTCTACGCCTCGCGCTTCACGCCCGTGTGGCTGCGCTGGCTCGGCGCGGAGATCGGCCGCGACGTGGAGGCCTCCACCGTGGTCCTGCTGCCGAAGTTCACCCGCGTGGGCGACGGCGCGTTCCTCGCCGACGACACCATGGTCTCCTCCTACACCCTGCAGGGCGGATGGATGCACGTGGGCCCGGCGAAGGTGGGCAAGCGCTCCTTCGTGGGCAACTCGGGCATGGTCCCGGGCGGGCGCACCCTGCGCCGGGACTCCCTCGTGGCCGTGCTCTCCACGACGCCGGCCAAGACGAAGGCCGGCTCCTCCTGGATGGGCTCTCCACCCGTGCGCCTGCGCCGCACCGAGGTCGCTGCGGACGCGGCCCTGACCTACGACCCGCCGGCCCGGCTCAAGGCCGCGCGCACCGCGTGGGAGCTGCTGCGCGCCATCCCCGTGTGGCTCCACGTCGCCCTCACCATCGCCGTCGGTGCGGCACTCGCCGCGCTGGCCGCCGTCGGGGGCTGGCTCCTGGCCGCCGTGCTGGGCGGGGTCGTGCTGCTGGCCGCGGGCGCGGTGGCGGCCGGCATCACCGTGCTGGCGAAGAAGCTGTTCGTGGGGCGCATCCGCACCTCGGAGCACCCGCTGTGGTCCTCGTTCATCTGGCGCAACGAAGTGGCCGACACGTTCACCGAGTTCCTCGCCGCCCCGTGGTTCGCCCGTGCCGCCGCCGGCACCCCCGCACTCGTGTGGTTCCTGCGGGCGATGGGCGCGCGGATCGGGCACGGCGCGTGGGTCGAGTCCTACTGGCTGCCCGAGGCCGACCTCGTCACCCTCGGCGACGGGGCCACCGTGAACCGCGGATGCGTGGTGCAGACGCACCTCTTCCACGACCGCGTCATGGCCCTCGACGAGGTCACCCTGGGCGACGGCGCCACGCTGGGCCCCAACTCCGTGGTCCTGCCCGCGGCGCGCCTGGGCGCGGGCACCACCGTCGGCGCCGGCTCGCTCGTCATGCGCGGCGAGGACCTGCCCGCCGGCACCTGGTGGCTCGGCAACCCCGTCGCGCCGTGGCGCATGCCGGACGGACCGGTCGCCCTCGTCGAGCACGGAAGCACCGCCGCCCCCGCCACCACCGCAGAGGAATCATGAGCACGGACCCCTACATCCCCGGAGTCGGCACGGACGTGGCGACCATCGAGCACATCGACCTGACGCTCGACGTCCGGCTGGCCGCCAACCGCGTGGCCGGCGTGGCCGTGCTGCGCGTGCGGCTGCGGCGCCAGACCTCGAGCGTCGAGCTGGACCTGCACCGCCTCGCGGCGCAGTCCGTGACCGGAACGGTGGACGGGCGCACGCTGAAGGTCCGGCACTCCCAGCCGCGCCGCACGCCGCACCGCCTCGTGGTGCAGCTGGGCGAGAGCCTCCCCGAGGGCGCCCTCGTGGAGCTGACGGTGACGTACGCGGGCACCCCCGCGCCGCGCCGCAGCCCGTGGGGCACCATCGGCTGGGAGGAGCTCACCGACGGCGTCCTCGTGGCCGGGCAGCCGCACGGCGCGTCCACGTGGCTGCCGTGCATCGACTCCCCCGCGGTCCGCTCGACGGCACAGATCACCCTGACCTGCGACGCCGGCTACCTCCCCGTGGCCAACGGGACCGGCCGGCCCGTGCGCACCCGCGGCTCCCGCGTGACGTGGCAGTGGCGCATGGACCGGCCCGTTCCCGCGTACCTGCTCACCGTGCAGATCGGGCGGTACCGCCGCGTGGACGCACCGACGGCCGTGCCCGTCCCGGCCGGCAGCGGGGCGCACGCGGCCACCTCCCGTGTGGCCGCCGACGCCGACGCGGGCCTGCCGCCGCTGAGGCTCGTGGTCTCGCCCCGCCAGGAGCAGCGCGCCCGCGCCGCGCTGGCGCCCCAGGCGCGGATGATGGCCGCGTTCGTGGACGCCTACGGCGCCTACCCATTCGAGGAGTACACCGCCGTCGTGGCGGACGAGGTCCTCGAGATCCCGCTCGAGGCGGCCGGCATGTCCCTGTTCGGCACCAACCACCTGGACGGCTCGTGGGAGTCGGAGCGGCTGATCGCCCACGAGATGTCCCACCAGTGGTTCGGCAACGCCGTGACGCTGGGCCGCTGGTCGGACCTGTGGCTGCACGAGGGCTTCGCGTGCTACTCGGAGTGGCTGTGGGCCGAGGCGTCGGGCCGTTCCAGCATCGCCTCGATGGCCCGCCGCGCGTGGCACCGGCTGCGCGAGGAGCCGGAGGACCTCGTGCTCGTGGACCCCGGGCCGCGGGACATGTTCGACGACCGCGTGTACAAGCGCGGCGCCCTCACCGTGTTCGCGCTGCGCGAGCTCCTCGGCCCGCGCGCCTTCCGCGACATGGTCCGGGCCTGGGTGGCGCAGCACCGCTTCGGCACGGTGGACACCGCCGCGCTGCGCGCCCACGTCCGCGCGTGGGCCGAGGCGGAGGGCGTGGAGGGATCAGACGTCGACGCGCTGTTCGAGGCGTGGACCGCGAGGGCGCCGCTGCCGGCGTTCCCGGGCTGACGCCGGCGGCGGTTGCGCCCGCGCGCGGTCATCGTCCGCGTCGCACCCGGAAGGCCAGCGCCCCGACGGCGCCGGGGACGACCGTGTCGTCGAGGTCGACCACGCGCACGCCCGCGGGAGGCCGCAGGGCGGGGACGTCGGTCGGATCACCGGTGAAGCCCGTCCCGGCGGCCTTCACGACCGCCTCCTTGCGGGTCCACAGCACCGCGCGGGCGGCCGGGCGGGCGGCCTCGTCGTGATCCGCGAGCCAGCCGCGCTCCCGAGGCGAGAAGGCGACGTCCCCGAGCGCGGCGTCCGTCGCGAAGGCCGGCGCGTCCTCCCGCTCCAGGTCCAGCCCGAGGCCGGCCCCCCGCCCCGCTCCGGCCCACCACGCGCCGAGCCGGACGCGCATGCCCGGCGCCCCGGGCACCGCCACGTGCGTGAACGAGACGAGCGCGCAGCGGCCGGTCGGCAGCCCCGTGAGGGTGGGCGCCCCGTGGTCCGTCCCCCCGCAGGCCGGGCACGCGTGCCCCAGCCCCAGCGGGCCCACCGGCTCCCCCCACACGTCGGCGAGCGCCGACGCGATCTCCTCCAGGAGGGCGGCGGAGGCGGCGACGGCCGCCCCCGCGGGTGCGGAGACGGCCGTCGTCAGACCCCAGCGGCCCGGAAGGCCACCCGGGGCGGGAGCGTGGCGCGCGCCCACGGGAGGACCGTTCAGCGCTGCACCGCGCCGTGGCGCCGGGCCGCGAGCTCGGTGGCCGCGGCGCGGGCCTCGGAGGCCTCGTCCGCGGTGAGCGTGCGGTCCGGGGCCCGGAAGCGCAGGGAGAACGCCAGCGACTTCGTGCCCTCGGGCACCCCCGGCCCCTCGTACACGTCGAACAGCGCGACGTCCTCGAGCAGCTCGCCCGCCCCCTCGGCGAGGGTCGCGCGCACGTCCCCGGCCACCACGGCGGCGTCGACGACGAGGGCGACGTCCTGCGTGCTGAGCGGGTACGTGGAGATGGCCTCGGCGACGACGGCCTCGGGCGCCGCCGCGGACAGCGCGTCCAGGTCCAGCTCCCACGCGCTCAGGCGCGCGGGCAGGTCCTCCGCCTCGAGCCACTGGGGGTGGAGCTCGCCGGCCACGCCGACGACGGCCGCGCCGTCCGCGACGGCCACGACGAGCTCGGCGGCGCGCCCGGGGTGGAATGCGTGGTGCGCGCCCTGCCGGACCGTGAGCTCGACCCCGAGCAGGTCCGCGACGTCCAGCGCGGCGGACACGGCGTCCTGCCAGTCCACGGCGCGCCCGGCGGCGCCGGGGCCCACGGGGGCCTCGTGCCCGACGAGGACACCGCCCACGTGCCACGGCTGCGCGGGCACGCCGGAGGTCAGTCCCTCGAGCACCTCGGCGGAGGGGTGCACGCCGCGCGGCGGCACCTCGGGCGAGCCGAGCGCGCCCGAGGGCAGGAACACGCGGCCCACCTCGGCCAGCGCGAGGTCACGGAAGCCGCGGCCCAGGTTGCGGCGCGCGGTCTCCACGAGGCCCGGCAGCAGCGAGGTGCGCAGGAACCGGAACTGGGAGGAGATCGGGTTGGCGAGCGAGACCGTCTCGAGCGCGTCGGCGGCCGCATCCGTCGCGGCGCCGAACCGGCGGTTCTGCTCCTCGGAGACGAACGGGTACGTCAGGACCTCGGTGTGCCCGCCGGCCGCGAGCGCGGCGGCGACGCGGCGGCGCTGGGCCTGGGCGCGCGTGAAGCCGCGGCCCGGGGGCGCGACCGGGACCACGGAGGGGATCTGGTCGTAGCCGCGCAGGCGCGCGACCTCCTCGACCAGGTCCTCGGGGATCTGCAGGTCCGTGCGCCAGGACGGAGCGGTGACGCGCAGCAGCGGCGCACCGCCGTCGCCGGTCTCGCCGACCTCCACCTCGGCGCCGAGGGAGCGCAGGGTCTCCACGACCTCGTCCGCGGTGTACTCCACGCCCACGCGGGCGGTCGGGTAGTCCGCCGCCATCTCGACGACGGCGGGGGCCGGGCGCTCGCCGACGTCCGTGACGCCCTCGGCGGCCACGCCGCCGGCCAGCTCGACGAGCAGCTGCACGGCGCGCTCGGCGGCCTCGTCCGCGACCTCCCAGTCCACGCCGCGCTCGTTGCGCTTCGAGGCCTCGGAGGGCAGGCGGTGGCGGCGGCGGGTGCGGGCGATGGAGACCGGATCGAAGTTGGCCGACTCGATCACGACGGCCGTGGTGGCGTCCGAGACCTCGGTGCGCTCCCCGCCCATGACGCCTGCCAGGCCCACGGCGCCGGCCTCGTCCGCGATGACCAGGTCCTCGGCGTCGAGGGTGCGCTCCTTGCCGTCGAGCGTGGTGAGGGTCTCCCCCGGGGCCGCCCGGCGCACGGTGATGCCGCCCTGGAGCTTGTCCGCGTCGTAGAAGTGCAGCGGCTGGCCCAGCTCCCACATGACGTAGTTGGAGATGTCCACCGGCAGGGAGATGGAGCGGATCCCGGCCAGGCGCAGCCGTGAGGCCAGCCACGGCGGCGTCGGACGGGAGGCGTCCACGCCGGTCACGGTGCGGGCCACGAAGCGCGTGCAGCCCGGGTTCCCGTAGATGGGCGCGTCGTCGTCGAGCGTGACGGGCACGCCGGCGTCGTCGGCCGCGGGCGGGGTGACGGCCTCCGCCGGGTCCGTGAACGGCCTGCCCGTGGCGTGCGCGTACTCGCGGGCCACACCGCGCATCGAGAACACGTAGCCACGGTCCGGCGTCACGTTGATCTCGGCGGCCTCGTCCCGCAGGTCCAGGACGTCGCGCACGTCGGCGCCGAGCTCCGGGTCCAGGCCGAGGGTGGAGAGCACCAGGATGCCCTCGTGGTCCTCGCCCAGGCCGAGCTCGCGGACGGAGGCCATCATGCCGGCCGAGACGTGGCCGTAGGTCTGGCGGGGGCTGATGCGGAAGTCGCCGGGCAGGACGGCGCCGGGCAGGCACACGGCCACCTTGTCCCCGACCTCGAAGTTCTGCGCGCCGCACACGATGCCCTGCACGCCGGAGGGGTCGACGCCCTCGCCCGTGAGGGTCTGCTCGGCGCCGTCGGGCACCACGCGGACGGAGCACCAGTTGATGGTCTTGCCGTTCTTCTGGGGCTCGGGCTCCTTGGTGAGCACCTGGCCCACCACGATGGGGCCCTCGAGCTCGGCGGCGGGACGGTGGACGTCCTCCTCCTCGAGGCCGACGCGGACGAGGTCCGCCATGACGTCCTCCGCGCGGTGGTCGGCGGGGACGGGGACGAACTCCCGGAGCCAGTTCAGGGGGATGCGCATTGGATCAGACCTCCATGCCGAAGTGCTGGGAGAAGCGGACGTCGCCCTCGATCATGTCCCGCATGTCCGGGACCTCGTTGCGGAACATGAGCGTGCGCTCCACGCCCATGCCGAACGCGAAGCCGGAGAACTCGTCCGGGTCCAGGCCGGCGGCGCGCAGCACGTTCGGGTGGACCATGCCGCAGCCGCCCCACTCGATCCAGCGGGGGCCGCCCTTGGCGCCAGGATGCCAGATGTCCAGCTCGGCGGAGGGCTCGGTGAAGGGGAAGAAGTTGGGACGCAGGCGGATGGCCGCCTCCGCGCCGAACATCTGCCGCGCGAAGTACTCGAGCGTGCCGCGCAGGTGGGCCATGGTGAGGCCGCGGTCCACGGCCAGGCCCTCGAACTGGTGGAACACCGGGGTGTGGGTGGCGTCCAGCTCATCCGTGCGGAACGTGCGGCCCGGGCAGAGCACGTAGGTGGGCGCGCCGCGCTCCAGGAGGGAGCGCATCTGCACGGGGGAGGTGTGGGTGCGCAGGAGCAGATGGGCCTCGGCGGGCTCCACGAAGAAGGTGTCCTGCATCTCGCGCGCCGGGTGGTCCGGGGCGAAGTTGAGCGCGTCGAAGTTGAACCACTCGGACTCCAGCTCGGGGCCCTCCGCGATCTCCCAGCCCATGCCGACGAAGATCTCGGAGACCCGGTCCATGGTCAGGGACAGCGGATGGCGGGCGCCCGGGCGGCGGCGCCGGACGGCGGCCGTCACGTCCACGGTCTCCTCGCGCAGGATCCGCTCGGCGTGCTCGGCCTCCAGCACCGCGGTGCGGGCCGCGAGCGCCTTGTTCATGCGGCCGCGCGCGGCGCCCATGACCTTGCCGGCCTCGGCCTTGCGCTCCTTGGGCAGGGCACCGATCCCCTTGTTGGCCAGGGTGAGCGGGGCGCGGTCGCCGGTGTGGGCCAGGCGGGCGGCCTTGAGCTCGTCCAGGTCGTCCGCGGACTCGAAGGCGGCGAGGGCGGCCTGCACGGCCGCGTCCACCGCCTCGGCGTCCACGGGGGAGATCTCCGGAGCGGGCGCGGCGGACTCCGCGCCGGGCTCGGTGCTGGGTGTCATGGGGGCAACGACCTTCGCGTGCTGGCTGATGGGGGCGGGCCCAGTCTAGTGTCCGGGTGGGGACGGACACCTCTACGCTGAGCGGCATGACCGACGCCCCCGTCCCGCCGTCCGTGCCCGTCCGCGGGGTCGCCGTGGACGGGCAGACCCGGTGCGCCCACTACGCGAGCCCCCGCGACGTCGTCGCGATGCGCTTCGCGTGCTGCGACGCCTACTGGCCCTGCCACCGGTGCCACGCCGAGCTCGCCGGCCACCCGGCCGTCCCCGTACCGGCCACGGACTTCGACCGGCCGCACGTCCTGTGCGGAGTGTGCCGCGCCGAGCTGAGCGTCCACGCGTATCGCGCGGCCATGGCCGCCTCCCCGGACGGCGACGGCGGCGCCTCCCCCGCCTCGCCGGCGTGCCCCTCGTGCGGGGCGGGCTTCAACCCCGGCTGCTCGGCCCACGCGCACCTGTACTTCGCGGTGCCGGAGCCGGGCCGGGCCGCGGCCGAGGGGTCCGACCGATGAGGGCCGCCCGGGCCCGCGGCCTGTGGAACCTCGTGAACCTGTCCACGCCCCTGGGACTCGTGGGCGCCGTCGTCGCGCGCTGCGAGCTGCGGCCGGGTCCCCTGGGCCTCGTCGAGGCGCGCGGGTGGACGGCCCCCTTCCCGGGTGGGGCCGCGTTCACGGTGGGCGACGTGGTGTTCACCCGGCCCGGCCTGCGGATGACACCGGAGCTGTGGCGGCACGAGGGCGCCCACGCGGCGCAGTACGCGGCGTGCCTCGGGCTGCCGTTCCTGCCGGCCTACGCGCTCGCGGCGGCGTGGTCCTCCTGGCGCACGGGCGACCCGGCCTCCCGCAACGCGTTCGAGCGTGGCGCCGGGCTGGTGCGCGGCGGCTACGTGGAGCGGCCCGTGATCCGCACGCTCACGCTCCGGCCGCTCGGGCGACGCGGCTGAGCGGCGGCCGGGTCAGGCGGATCGGGGCCGGGCGGAACGGTGCGCGGGCGCGGGCGCGGGCGCGGGCGCGGACGCGGACGGAGCGTCCCTCAGTGCAGGGTGCCGCCGGGGACGGTCAGATCCGCGCCGCCGTCGAGCGCGGCCAACGCGGCCTCCGCCACGGCGCGTGCGAGGTCGGCGGCCGGCAGCCCGGGTGCGTCCGCCGTCGGCCGGTGCTCGAGGTCCCACGGCACGTGCACGAACCCGGCGGCGCGCGCCGTCCCCGGGGCGTCGAGCAGCGCGTACATGACGTGGTTGCACACGAAGGCGCCCGCCGAGAGCGAGGGCTCTGCGGGCACGCCGGCCGCGCGGATGCGGGCGACGGCGCGCTTGACGGGCAGCGTGGCGAAGTGCGCGGCCGGGCCGCCGGGCCGCACGGGCCGGTCCACCGGCTGGTCCCCCGCGTTGTCGGGAATGCGGGCGTCCTGCAGGTTCACGGCCACGCGCTCCACGCGCACGGACCCGGTGCCGCCCGCCAGCCCGACGGCGACCACGGCCTCCGGGCGCGTCTCCTCCAGTGCGGCGGCCAGCGCGGGCCCGGCCGCGGCGAACACGCACGGCAGCTCGACGGCGTGCGCGCTCACCCCCTGCGCCGAAAGGAGGCTGACGGCGGCGCGCGCGGCGGCGATCGAGGGGTTGTGGGCGTCCCCGCCGAAGGGCTCGAAGCCCGTGAGGAGGACGCGGACGGGGGTGGCGTGGACGGTCATGCGCCCAGGGTAGGCGCGAGGAGGACTCGAACATGCTTGCGATGGCATTCGAACATGTGTTCTACTGAGGTCATGCGATGGGAAGCGCAGACCCTGCGGTCCGAGGGCGGATCCGAGCAGGCGGAGGACGGCACACCGGCCGGAGCCCCCGCTCTGCTCCCGCTCTCGGACCTGCAGCGGAGCATCACCACGCCCGAGTTCGCGGGCATCACGTTCCACGAGGTCCTGGCCAAGAGCGTGCTGAACTCCGTCCCGGAGTCCTCGGCCATGCCGTTCCGCTGGACCGTGAACCCGTACCGCGGCTGCACCCACGCGTGCCGGTACTGCTACGCCCGCAGCACGCACTCGTTCCTGAACCTGGACGCCGGGGCGGACTTCGACCGGCAGATCGTGGTGAAGGTGAACGCCCCCGAGGTGCTGCGCCGGGAGCTCGCGCGGCCCACGTGGGGCCGCCAGAGCGTGGCGCTGGGCACCAACACGGACCCCTACCAGCGCGCTGAGGGCCGGTACCGGCTCATGCCCGGGATCATCGCCGCGCTCGCGGACTCGGGCACCCCGTTCTCCGTGCTCACCAAGGGCACCCTGCTCGCTCGGGACGTCCCGCTGCTGCGTGCCGCCTCCCGGTCCGTGCCCGTGCAGGTCTCCCTCTCCCTGGCGGTCCTGGACCCGTCCGTGGCGGCGGCGGTGGAGCCGGGGACGCCGTCCCCGGCCGCGCGGCTGCGCCTCATCGAGCAGCTCGCCTCCGCCGGGGCCGAGGTCACCGTCATGGCCATGCCCCTGTTGCCGTGGCTGACGGACTCGGAGGGGCAGATCGACGCGCTCATGCGGGCGGTCTCCGGAGCGGGCGCCGCCCACGCGCTGGCCGGCGCCCTCCACCTGCGTCCCGGCGCCCGGGAGTGGTACCTCGCGTGGATCGAGCGGGACCATCCCCATCTGCTGGAGGGGTACCGCCAGATGTACGCCCGGTCCTCGTATGCCCCGGCCGCCTACCGCCGCACGCTCGCGCGGTCCGCGGCCGAGGCCGCCCGGCGGCACGGGCTCGGCCGCCACGGCGCGCACGGCGTGCGGCGCGACGACGGCCCGCGCCCGGACGGCTCCCCCGCTCCCGCGCCGCGGCGGACGGGGCGTCCCGGGCCGACGGCGGGTCGCTCGGACCTCGCGGAGGCGCAGCCCGCGCTCTTCTGAGAGCGGCGGCCGCCGCGGTCAGGCGAAGGCGTCCTCCAGCTGCGCCAGCACGGCGTCCACGATCGGCCGGTCGGCGGGGATCCACGGGTGGGCGTGGAGGTCCTCGGCGGTCAGGGGCGTCCACGCGAGCCGGTCATGGTCCTGCAGGGCCGCCGGTTCGGCCGATCCCTCCTCGAGGACGCCGTAGAACACGCGCATCCGGGCGCCGTCGGCCAGCTTCCATCCGATCGTCTCCGGGGCCGCCACCTCCGCGCCCAGCCGCACGCGCGCGCCGAGCTCCTCCCGGACCTCGCGCAGTAGCGCCTCGCGGTCCGACTCCCCCGGCTCGACCTTGCCGCCCGGGAACTCCCACAGCCCGGCCAGGGACGCGGGGGCGCTGCGGCGGGCCGCCAGGAGGACGCGCGGGGCCGCGGCGTCGTCGAGGAGGGCGACACCCACCACCGTCCGCCTCGGCAGCGGGGGCGGCACGGTGGGCGTGGCGTGCGATGTGTCGGAGGTCATGTGGCCACCCTAGCCAGCGGCGGCGACCCGCCCGGTGCACTCCGTAGGCTTGAGCGGTGCTGACCCCCTCTCCCGACTCCCCCACCCCCTCCGGGCCCGACGCCCTCGTGCGGCGCCGCCCCGCGCGCCTGCTCCCCGCGATCCTGGCGCTCGCCCTCGGCAGCTTCGCGATCGGCACCACTGAGTTCGCGATGATGGGGCTCCTGCCGCAGGCGGTCGACGACCTCGGCGTGGGACTGGAGACCGGTGGCGTGCTCATCTCCATGTACGCCCTCGGCGTGGTCGTGGGCGCCCCCGTCCTGGCCGCCGCGTGCGCGCGCATGGACCGCCGGCTCACGAGCATGCTGCTCATGGCCCTCTTCGCGATCGGCCACGCGGCCTCCCTGCTGGCCCCGGACATCACCACCATGATGCTCGCGCGCTTCGTCTCGGGCCTGCCCCACGGTGCGTTCTTCTCCGCCGCCGCCCTCGCGGCCGCGGACCTCGCCGGCCCCGCCCGGCGCGGCCAGGCGATCGCATGGGTCATGGCGGGGCTCTCGGTGGCCAACGTGATCGGGGTGCCCCTGGCCACGGCCGTGGGCCAGGCGTCCGGCTGGCGCTGGATGTTCGTGATCGTGGCGATCTGCGCCGTCGGCTGCATCGCGGCGACCGCGTTCCTCGTGCCTCCGGTGCCCGCCCCGCCGGGCTCGTCCGTGGCGAACGAGGTCCGTGGCCTGGCCTCCCCGCGGCTGTGGGCGACCGTCGCCGTCGGGGTGATCGGGTTCGCGGGGATGTTCGCCCTCTACACCTACATCACCCCGCTCCTGACCCGGGTCGCGGGGCTGGATCCGCGGTGGGTCCCCGCCGTCCTGGCGCTCTACGGCGTGGGCATGGTGGTCGGGACGCTCGTGGGCGGCGCCCTCACCGACCGCGACCCCGTGCTGACCCTGCGCGTGAGCTTCGCGGCGAGCGCGGTGGCGCTGCTCGGTGTCGGCCTCACCGCCTCGTGGCTGCCCGTCATGATCGTGTTCCTCTTCCTGGTGGCGGTGACCGGCTCCGGCATCGCCCCGGCCCTCCAGGTGCTGCTGGTGGACTCCGCGCCGTCCGCCCCGCAGCTGGCCGGGTCCCTCAATCACTCCGCGCTGAACATGGCCAACGCGATGGGCGCCTGGGTGGGGGCGACGGCGATCGGCGCGGGGGCATCCCTGCAGGTCCCGCCCACGATCGGCGCGGGGATCGCGGCGCTCGGACTGGCACTTTCCCTGATCCTGGTGAGCCGCAGACGGATTTCCGCATCGGGAAAATGAGAGTCGGGTCACCGCATTGATCGGTTGTCAGCGGGTGACATACCCCCATAGGGGTTGATACAGTCGCAGGCGTAACGGCGTCACACAAGTGCACGTCCCACCATCGAAAGGTCTTCATCATGGGCTTCATTGCTTGGATCATCCTCGGCCTCATCGCCGGCGCCATCGCCCGCATGATCCTCCCCGGCTCGCAGGGCTCGGGCTGGATCGGCGCGCTCATCACCGGCGTCCTCGGCGCCCTCCTCGGCGGCTGGATCGGCCAGCTCCTGGGCTTCAACCCCAACCAGGAGTTCTTCTCCCTGACCACCTGGATCTTCGCGATCCTGGGCGGCGTCATCGTTGCCGCCATCTGGCAGGCCGTCGCCGGCCGCATGGGCCGCGGCACCCGCGTCTGATTCTCGCGATCTGACACGCACCGCCTGAAAGGGGTGGGAGACCGGACACCCGGTCTCCCACCCCTTTCGCATGCCCGCATCGCGGGCCTCCCGCGTCCGCCGGGTCCCGAGGTCAGGCCCGGTCGGCCCGGGCGTCTCCGTCGCGCGGAGCCGCCATCGCGGAGGCGTAGAGGCACACCGTGGCGGCCGTGCCCACGTTCAGGGACTCGGCCGCCCCGTACAGCGGCACCGCCACGCGACGGTCGGCCCGGGACATCTCCTCGTCGTCCAGGCCCTGGGCCTCGTTGCCGAACAGCCACGCCGTGGGCCCGCCCGTGATGTCACGGGGCAGCGTGTCCAGGCGGTCCGGCGCATAGCCGTCGGCCGCCCACACCTGCAGGCCCGCGGCCCGCGCCCGCTCCGCCGCCTCTCCCACCGGCACGCCGACCGCCAACGGCACGTGGAAGAGCGATCCCGCGGTGGACCGCACCACCTTAGGGTTGAAGGGGTCCACGGAGCCCGGGGTGAGGACCACGGCGTCCGCGCCCGCGGCGTCCGCGGCCCGCAGGACGGTCCCCGCGTTGCCAGGGTCCTGCACCCGGCAGAGCACCGCGGCCAGGCGGG
Source organism: Micrococcus sp. M4NT (assembly GCF_033790745.1). NCBI lineage: Bacteria > Bacillati > Actinomycetota > Actinomycetes > Micrococcales > Micrococcaceae > Micrococcus > Micrococcus sp. M4NT. The sequence goes on from NZ_JAMYEH010000012.1 coordinate 32,046, forward strand.
CGCCCTCCAGCACGGCCGACGCCGAGCGCTCCTCGGGGATCCGGGCCACCGCCACGATCCCCTGTGCCGTCACCGCATCCGACATCGCGCCGAGCACCTCGGCCGTGGCCGTGCGCACGGGCACGTCGGTCAGGCGCCCCACCAGTGCGGCAAGGTCCGGGTCGCGCTCGGCGAGCCCCTCCCCCACGAACACCTGCACCAGGACGTGGCCGGCGGGCCATTGCTCGACGGGCGCCGGCCCCTCGCCCAGGTGGGCGCGCAGGGCTTCGCGGCACCCCTGGGGGCCCTCCACGAGGAACGTGCCCGTGCGGCGTCGGGCGGAACGGGTGGCCAGTGCGGCCACGGCACGGACGCGGTCCGCCCGGGGATTGGCCAGCAGGGCGGCGTCCGGGGTCATGCGGGGGCTCCTTCGGGGTGGGGCAGGGGCGGGGACGCCGATGGGGGCGGGCCGGAATCGGCCCGCCCCCATCGGCGTGGTGCTCACGTTCGCGCGCGAACCGCGCGACGCGCGCTCCGTGTCGGCTCAGCGGCCGGCGGCCGGGGCGTTCACGTCCGCGGGCAGCGCGGCGCGCGCGGTCTTCACCAGGGCGGTGAAGGTGGCGGCGTCCGAGACGGCGATCTCGGCCAGCATGCGGCGGTCGACCTCGACGCCGGCCAGCTTCAGGCCCTGCATGAAGCGGTTGTAGGTCATGCCGTTGGCGCGGGCGGCCGCGTTGATGCGGGTGATCCACAGGCGACGGAAGTCGCCCTTGCGCTTGTGACGGTGCTGGTAGTTGTAGGTGAACGAGTGGAGCAGCTGCTCCTTCGCCTTGCGGTACAGGCGAGACCGCTGACCGCGGTAGCCGGACGCGCGGTCCAGCATGGTCCGACGCTTCTTGTGGGCGTTCACTGCCCGCTTCACACGTGCCACGTGCGACTCCTATCTGTGATGCCCCGCCGGTGCGTCCGAGAGCACGTCGGCGGGAGGGTGCCCGGCACAGGGCCGGACGGGGGTGATCAGATGCCGAGCATCCGCTTGATGGTCTTGATGCTGCCCTTGGAGACGACCTTGTCGCCGGCGAGGCGGCGGGTCAGGCGCGAGGACTTGTGCTCCAGGTAGTGGCGGCGGTTGGCCTGCTGGCGCATGATCTTGCCGGAGCCGGTCACGCGGAAGCGCTTCTTGGCACCGCTGTGGGTCTTCATCTTCGGCATGGCTGCCGTTCTCCTTCGTTCTTCAGCTGCCGGACGCGGGTGGTGCGGCAGTGCTGTGCTCACCCATCCCGTGCGGGATGGGCTGGACTGGGACGGCCCGAGGGCCGACGTCGACGCTCAGGCCCCCTTGGCGCCCGGCTTCGGCGCACCGCCACGCGGGGCGCCGGGCTTGGGCGGGGTGGGCATCGGCCGACCGGCGCCCGGCTTGGGGGCACCGGGCTTCGGGGCCGCGACGGGCTTGGGGGCGGCGGCGGGCTTCGGCGCCGACGCCGGCTGGGTGGCCGGTGCCGGGGCGCTCGGCTGGGCCGCGGGGCGCGGAGCGGACTCCGAGGTCGGCGCGGCGCCGCGCCGCGGCTCGGCCGAGCGGGGCGCGGCCGAGCGGGGCGCGGACTGCGGACGCGGAGCCGCCTGCGGGCGGGCGGGCCGCTCCTGGGCCGCCGGGCGGGCCTGCGGCGCGGGGGCCTTCACGGACTCGGAGGGCGCCTGCGACGCCGCGGCCTCGGGGGCCTCCACCGCGGGAGCCGACGGGGTGGTGCGCGGCTCGGCCGCGAGACGGCGCAGCTCCTCCGGGAACGCGTCGCCCACCGAGTTCGAGACGGGCGCGGCGTTCTCCTTGGCCTTCTTCTCCGCGGCGGCACGCGCCTCACGGACGGCCTGGTCACGGCGCGAGCCGCCGTCGGCACGCTCGCGATGACCCTCGCCGGAGTCCTTGCGCTGCTCGGCGCGGGCCTCCGCCTTGGTCTTGTGCGGGCCGATGACCATGACCATGTTGCGACCGTCCTGGCGCGGCTGCGACTCGACGCTGCCCAGGTCCGCAACGTCCTCCGCGAACTTGTGCAGGAGCTTGATGCCGAGCTCCGGGCGCTGCTGCTCGCGGCCGCGGAACTGGATGATGGCCTTCACCTTGTCACCCTGGCCCAGGAACTTCTTGGCGTGGCCGGTCTTCGTCTCGTAGTCGTGCGTGTCGATCTTCAGGCGGAAGCGGACCTCCTTGAGGACCGTGTTCACCTGGTTCTTGCGCGATTCACGGGCCTTCACGGCGGCCTCGTACTTGTACTTGCCGAAGTCCATCAGCTTGCACACCGGAGGCTTGGCCGTGGGGGCCACCTCCACGAGGTCGAGGTCGGCCTCGGCCGCGAGCCGCAGTGCGTCCTCGATGCGGACGATGCCGGCCTGCTCGCCGTTCGGGCCGACGAGGCGGACTTCCGGAACGCGAATACGCTCGTTGATGCGGGGATCGCTGATGGCGCTACTCCTGTGTTGAGACGACGGGGTGGACTCCGCGCGGCGCGACAGGACGGGCCTCTGAAACGAGAGAAGGCCTCCCCTGCGGTGACGCAGACGGAGGCCTCGACGCGATCCCGACGGACGGGACCCTCGACAACGGGACGCGACGGGCGTGATGCACCCGGCGGACCGATCGGTGACCCGGCAACTCGGCCCGGTGGTGCCGGACATGCTGCTGACGCGGGTGGGAGGAGGCCTCCACTTGTCCTCCCGGGGCTGACGCCGCGGCGCCGGGCCCGTGGGCCAGACTGCTGCGTGCGCAGACCGGGAGTGGTCTGTGGGAAGCTTACCACCATGACCGATGAACGTCACCCCCAGGCCCCGCAGGACGCCGGCGCGCCGGCCGAGATCCGCGACATCCACGAGGTCCCCGCCGTGGAGGTCATCACCACCACGGCCGTGCACCTCATGACCGCCGCCGCCGTGAAGGTGGGACTCGCCGACAGCCCGGACGCGCGAGAGCTCATCGACCTCGACGAGGCCCGCAAGCTCATCACGGCCCTCGCCGGCCTCGTGGTGTCCGCCGCCTCCGAGATCGGCAGTCAGCACGCCGGCCCGCTCCGCGACGGCCTGCGCTCCCTGCAGCTCGCCTTCCGCGAGGCCTCCCCCTTCCCGGACGCGCCGGGCAAGGGCCCGGGCGAGAAGCTCACCGGCCCGGTCAACTGACCGCGCCCGCCACAGACGGGCCGCCGCCTCCCTCGGAGGCGGCGGCCCGTCGTCGTCCCGGAGCCCGGGTCCGTGCCGGCTGACCCCTCAGCGGCGGTCCGCGCCGGCGGGCGTCCCATCGGAGGCGGGTGAGAGGTGCCGGGTGACCGGACCCGTGAACAGCGCGATGAGGGCGGCGCCGGAGAGCACCAGCAGCCCCGCCCCCAGCGGTGCGGCGCCCATGCTGATGAGCCACCACGAGAGCAGCACGGCGAACAGCTGCACCGCGGTGGTGGCGCCCCGACTCCAGGCACGCCCGCGCACCATGGCCACGGCGGCGGCGCCGACCCACACCCCGAGCAGCAGGTAGAGCACCGCGAGGAACACCTGGGCTCCGGACGGCAGGACGCCGCCGCCCACGTGGGCCAGGGCGTCCACGGCGAGCCACAGCAGGGCGATCGACTGGGCGGCGAGCACGCCCGCCACCAGCAGGACGGCCGCGGGCGGGCGGCGACGGGACGGGGCCATGGCGGACTCCCCTTCGGGTGGTCGAGACGACGATGGGCGGTCGGCAGCGGTGCGCGCGGCCGGCTCCACGCTACGCGCTCCCGGCCGCGGATGCCGGTCGCCGAGGTGACGAACGACTCACCCTCGCGGCCTGTGATCGTTGTCATTCACCTCTTGTTCACACTGGGGCCCCGTGCGAGGATTGTTCCCAATGCAATCGACGGGGGCCGAATCGCCAAGACTCGGTCCCCGTTCTGATGACCGGGTCGTGCACGCCCCGGGGCCCGGCCCAGAGCCCGTGGAGCCCCGAGCGCCCACTCCAGGCCGCGGCCACGACTCCCCGGGGACCCACGACGGACCCGGGACACTAGACAGAAAGCGAGCATCCCCATGGATTGGCGCAGCAAGGCCGCGTGTCTCGACAAGGACCCGGAGCTCTTCTTCCCGGTGGGCAACACCGGCCCGGCCCTCCTCCAGATCGAGGAGGCCAAGGCCGTGTGCCGCACGTGCGACGTGATCGACACGTGCCTCAAGTGGGCCATGGAGTCCGGCCAGGACTCCGGCGTCTGGGGCGGCATGAGCGAGGACGAGCGCCGGGCCATGAAGCGCCGGGCCGCCCGCGCGCGCCGCGCGTCCTGACCCGCCGACGCGGCGTCAGGACGCTGGCACCCGCACGCTGACACGCGTGCCGCCGTCGGGGCGCCGCTCCCAGCGGATGGCGCCCCGCAGGTCCCCCTCCACCAGCGTCTGCACGATCCGCAGCCCGAGCCCCGACGACGTCGGCGCCGGCTGGAAGTCGCCCGCCTCCCCCTCGAGGGGAGCCCCTGTTCCGCCGTCCTCCACCGTGACCACCAGGACACGGCCCGAGGGCGTGTCCTCCTGACGCGCGCGCAGCGCGACGTGCCCCCCGCCCGGCCCGGTCCCATGCTCCACCGCGTTCGTGGCCAGCTCGTTGAGCACGAGGGCCAGCGGCGTGGCCACGTGCGTCGGGAGCTCGCCGAACTCCCCCGTCACCTCCGTGGCGAGCGGCCGGCCGTCGCCCGCCACCTCCACCGCGAGCCGGAACTGCCGCTGCAGGAGGCCGTCCACGGGGATGTGGCCGTCGATCTCCTCGCTGAGCGTCTGATGCACGAGCGCGATGGTGTCCACGCGCTGCATCGCCTGACGCAGTGCACGCCCGGCCTCAGTGGAGTCCATCCGCCTGGCCTGGATCCGCAGCAGCGAGCCCACGGTCTGCAGGTTGTTCTTCACGCGGTGGTGGATCTCGCGGATCGTGGCGTCCTTGCTCACGAGACGCTGCTCCTGACGGCGGAGCTCAGTGACGTCGCGGAGCATGAGGAGCGCGCCCGTCCAGCCGTCACCGCCACGCAGGGGGACACTGCGCACCGTCAGGGTGGCGCCGCCGGCCTGCACCTCGGTGCGCCCGGCCCGCCGGCCGCCGAGGATGGACCACGCGCCCTCCTCCACGGGACGCCGAGCCGCGGCGGTGCTCAGCAGGATGTCCGTGAGCGCACGCCCGAGCAGCGGTGCGGTCACGCCGAGGCGTCGCAGGGCCGAGACCGCGTTCGGGCTCGTGAAGCGCGCCCGCGAGTCCGCGCCCAGCACCACGAGCCCGTCGCCGACGCGCGGGGTTCCCCCGATCCAGAAGGCCGGCGGATCCTCCGGGTCGGGCCAGCGGCCATGCTGCATCATGTCGAGCAGCTGGTCCGCGGCAGCGCCGTAGTTCTCCTCGATCGCCGAGCGGGCGGGCCGGCTGTTCGGGTCCGCGTGGGCGCTGACCACGCCGATTACCCGCCCCTCGCGGACCACGGGCCACAGCCGCACCTGGAGGGTGCCGCCAGGAGCGACCACGGGCTCCACGCCCTCGCCCGGGGCGTCGGCCCGCCACACCCGGTCCACGAGGGCACGCAGGTCGGCGCGGACCCGAGAGCCGACGATGTCGCGCTGGAACAGCGTGGGGGCCGTGAAGGGACGCACCTGGGCCACGGCCACGTAGCCGCCGGCCGGCTCGGTGTGCGGCACGGGGTACCAGAGGACGAGGTCGGCGAGGCCGAGGTCGGCGACGAGCTGCCAGTCCCCCACAAGCATCTGCAGCCAGGAGCGCTCCTGCTCCCCCAGGTCGGGGTGCGAGTTCAGGGGGTCCGACGCGAGAGTGCTGACCATGGGACCAGCCTACGGCCGCTCCCCCGCCGCCCTGCGGCAGCGTCGTCCTCCGTGCCCGACCGCGTCGCCCGCCGCCGACGGCGCCCGTCCCCCGGCGGCACGGCCCCCTCCCTGCGCGCGAGGGACGCGACGGCCCGGCGCAGGGGGCTGGACGGGGCCGCCTCGGCGAGCACCTGCCCGCCCAGCAGTGCACGGTCCGCGGCGCCCGGGTCCCACGGAAGGAACGCGGCCACGGGCACGGGAGGTCCGTAGCGCGCCCAGACCGAGCTCACCTGGGCCCGCGGCGACACCCCGGACGCCCCGGCCCGCGTGCGGTTCACCACCACGCCGATGCCCTCGGCGGTCACCGTGCGGCCGAGCGCCTCGACCCCTCGGATGAGCCGCGGGAGGCCCACGGCGTCCGCCGTCCCCACCGCCAGCACCCGGTCTGCGGCGCCGAGCGCGGCGAGCGTGGCGGCGTTGCGCTGTGGGGCGGGGACGTCGAAGGAGAGCTCCTCGTCCTCCTCGAGGCTGAAGCCCACGTCCACGACCACGCGGTCCCAGTGCTCGCGTGCCGCGCCCAGGATGCGCTCGACGGCCGAGCCCCGCACCTCCGGCCAGCGGTCCGGCCGGGACAAGCCCGTGAGCACGTCCATCTCCGCGCCGGCCACACGGACGCGCACGGCGGCCTCCACGAGGTCGGCGGCCGTGATGCGCTCACGGTCCGCCCGTCGTGCAGCCCGGGACACGCCCGCCGTCTCGTCGGCCAAGCCCAGATGTGCGCCGACGGCCGGTCCGTAGGTGTCCAGGTCTACCAGGAGGGTGGCCAGCCCCGTGAGCGCCAGCTCGGCCGCCACGTTCACCGCGACGGTGGTGCGGCCCGGGGCGCCCGTGGGTCCCCAGACCACGACGACCCGACTCGGCCCCCGTCCCGACGCACCGTCGCCCGGGCCGCCGTCGTCCGTCGCCGCCTTCGGCGCATCGTCCCCCACGTCCTCGGTCAGCACCGTGAGGGCCGCACCGCCGTCCGTCGTGGCGGCACCCTCGCCGGTGTCCGGCGCGGGGCCGCCCCACACCTCGGAGAACGCGGAGTCCGGCACGGGCTGCCCTGCGAGATCCCAGCGCGCCGTGGGATCGACGCCCACCGGGAGGGATCCGGTGTCGACCTCCACGGTGCCGGGGACGGCGTCCACGGAGTCCACGAGGGCCTCCACTCCATCCGACTCCTCCTCGGCCAGGCCGGCCGTGGGCTGCACCCCCAGTGCGGCGGCGCGCGCCGCGTCCTGGATCGCGCGGGCCAGCTCGAGGGGCGCGGCGTCGGCGCGCAGGCACGGCACGCCGAGCCCGCGGAGGCGGACCCGCTCGGAGCGGATGTCGCTCAGGGCCACGATGCCCACGGGCCGCGGGGCCGCCTCGAGCTCGTCCAGGAACGCGCGGGTCAGCTCGTCCGATCCACCGGCCACCAGCACGGCGTCCACCATGCCGGAGCGTGCGGCCGCGATCAGCTCGGCGAGGTCGGCGGCGCGACGCAGGACCGTGACCTCCCTCTGACTGCGTTCGAGGACCCCGATGAGGTCCGTGCCGGGCGCCACGGTGACGGCCAGGGAGATCCGCACGATCAGGCCGCCCCGAGGGCGGGGACCACCGTGATGCGGGCGTCCGTGACCTTCGCGTCGAGCAGGCGCGGCAGCACGTCCTCGTCCACCATGAGCTGCACGCGTGCGGTGGGTCCTCCCCCCAGGGCGCCCTGGTCCTCGGCGAGCTCGATGATCTCGATCCCCTCCGCGAGCCGCTGCGGGTCCGCGTGACCGCGGCCGCCCTCCACCGGCGCGGCGACCCACACGTCCACCCGGTCACCGACCCCGACGCCGTCCGGCAGCGGCTCGTCGAGCTCCACCCCGACGGGCCGGCGACGCTGGGGGTCGACCTCTCCGAGCAGGCGCAGCGGCACCAGCTCGCCCGCCCGCACGGTCCCCGACGCCACGCGGCCCGCGGGCGGCGGCCCGTCTGCGCGCAGGTAGAGGTGCCCGGCGTCGCCGAGGTTGGCCTCCGCGGGCGCGAACTGCTCCGCCTCGACGGGGGCTCCGGGGACGATGTCCCGCGTGGCCGCCCAGTACGACTGGGTGCGCTGGGAGGCGGAGACCAGGGCGACGACCCCCGCGACCGAGACGAGCACCAGCACGAGCCCGACGATCAGACGCGGATCCCGCCACCGCGGACGACGCAGTCGCGTGCCCTCGGCCGGCGCGTTGACGTGCATGGACACGGTGGGTCCCCCTTCAGGACGGGCCCGGCGAGGGGCCGCGCGGGCCCGAGCACCCCGTCGGTGCCTCCCCCGCCCCGCGCTGGCACCAGGGTATCCACCGACGGCGCGGGATCCCATGCCTGGCGCCTGGGTGTGGAAAAGTGTCCGGAGCCGTCCCGGACACGATTCAATGGGGGACGACGACGCGGTCGCGACCCCGACCGCGTCCGCCCGCCTCGGAGCTCCGGGGCGACGACCGTGGAGGAGCATCGTGCAGCGCTTTCTGACCCTGACGGACGTGGCCGAGGTCCTCAACGTCTCGGCCGGGCAGGCTCGCGCGCTCGTGCGCAGCGGCGAGCTCCAGGCCATCCAGGTCGGAGGCCGCGGCCAGTGGCGGATCGAGCAGTCCTGGCTGGACGAGTTCATCCAGCGCCAGATGGAGCGCACGCAGGCCCGCGTGCGGGAGTGGGCGGAGTCCGGAACGGACATGGACGCGGACGTGCGCTGAGCCGGCCCGTCGGTCCCGTCCTCACTCCAGCCCCTCCGCGCCCCGCACGAGCCCGACCGCGGAGAACGGCACCACGAGCACGCCCCGCACCGCTCCGCGGCGGCGCGCCTCGTCGCGGGCGTGGCGGGCGATGTCCAGGTGGTCCGCGCCGACCCGGTCCACCGTCCCCTCCACGATCACATCGCCCCGCAGGCCGACCACCGTGACGGCGGCACGCGAACGCGCCACGCCGCGCAGCACCGCCGCCAGCCCGATCTCGCCGGCCACGCCGGCAGGCTCGGGGACGGCGGCGCCCAGCGACCCCTCGACGGCCGCCACCGCGGCCGTCCGCACGACGGCGGAGCCGCCTCCGGTCAGGTCGACGCCGAACCACGTCCGCCCCACGGTCCGCACCCGGACGTGGAGGGCCTGTCCCCCCACGAGGTGCACGCGGAGGTCCGCGCCGCGGGCGCCGCGGAGCCGGTCCGCCAGCGTGATCCCGGCCCACTCCGCGCGCGTGAGCTCGGCGGCCTCGGCCACCGTGCCCTGCCACCCGAGGTCTGCCCAGCGCGCCTCGATGTCCTCGAACAGTCCGTCCCACCGCATGCCGCCAGCCTAGGGGTGCGGCAGCGGCGGGATGAGGTGCGCCGTCCGTCCGACGTCGCCACGTCACCGAACGACAGCAAACGACAGCAAACGACATCAAAGGACACCATTGACAATCGAACGGGACCAGGTTTGACTATGGATCGTCAAGCGACACCGGCCACGGGGCCGGCACCGCACCAGGCCTGGAGGGGACCATGCCGCACATCCTTGACCATCACGCCGCCCACACAGCGGGGTCCGCGACGCGCACCGACGTGGCGGGGACCGTCCTGCTGACCCTCTCGGGGCCCGTCCTGCTCCTCTCGGCCGCCACGTTGACGGCGTCCGCTCCGCACGGCCCCGGCCCTCAGCTGACGCACGCCCTCGGCCTCGCGGCCGGGGGCGCCGGTGCCCTCCTCCTCCTGTGGTGGTGTCTCGGCGCGCTCGGCATCGCCCTCATGGCGTTCGGTGAGCGCGCGGGCCACCGCGGGCTCACCCGGATCGGCTCCCGCATGGCCCCCGCCGTGATGCGGCGGGCGGCCTGCGCCGTCCTGGGGCTCCACCTCATCGGTGCCCCCGCCGCCTGGGCCGCACCCGCGCCGGCCCCCGCCACGGCGGCGGCGCTCGCCGATGCGTCGTGGACAGCCGCACCGAGCCCCACGCCTCGAATCGGCACGGTCCCCGGACCGCTGCCCGACGCTGGCTGGATGCCGCGCTCCCCCGCCCCTGCCCCGCCCGGCTCCGCGGAGCGGCCGACGCAGGATCGGCCCACGGTGACCGTGCGGTCCGGGGACTGCCTGTGGGACATCGCCGAGGAGGAGCTCGGCCCGGACGCGACGCTGCGCGAGGTCGACCTGCGCTGGCGTGAGTGGTACCGGGCCAATCGGGCGGTCATCGGCGACGACCCCCACCTGATCCTGCCGGGCACCGTGCTGGTGGCCCCGGTCTTCTCCCCCCATGTCCCCGAGGCCGGCGGAGCCCGCCGATGACACGCGCGGTCCACTCCGACCCCGGCACCCGTCTCGACCATTCCGCCCGCCGTCCCCCTGCCCTCAGCCTCCCGGAGGATCCCATGACCGCTCTCGCCGCCGCCCGCCCGCCCGTCGCCATGTCCCGCCCGTCGTCCGCACCACCCGTCCGAGGGCAGGGCCGCCCTGGCCAGGAGAGCCTGCTGCACGGCCCTGCCCGCCGGCCCTCCGCACTGCCCGGCACGGAGGAGCTGGCGCGGCGGGCCGCCGCGGAGCAGGGACGTGAGGAGCTGCGTCGCGCCAGGTCGCTCGTCGCGGTCGTCGCCGTCGCGTGCGTCGAGGTGGAGGCGGGTCGGCGTCCGCTGCGCGAGCTCGCCGGCTGGCTCTCCCCGGAGGTCTACGACAAGGTCGCACGGCGGCTGGAGCTGCTCGCCTCGTCTCCGGCGACGCGCGGCACCGGCACGCCGCCGCCCCGACCGGTGGGCGCACGGGTGTGCGAGGTCGCCCCCGGCCGGATCGAGGCCAGCGCCACGGTGTTCACCGACGGGCGCGCCCGGGCCTTCGCCCTTCGTCTCGAGCGCCGTCTCAGCCGGTGGAAGGTGACCACGGTCGAGATGGGCTGACGCCGGCCCGCCCCGTCAGTCGCGGCGTTCGCGTCGCTGGGCGGCGCGGCGGGACCGGCGGTTCGTGCCGGCCTCCACAGTGGCCCCGGACTCCGTGGTCACCTGGGTGGCCGTGGCCGTGCCGTCCTCCGAGGGACCGCTCAGGCGCAGCTGCGCGGGCTGCCGCGGGGCGTCCACGCCCTCCACGCTGATCTGCGGCGTCATGGTGGCCGCGCGGGCGTCCTTGATCCCCGGCAGGCTCGTCGGGGCCGGGGCGGCGGAGATCTGCGCCTGGAAGAGGGTGCGGACGGACTCCTCGCGGATCGCGGCGAGCATCGCCTGGAACAGGGTGTAGCCCTCGCGCTGGTACTCCACCAGCGGCTCTCGCTGGGCCATCGCGCGCAGGCCGATGCCCTCCTTGAGGTAGTCCATCTCGTAGAGGTGCTCCTGCCACTTGCGCCCGATCACGGAGAGCACGACGCGCCGCTCGGCCTCGCGCAGCGCCTCGGAGCCCACCTGCGCCTCGCGATCCTCGTAGGCCAGCAGGGCGTCGGAGACCAGCTCGCGGCGCAGGGTCGTGGCCTTGAGGCGGCCCCGTCCGCCGGTCTCGGCGAGCACGTCCTCCTGGCTGATGCCCACCGGGTAGAGCTGGGCGAGGTCCGCCCACAGGGCGTCCAGGTCCCACTCCGTGGGGTGGCCGTGCTGGGTGGCGGCGTCCACGATGCCGCCGACGGCGTCCTCCACGAACTGGCGCACCCGCGCCGCGAGGTCCTCGCCCTCGAGGATGGAGCGGCGGTCCGCGTAGATGGCCTCACGCTGGCGGTTCATCACGTCGTCGTACTTGAGGACGTTCTTGCGCTGCTCCGCGTTGCGGCCCTCCACCTGGGTCTGCGCGTTCTGGATGGCCGCGGAGACCATCTTGAACTCGAGGGCCATGTCGTCCGGGATGGAGGAGCTGTTCATGATCCGCTGCGCCGCGCCCGGGTTGAAGTTGCGCATCAGCTCGTCCGTCAGGGACAGGTAGAAGCGGGACTCGCCCGGGTCGCCCTGACGGCCGGAGCGGCCGCGCAGCTGGTTGTCGATGCGGCGGGAGTCGTGGCGCTCGGTCCCGAGCACGTAGAGGCCCCCGGCCTCGATCACGGCGTCGTGGTCCTCCCGGACGGCCGCCGTCGCCTCCTCGAGCACGGCGGGCCAGCGGGCCTCGTACTCCTCCGGATGCTCGGTGGCGTCGAGGCCGAGCTCCTGCATGCGGGCCACGGCCGCGAACTCGGCGTTGCCGCCGAGCATGATGTCGGTGCCGCGGCCGGCCATGTTGGTGGCCACGGTGACCGCGCCCGGGCGGCCGGCCTGCGCGACGATCGCGGCCTCGCGCGCGTGGTTCTTCGCGTTGAGCACCTCATGGCGGATGCCCTCCTTGGCCAGGAGCGTGGAGAGGTACTCGGACTTCTCCACGGACGTGGTGCCCACGAGCACGGGCTGCCGGGCGGCGTGGCGCTCGACGATGTCCTTGACGACGGCGTCGAACTTGACCTTCTCGTTCTTGTACACGAGATCGTTGCGGTCAACGCGCTGCTTCGGCCTGTTCGGGGGGATCACCACGACGCCCAGGCCGTAGGTGGACGTGAACTCGGCGGCCTCGGTCTCCGCGGTGCCGGTCATGCCGGAGAGCTTGTCGTAGCCGCGAAAGTAGTTCTGCAGCGTCACGGTGGCCAGCGTCTGGTTCTCGGGCTTGACCTCCACGCCCTCCTTGGCCTCGATCGCCTGGTGGACGCCCTCGTTGTAGCGTCGGCCCGCGAGCACGCGGCCGGTGTGCTCGTCGACGATCTGGACCTCGCCGTCCAGCACCACGTAGTCCTTGTCCCGCTTGAACAGCTCCTTGGCCTTCACGGCGTTGTTCAGGAACTGGATGAGGGTGGTGTTCTGGGACTCGTAGAGGTTCACGATGCCGAGGTGGTCTTCCACGGCCTCGATGCCCGGCTCGAGGATGCCCACCGTCTTCTTCTTGTGGTCCACCTCGTAGTGGGTGCCCTCCTCGAGGCGCCGCACCACGCGGGCGAACTCCGCGTACCACCGGTTGGCCTCGCCCTGGGCGGGCCCGGAGATGATCAGCGGCGTGCGGGCCTCGTCGATGAGGATCGAGTCCACCTCGTCCACGATCGCGTAGTGGTGGCCGCGCTGGACCAGCTCGTCGAGGGACCAGGCCATGTTGTCCCGCAGGTAGTCGAACCCGAACTCGTTGTTCGTGCCGTACGTGATGTCCGCGTTGTACTGCGCGCGGCGCGTGGCCGGGTCCTGGCCGGAGAGGATCACGCCGGTCTCCATGCCGAGGAAGCGGAACACGCGGCCCATGAGGTCCGCCTGGTAGGACGCCAGGAAGTCGTTCACGGTGATGACGTGGACGCCCTTGCCGGTCAGGGCGTTCAGGAAGGCCGGCGCGGTGGCCACGAGGGTCTTGCCCTCGCCGGTCTTCATCTCCGCGATGTTGCCACGGTGCAGGGCGACGCCGCCGAGGAGCTGCACGTCGTAGTGCCGCTGGCCGAGGGTGCGTCCCGAGGCCTCCCGGACGGCGGCGAACGCCTCCGGCAGCAGCAGGTCCAGGGACTCGCCGTCCGCGTGCCGCGCCTTGAGCGCGTCCGTCTCGGCGCGGAGCTCGGCATCGCTGAGCGCTCGGAAGTCCTCCTCGAGCAGGTTCACGGCGTCCACCGTCCCCCTCATGCGCGAGAGCACACGGTTGTCGGAGATCTTCAGGACGCGGTCGATGATCGAAGGCACTGGTTCCTCTGCTCCCTAGCGGTGTGGCCGAGCACGCGGGGAGCGCCCCCTCGGCCGGCCGATGCGCGGTCTTCTGCGACAGTCTACGGTCCGAGCCCGGACGCGCCGCGGCGCCCGCTCGGTGGCGCGGGTGCCGCGGCGCACGGGGCAGTCCGCGGAGCACCCCGGCGACGACGTGCCTGCCGCCGGGGTGCCCGTGCTCAGTCGGCGGAGGCCTGGTACTCCCGCTCCTGGACCCTCTGGCCGGCCACGTGGTCGGCCGGCAGGGACTCGTCGAGGCGGATGACGCCGTAGCTCCACCCGCGGCGGCGGTAGACCACGGAGGGGACGCCGGTCTCCGCGTTCTGGAAGAGGTAGAAGTCGTGGCCCACCAGCTCCATGGCGTCCACCGCCTCGTCCACGCCCATCGGGGTGGCGGGGAACGCCTTCTCGCGGATCCGCACGGGCGTGCCGGGCTGGGGCTCGCCGTCGTCGGCGGCGTCCGCGCCGGCGGCCGGAAGGTCCGCTCCGGTCGCGGGCAGCGGCGGGACGAAGGCCACCTCCCCGGCACCGCGGGAGGACGCCGCGCCGCGGCCCGTCCGGCGGTCCTTGCGACGGTCGCGCAGGCGGCGCAGGCGCTCGGCGAGTCGCCCGCAGGCCAGGTCGAAGGCGGCGAGCTTGTCGTCCGCCGAGGACTCGGCCCGGATCACGTCCCGCGGCCCGCGCACGGTGAGCTCCACGGTCACGGACTCCTCGGAGTGTCGGTGGTGCGAGGACTTGGTGACCTTCACCTCGAGCTGGGTGGCGTCGCCGGCCAGCGGCTCCAGCCGTGCCGCTCGCTCCGCCACATGCTCGCGGAACCCGTCCGTGAGCTTGAGGTCGTGGGCGATGTAGCTGACATCCATGGTCATGGCGTCCTCCTGGTCCGACAGTCACAGACGCCCCGCCGCGCAGAAGGGGTGGACGACCTCTCGGACCGCCTCCCGACCCTGCAGGTCGGCGACCGGTCAGAGGGGAGACCTCCTTCCAGCCGCCGGCGGGACGGGAACCGGGGAACCGGTTCCGTGCCCGCCACCTTACGCCGCGGGGCTCCCGCATTCCAGTGGATTCGTGACGCGCCTCACGGTCCAGGTCTCGTCGTGGTCCCCCGCCGCCCCGGCTCCACCCCGGCCACCACCACCGCTCCCACGGGCCGGGCGCCGGCCTCCCACGCGGCCGCGGCGAGCGCCCTGAGGGTGGCTCCGGTGGTGACCACGTCGTCCACCAGGAGCACCGGCGTCCCCGCGGGCACGCGACCGGGCATCGGCCGCCAGCGGCGGGAACGGCGGCGGCGCTGCGTGGCGCCGGATCCCGCATGCTGCGGCGCACCGCCCGCCCAGCTCGGCAGGGCCGTGAGCGCGCCCCGGGGCGCCATCACGAGGTCGGAGCGCACCCACTCCGGCGGGAGACCACGGGCGAGCTCCGCCACCGGGTCGTAGCCGCGCCGGCGGAATCCGGCCGCGCTGCCCGGCACGGGGAGGAGGAGGGCGGCAGCGGCGTCCGGCACGCCGGGGTCGCACCGCAGGGCCGCCGCGGCCAGGGCGAGGGCCTCCCCCAGCGGCGCACGCAGGTGCAGGGCGTGGTGGTCCTTGAAGGCCAGGAGCGCGGTGGACAACGGCGGCTCGTACACCCCGGCGGCCATCACGGGCAGGGGTGCGCCGCCGGGGCCGAGCGGGAGCGCCAGCGCCCCCTCCTCCACGCGCCGCGGCCGCGCGAGCGCCGCCTCCAGGTCACGGCGGCACGCCGGGCACAGCCGGGTGGCCGGCTCCCCGCACACGACGCACTCCGCGGGCAGGACCAGGTCCACCAGCCCCTCGACGATCGCGCCGACTCCTCCGGCACCGCTCCCGTGCCGGCTCTCACTCCCCCGCATGGGACCAGGCAAGCACCGCCGTGGACGGCCCGCCCCCGCGCGTGCCCCCGCTGGGGACGAGGGCGCCCCCGGTGACTCCTGTGCAGGGGCCTCGCGGCTCAGCCGGGGAAGGCCAGATCGCGCACGGGCCGGCTGAGCTCCTGTGCCCGCCACGAGGACCCGACCAGCATGAACACGGTGTCCCGCGTCTCGGCGTACAGCGTGCCGCGGTCCCCGGCCGAGACGCCGGTGAGCCCGGAGAGCGGGTTGAGCTGACGCGTCGTGCCGTCGAGGTCGATGATCTCCGGGGTCACCCGGTCGTCCTCGTCCCCGGCTGTCGCGCTGGCGATCAGGCTGGTGTCCCCCACCCACTCCACCAGGTCCGGATCCTCCTGGCTCGGCAGCAGCAGCGGCTCGGTCAGGGAGGCGGGCACGCCGTCGGAGCCTCGCACGACGCCGGCCACCCGCACGGTGCGCCGCTCGCCGTCGTCCACCACGAGCGCGGCCCGGGCGCCGCCGCGGGAGATCCGCAGGGCGACGATGCTCTCGCCGTCCTCCAGCCACGGGGCGGTGACCACGCGCCCGGAGCCGTCTCCTTCGGGCTCGAGGGGGCTCGCCTGGATCCGGGCGGACCCGCCGGCGTCGACCGTCCAGGCCCAGCCGAGCGCGTCGATGCTCGGCGGGGTCAGGCCGGTGCCCCTCACGGCCTGCTCCAGCCTGCCCTCCGCGGTGGCGAGGTAGAGGGAGGTCCGGTCCTGAGTGAGGAACGCGAACCGGGTGCGGTCACGGCTCATCGCGGGGACCGCGGGGTGCAGGTCGGCGACGTTCGGGACCCCGCCCACGGGCGTCACGCTCAGACCCTGGAAGAACGCGAGTCCGCCGGTGGAGGGGGCGACGCCCACCTGCACCGACTCGGCGGGCGGGTCGACCTGGACCGGGACGGGGGTGGCGTCGCCGCCGCTCGAGGCCAGGGGGGCGCCCTCCACCGAGACCTCCACCCGGTTCACGGAGGCCAGGCCCGTGAGCGTGAGCCGCAGCTGCTCCTCCATGCGGTAGCGCGCCTCCGCGTCCGCGCCCTCGACGGCGGCGTCCACGAGGTCCACGCGGGCCACGCCGGCTTCGTCCACGGGGACCGCGGGGTGGGTCAGGTCGGTCCCGGAGCGCACGGGGAACGCGGACACCGTGGCCCCCGTGAGGTAGGGCGCGGGGCCGTGGAGCAGCGCGCGCGTCGCGGCCGTCACCGTGGTCCCGCGATTGACGAACCACCGCACGTCCGCGACGGCGTAGGTCATGGTCTGGTCGAAGAACACCAGGTCGTGCGGAGCGTAGACCTGGGTGAACTGGGAGAGGGAGAGCAGTGTGCCGTCGTCGACCGCCGAGATCCGCGGGCCCTGCTCGGTCTCGTCGAGGGTGATCTCCCAGGCGCGTGTGCTGCCGGGCGGGGCCATGGTGCGCAGCCCGTACTCGTCCACCTCGGAGTCCACCTCCACCTGGATCTGGTAGGAGTCCTCGGCCACCCGCGTGATGGTGGGCTGCGCCGAGTAGACGACCGTGCGCTGGGCCGGGTTCCACTGCCGCGTGGCGGGACCGGTGAGGTGCTCGCGGGCGATCTCGTAGTCGTCCTGCGGGCTCGTGCCCGCCAGGATGAACCCGCGGATCACCTCCTCGGCGTCCGCCCCGTCGGCGGGGCCGGGCGGACGGAACTGCGGGGTGTCGGCGGAGGCACGGTTGTCCGCGAGGGGCTCTCCGGTGCGCACCGGGGAGGACTGGGGGATCTGCGTGCAGCCCGCCAGCACCAGGCAGGCCGCGAGGGTCGCGGACAGGGCGGCCGTGCGCCGCCCGCGGGAGGTGGGCGGGCGGAGCGGGGCTCGGCGGCGCGGCTCGGCTCGATGTGGATCGCTCACGATTCCTCCTCGGACAGGGGCGGGGCGGGGATCGGGTGGGATCCGGCCCCCGAGGGGTCGCCCCCCGGACTCCGGCCGTCCGCGGCCGCCGCGGCGATCACGTCGTTCCAGCGCGTCTCGGGCAGCGGGCGGTCCAGGTCGTCGGCGCGCCGCCGGCCGGACTCGGAGTACTGGGGCGGGGTGCTCATCGCGGCGCGCACGAGCGGCTCGGGCGCCTCCATCCCGGCCGGGGTGGCGGACCGCCGGCGGGGCAGGGAGAGCATGAAGCATGATCCCACGCCCAGCTCGCCCCACGCCTCGAGGCGGCCGCCGTGCAGCCGGGTGTCCTCCGTCGCGATGGAGAGGCCCAGACCGGAGCCGCCCGTCGTGCGCTTGCGCGACGGGTCGGCCCGCCAGAAGCGGTCGAACACGCGCTGGACCTGCTCGGGGCTCATCCCGACGCCGTGGTCCACGACCGCCACCGTGACCACCTTGACGTCGGCGCCCACCACGACGTCGACGGGCGCGCCGTCCGCGTGCTCGATCGCGTTGTTGACGAGGTTGCGCAGGATCCGCTCGATGCGTCGAGGGTCCACCTGGGCCTCGAAGGTCTGCCCCTCCGCCCGGCCGAGCGGCACGAGGTAGACGGGCACCTCCGCCTGCTCGGCGAGGGGCTGGGCGGTGAGCACCACGTCACGCGCCAGCTCCAGCAGATCGGTGCGCTCGAGCGCGAGCGAGGCCGCGCCGGCGTCGAAGCGGGTGATCTCCAGCAGGTCCGCGAGCATGGCCTGGAAGCGGTCCACCTGGTGGTGCAGCAGCTCGGTGGAGCGTCGGTTCACGGGGTCGAAGTCCTCGCGGGAGCCGTAGAGCACGTCGGCGGCCATCCGCACCGTGGTGAGCGGGGTGCGCAGCTCGTGGGAGACGTCGGAGACGAACCGCTGCTGCATCTGGGAGAGCTGGGCCAGCTGGGTGATCTGATCCTGGATGCTGTCCGCCATCCGGTTGAACGAGGTCCCCAGACGCGCCAGCTCGTCCTCGCCGCGCACGGGCATCCGCACGGCCAGGTTCCCGCCGGAGATCGCCTCGGCGGCGCTGGCGGCCTCCTGGACCGGGCGAACGAGACGGCCCGCCGCCCACGTGGACAGCACCACGTTGAGGACGATGAAGCCCGCGCCGAACACGAGCAGGACCCGCAGCACGGAGTCGAGGGACTCCTGGACGTCGGAGAGGTCGTAGACGAGGTACAGCGCGTAGCCGGCCCCCGGGGGCAGCACCACCTGGGTGCCGAAGGCGAGCGCGGGCCGCGGGACGCCGGCGGCGTCGGGCAGGGAGATGCTCGCGTCGTACACCCCGGGGCCCTGGGCCACGGCCCGTTGCAGGTCCTCCGGGATCACGGACGGATCGAACTGCGCGGAGGAGATGGTGCCGACATAGGCGGACTCGGACTCGGGCAGCGGCGTCAGGTGGAAGCGACGGCGGATCGTGGTGCCGGTGTCCCCCTCGAGCGCACGCAGCGTCTGGCTCACGAGCGCGTCCGTGCTCTGGTCGTCCGAGGCGGTGGAGCCCGCGAAGGTCTCGTGCACCCGGCTCAGACCGCGCCGGGCCTCGGCCTCCACCTGCTGGTACCGGGACTGGAAGAGGGCCTGGGTGATCTGCTGCGTGAGGAGCCCGGAGAGGGCCAGGCCGGCCACGAGTGTCAGCAGGGCGGCGAGCACAGCGCTGCGCAGCCGGAGGGACTGGGCCCAGCGGTGGCGCAGTGCCGTCCACGCGCGCGTCAGGACTGGCCCGCCTTGTACCCCACGCCGCGGACGGTCAGCACCACGGACGGGTTCTCGGGGTCACGCTCCACCTTCGAGCGCAGGCGCTGGACGTGGACGTTGACGAGGCGGGTGTCCGCCTGATGACGGTAGCCCCAGACCTCCTCGAGCAGCATCTCGCGCGTGAAGGCCTGACGCGGCTTGCGGGCCAGCGCCACGAGGAGGTCGAACTCAAGGGGCGTGAGCGAGAGGGCGGTGCCGCCGCGGGTGACCTGGTGGCCGGCCACGTCGATCTCCACGTCCCCGATGCGCAGCAGCTCCGCGGGGCGGGTCTCGCCCTCGCGCAGGCGCGCGCGCACCCGGGCCACGAGCTCGGCCGGCTTGAAGGGCTTGGGCACGTAGTCGTCCGCGCCGGACTCCAGCCCGCGGACCACGTCCGCGGTGTCGGACTTGGCCGTGAGCATCACGATCGGCACGTCCGACTCGGCGCGGATCAGCTTGCAGACCTCGATCCCGTCGATGCCGGGCAGCATGAGGTCCAGCAGCACGAGGTCCGGGCGCTCGGCGCGGAACGTCGGCAGAGCGGACGTGCCGTCGGCGGCGAACGCGGGCTCGAAGCCGTCGTTGGTCAGGACGATGCCGATCATCTCCGCGAGCGCCTCGTCGTCGTCCACCACCAGGATCTTGGCCCTGCTCATCGTTCCTCCTCGTCCGCTTCACGTCCGGGCGTCCCCGACACTTCGGATCGTAGCGCCCCGGGCGGACGCCGGGCGCCCTCGGCCGTCACCGCCGCCCGGAACGTCACCGATTCGTGACGACGGCCGACCCCGGTGGGAACCCTGCGCCGCCCGCGGACATGATGGGGCATGGACACCTCCTCGACTCCGCCGCTGACGGACCTCGGCGACGTCGCCCTCTGGGCCCTCGTGCGGGGCGACGACGCCGACGCCTTCGCCGCCGCCTTCGATCGCCATCAGGCGCGAGTGCACCGTCACGCCCGGCGCTGGACGGTCACGCCGCACGACGCCGACGACCTCGTGGCCGCCGTATTCCTGGAGGCATGGCGTCGCCGGGAGGACGTGAGCGTCGTGGACGGATCCGTCCTCCCCTGGCTCCTCGCCGCAGCCAACAACGTCCAGCGCAATCGTGCCCGCTCCGCCGTGCGCGGCAGCCGTGCCATGGAGCGGCTGCGCCGCCGCAGCGCGACGTCGGCCCCCGACCACGCGGACGACGTCGCCGAGCTCGTCGACGCCGAGCGGCGCGCCGACACCGTCCGGCGGGCGTTCGCGCGGCTCGACCCGATCGCCCAGGACGTCCTGACCCTCTGCGTGCTGGAGGACCACCCGATGGCCGCTGCGGCCGAGGTGCTCGGCTGTCCCGTCGGCACCGTGAAGTCACGGCTGAACCGGGCCCGGCGCAGCCTGCGCCGGGCCCTCGAGGACACCGCACCGGACGCCCCCGTCACCGCCCTCCCCTCGGTGCCGGCCGCCGGCCCCGTCCCTGCCCGCCGTTCCGACACGCCTCGCATCGTCACCCGCCCCGCGTCGCCCACCCTCACCGAGAGGACCGCCTCATGTCCGTGAGCACCCGTCACCAGCCCCCTGCCGACGCGCTCGGCCCCGCCCTCGACTCCGCACTGCTCGGCCGCGCAGACCGCTCCCCCTCCCCCGATCGGGTCGCGGCGCTGCGGGAGCGCATCCTGGAGGACGCCTCGTCCGAGGCGGTCCTCCAGGCCTCGGAGACCGACTCCTCGCGCCGTCCCCGCGCTCAGCGGTGGCTCGCCGCGGCCGCCGTCGGCGCCGTCGTCGTCACGGGCCTCGGCGTGGTGCCGGGTGCCGTCGCGGAGGCGGAGGCGAGCCAGGTCCTCACCGACACGGCCGCGGGGATCCGGTTCACCGACGACCTGGTCCCCGGGCCGGGCCAGTACATCCGAGTGGACTACCGCCACACCCAGAAGGCGATGTCGGGGCCGGGCGGAGTGCAGGAGGCGCTCTCCTACGGCCGGGCCCGCTACCTCCCGGCCGACCCGGGCCGCGACGCCGTCGACGTGCCCGATCCGACGCTCGCGGCGGACGGCAGCGTGCTCTCCCAGGAGCCCTCGACCTCCTACCGGGCGGACGCGATGGGGCCGGGCAGCCTGCCGCGGAGGCTCGAGGTCGACACTCTCGAGGACGTGCCCCGGGATCCCGACCAGCTGATCCGGTTCTTCCGGGACCGGTATCACGGCGGCTCCGCCTCGAGGGACGAGAACCTGTTCGTGCAGCTGACCGACACGCTGCGCGAGCCCGGCCTCCCCGCCGACCTGCGTCGAGGCCTCGTCGCGGCCCTGGCCCAGGCACCCGGGGTCCGGGTGGAGGAGGCGGTCACGCTGTCCGATGGGCGCACGGGTGTCGGCGTGAGCCGCGCCGAAGTCCTGCAGATGGGGGCCGTCGAGCAGATGGTGCTGGACCCGACCACGGGGCAGGTGATCGGCGAGCGCGATCTCGTCGGATTCGGCGTCGGGGAGTTCGGGACGACGGAGGTCGTCTCGGAGTCGACCACCCGGCTCTCGATCGTCGACGAGGCCCCGAGGGCCCAGGTGCACATCGACGACCACATGGGGCCGAACGGGGAGGACATCACCCACCTCCCCTGAACCCCGGGACACCCGACGTCTCAGCCGAGGAGCTCGCCGACCCGCGCGTCGAGCTCCTCGGCGTCGGTGCGCAGCCGGCGCAGCACGGCTGCGTCGTGCCGCCCGCCGACCGTCAGCGTCACGCGGCGCAGCAGGGCGGGGTCCATGCCCATCCGGTCCCACGTCCGGACGATCGTCGCGGGCCGCTCGGCGGTGCGCAGGGTGACGCGGCGGCCGGCGTCGGCCCAGCCCGCGACGACGCCCCACTCCTCAGGCGTGGAGCCCGGCCCCTCGAGCGCGCCCACGGGGAGCATGAGGGACACCGGCTGCCGCGTCGTCACCGTCTCCGACGGGGGCGGCGCGTCCGGGAGCGCCTCGGCCGCGAGCGCAGCCAGCGCGGCATGGTCCGGCGCGCCGTCCTCGGACCCCACGCCCGCCCGGCCCGGAGCGAGCCACGCATCCTCGATCCCCCCGCGCGCCATGAGCCCGGTGAACAGCTCGCGCCACACGTGCCGCGCCTCGTCCCGGGGCATCGAGCGCACGGTGCGGTAGCCGCTCGCGGTGGGCAGGGCTCCGGCGAGCACCGCGGCGGCCCACGGCTCGTCCAGCACGACGCCGAGACGGCGCGCCCCGGTGGTCTCCCGCAGGCGCCCGAGCGCCTCGATGAGCCCTTCCCGGTAGGACTCGGCGACGTCGCGGCGTGCACCGGCGTCGATGAGCACGCGTTCACCGCCGGGCAGCCACAGCGCCCCGAGCAGACTCAGCGGCCCGCGCACGCGCACCGCGAGACGCTCGGTGGAGACCCCCTCGGCGCCGGCCGTGTCTGCCCAGCGGTGGGCGTCCTCGCGCCAGAAGGACACCGCCCGCCGCCGGTCCATGCCGGAGCCGACGACACCGGGCGGGCTCACCCGCCAGCCGTGGGGCTGCAGGTCCACGGGGAGCTCGTGCAGGAGGGCGGCCGAGCGTCCCACGTCGTCCGCGCCGGGGCCGCGGTCCGGCAGCTCGGGGAGCACGGGCCAGTGCTGGCCCTCGAGCTCCCCGTGGGTCGCGCGGTGGGCCTCCGCGGCATCGGTCCCGGACCACGGGGACCCGCCGAGGGCGCGCACCGACGTCGCCGACGGTGGCTCAGTGGCGACCGGCTCAGGCACGGGCCCCTCCGTCAGCATCACGGGCGGCGTCCTGCCGGACCACGGGGATCGTTCCGGTGCGGGGGCCGACGTCCTCGCCCGCCGCGATGGCGCGGTGGTGACGGATGACCTCGGCGATGATGAAGTTCAGGAACTTCTGGGCGAACGCGGGCTCGAGCTCGGCGTCGTGGGCGAGGCGCTGGAGGCGCTCGATCTGCGCGGCCTCTCGTCCCGGATCCGAGGGAGGGAGGTCGTGCTCGGCCTTCAGCCGGCCGACGCGCTGCGTGAACTTGAAGCGCTCGGCGAGGAGGTAGACGAGCGAGGCGTCGATGTTGTCGATGCTTCCGCGGATCGCGAAGAGCTCGTCGAGGACGGCCGGGTCGGTGGACGCGTCGAGGGAGCTGGCATGCGGGTCGTAGTCGGCGCTCATGACGGGAAGACTACGCACCCGCGGGAGCGGCGAGGCGGGCGTTGCGCGCGGCGTCGATGGTGGCCTGGCCGAGCACGCGCGTGCCCCGGTAGAGCACGGCGGACTGTCCGGGGGCGACCCCGCGCAGTGCCGCGGCGGGCTCGATCTCCCAACGGGGGGCGCCGTCGTCGCCGGCGGCCTGGCGGGCGCGGGCCGGGACGATCTCGCCGTGGGCGCGGAACTGCAGCTCGCAGTCGAACCAGTGCCCGGCGGCGGCCTCCGGCAGCGGCGACCCCGCCCACGTCGGGCGGATGCCGGTGATGCGGTCCACGTCCAGCAGGTCGCGGCCGCCGACCACCACCGTGTTGTCCTTCGGGCGCACCTCCAGGACGAAGCGGGGCCGGCCGTCGGCGGCCGGGCGGCCGATGGCCAGCCCCTTGCGCTGGCCCACGGTGTAGGCCTGGGCGCCGGCGTGGGTGCCGAGGCGCTCGCCGTCGGGGCCGACGATGGGGCCGGGCTCGAGCTCGATGCGCTCGGCGAGCCAGCCGCGCGTGTCCCCGTCAGGGATGAAGCAGATGTCGTGGGAGTCCGGCTTCTGGGCGACCGTGAGGCCGCGCTCGGCCGCCTCGGCGCGCACGAGCGCCTTGGACGGGGTGTCCGCCAGCGGGAAGAGGCAGTGGGCCACCTGGTCCGCGGTCAGCACGCCGAGGACATAGGACTGGTCCTTCGCGTCGTCGGCGGCGCGGTGGAGCTCGAGCGCCCCGTCCGCGCCGGGGCGCACGGCGGCGTAGTGGCCCGTGCAGACGGCGTCGAAGCCGAGCTCGAGGGCACGCTCGAGCAGGGCTGCGAACTTGATCTTCTCGTTGCAGCGCAGGCACGGGTTGGGCGTGCGGCCCGCGGCGTACTCGGCCACGAAGTCGTCCACCACGTCCTCCTGGAACCGCTCGGAGAAGTCCCACGTGTAGAAGGGGATGCCGAGCCGCTCGCACGCGCGCCACGCGTCCTGCGCGTCCTCGATGGTGCAGCAGCCCCGCGAGCCGGTCCGCAGCAGGCCCGGCATGCGAGACAGCGCCAGGTGCACCCCGACGACGTCGTGACCGGCGTCCACCGCCCGCGCGGCGGCCACGGCCGAGTCCACTCCCCCGGACATGGCGGCGAGGACCTTCATGGGGATGCCTTTCGACGGGGAGCAGGGCTGGACAGTCTACCGAGCCGGCCCCAAGACCGTGCATGGTCGCCGCCGCCCGATGGGTCCTCCTGCCGCGAAGGCGCGGGGGGGATCAGGAGCGCAGCCACCAGCACCGCAGAGAGGCCCAACCCCCACCAGAAGAGCGTCCCAGCCGCTCAGTGACGACAGGGACGCCTCTGCACTCGGCGCCGTCCCCGTCGGCATGTCCCCTCCATCTGCCGCGCGCTCACGCGACCCCAGGGCAGACGATCACCTCAGCGCCCCCAGGACGCGGGGCTTCATCGACTGCTCACCGTCCGGAAGGACGCAGCCGCCCCAGCGCCCCCACGAGCGCCGCCACGTCCTCCGCCGTGCTCGTGTGCCCCAGCGTGAACCGCTGCGTCGCCCGCGCATCCGCCTCGGTCCGCCCCGGCAGCGCGAGCACCACGTGGGACGGCTCGGCGACGCCGGCCGTGCACGCCGAGCCGGAGGACGTGTCCAGCCCGGCCATGTCGAAGCCGAACAGCAGCGCATCCGCGCTCTTCCCCGGCACGGTGACATGCACGTTCCCCGGCAGCCGCCGTGTCCCGGCGGGCAGCCGCTCCCCCGTGGCCGGGTCCACATCGCGCGGCCCGGTGAGCGTCACGCCCCCCACCGCGTCGACGGCGGCGATCACCTCGTCCCGCAGCGCACCGAGGCGCTCGGCCTCGCCCGACTGCTCGGCCACCGCCTCCTCGACGGCGGCCGCCAGCGCCGCCGCCAGCGCCGCCGACACCGTCCCGGAGCGCAGGCGCCGTTCCTGCCCTCCGCCGTGCGCCACCGGCTCGAGCGACACGTCCCGCCGCACGAGCAGCGCCCCCACGCCGACGGGCGCGCCGAGCTTGTGCCCCGACAGGGCGAGCGTCGCCGGCCCGGACCCTGCGAAGTCCACGGGCACCGCGCCCACGGCCTGCACCGCGTCGGTGTGCATAGGCACCCCGTGCTGCGCCGCGATCCGTGCCGCCTCCGCCACGGGCTGCACCGTGCCGATCTCGTTGTTCGCCCACATCAGCGTCGCCAGTGCCGTGCGGTGCGGCGCCTCCGCGAGGGCCGCCGCCCACGCGCCGAGGTCGACGGCGCCGTCGTCGTCCACCGGGACGAGCACGGACTCGGCGCCCTCATGGGCCACGAGCCAGTCGACCGTGTCCAGGACGGCGTGGTGCTCGATCCCGGTGTGCACGATCCGCGTGCGGCCCCGGTCCGCCGCGCGGCGCGCGCGGAAGAGCCCCTGGAC
Organism: Micrococcus sp. M4NT; assembly: GCF_033790745.1. Classification (NCBI taxonomy): domain Bacteria; kingdom Bacillati; phylum Actinomycetota; class Actinomycetes; order Micrococcales; family Micrococcaceae; genus Micrococcus; species Micrococcus sp. M4NT. The sequence continues at coordinate 57,581 of NZ_JAMYEH010000012.1, forward strand.
GGCGAGGTTGTCCGCCTCCGTGCCCCCGGAGGTCAGCACCACCTCGGACGGGTGCGCCCCGACGGCGGCCGCGATGCGCTCGCGGGACTCCTCGAGCCCCAGCTTGGCGCGGCGGCCCGTGGTGTGCAGCGAGGCGGGGTTGCCCACCTCCCCGGCCGCGCCGGCGAACGCCGCGAGCGCCGCGGGCCGCGCCGGGGTCGTCGCGGCGTGGTCCAGGTAGACGCGTCGGGGCGTGGTCACGGGGCGGGTCTCGGGCACGGGGCGAGTCTACGGAGCGCGGGCACGGACGCCGCCGCCGCCCCTCAGCGCAGCGCCGCGAAGGCCTCCACGGCGCGCGTGGGGCCGGCCACGAGCAGCGTGTCCTCGGGCACGAGCACGTGATGGCCGGGCGGGTACGCCCATCCGTCGCCGCTGCGCAGGGCGACGACGCGCACCCCGGTCTCCCCCGCCAACCCGGCCGAGCGCAGGTCCTGCCCGAGGTGGCGCTGAGGCGCGGACGTGCGCACGATCGCGAAGCCGGGCTCGACCTCCACGAAGTCGTCGAGGGCGTTGAGCACGAGGTGGGCCACGCGGCGGCCCATGTCCCGCTCGGGGTGGACCACGTGGGCCACGCCCAGCTGCTGGAGGATCGCGCCGTGCCGGGGGTCGTTGGCCTTGGCCCACAGATGCGTGACGCCGAAGCGCAGCATCAGCGAGGTCGTCAGCACGGACCCCGCGAGGTCGCCGCCGATCGCCACCACCACGTGGTCGGCCTCGTGCACGGACAGCTCGCGCATGGCCTCCTCGTCTGCGGTGTCGGCGCGCACCACGTAGGTGAGCCGGCCATGGAGGGACTGGACGACGGCCGGGTCGTGGTCGACGCCCAGCACGTCACGGCCGGAGGCCATGAGCTCGAGGGCGACGGAGGCACCGAAGCGGCCGAGGCCGAGCACCACCACGGTGGAGCCCAGGGCGCCGGTGGACGGCTTGGCCGAGAACAGGGAGCGGAGCGGATCAGCCAATCAGGGGCCTCTCTTTCGGGAGTTCGTAGTGGCGCGTGCGGGTCTTGAGGGCCAGGGCGCCGGCCACGGTGGCCGGGCCGATGCGCCCCACGAACATGAGCACCATGAGCACCAGCTGCGCCAGCGGCGGAAGCTGGGCGGTGATGCCGGTGGACAGCCCCACGGTGGCGAACGCGGAGACGCATTCGAAGAGCACTTGGTCGGTGGTGAAGGACGTCATGCCCATGAGCAGAACCGTCCCCGTGATCACCGCGGCGGCCGAGAGCATGATGACCGTGATCGCCTCACGATGCGTCGAGCGGGACAGGCGGCGGCCCATCACGTTCACGGCCGCGTCGCCGCGCAGCTCGGTGACGACGACGGCGCCCAGCACCACGGCCGTCGTGATCTTCACGCCGCTCGCCGTGCCGGCCGGGCCGGCGCCGATGAACATCAGCAGGTCCGTGGCCATGAGGGTGACGGGGTGCATCTGCCCGTAGTCGAGGGAGTTGAAGCCGGCGGTGCGGGTGGTGACCGACTGGAAGAACGCGGCGAGGACGCGGGAGGCCGGGTCCAGGGCACCCAGCGTGCGCGGGTTGTTCCACTCCATCACGAGGTACATCGCGGTGCCCGCGGCCAGCAGCGCCACGGTGCCGACCACCACGATGCGCGCCGTGAGCGGCCAGCGGCTTGGCCTGCGGAAGTGCCGGACGAACGTGACGTACACGGGCAGGCCCAGGCCGCCGGCGATGATCGCGGCGGCGATCGGCAGGCACACGAACGGATCGGCCACGAAGTCCATGAGGTTCGCCGAGTGCAGGGCGAAGCCGGCGTTGTTGAAGGCGGAGACGGCGTGGAAGAGCCCGTGCCACGCCGCGGTGGGCAGCGGCAGGCCGTGGCCGAGCCAGAACCGCAGGGTCAGGCACGCCGCCACGCTCAGCTCCACCGCCGCGGAGACCGTCACGAGAAGGCGCAGCACGCCGGGCAGGTCCCCGATCCCGGAGGTGCGCGAGGAGGCGGCCGCGTCCAGCCGCTGGGTCAGCCCGAGGCGACGCATCACCAGCAGGCCCATCAGGGAGGCGAACGTCATCACGCCGAGGCCTCCGAGCTTGATCAGGCAGAGGATGACGACCTGGCCGAACCCCGTCCAGAACGTCTCGGTGTCCACCACGCCGAGGCCCGTCACCGTGGTGGCGCTCGTGGCGGTGAAGGCCGCCTCGAGGAGCGTGGGCGCGCGGCCGGCATAGGACGCGGGCAGCCGCAGGGCGGCGGTGCCGAGCGCGATCACGACGAGGAAGGACAGGACGACCGCCTGCACGGGACGCAGCCGCGGACGGCCGGGCATGCGTGGCGCTGAGGGCATGGGCACGAGCCGGGAATCTACACCCGCGTGGGGCGCCACGCGGAGCACTCCCGCGATTCCCGGCGCGAGGCGTGCGACACAATGGTGCGATGGCGCACGACGACGGGGACCACCGCACCGCGTATGAGGTCCTGGGCGTGCCCCGGGCCGCCACGGAGGAGGCGGTCCGCCGCGCCTACCGCCGCGCGGCCCGGCAGGCTCATCCCGACGTCGGCGGGGACCCTGCGGCCTTCCGCGCGCTCACGAGGGCATGGGAGACCCTGGGGGACCCCGAGGCCCGCCGGCGGTATGACCTGTCCCTCCCGACGGACCCCGCGCGGGGCGCCGCCGGGCCAGGGGCGGGAGCGCCGTCCGCGCGCGCGGCCGAACGGCCCGGCGCGACGCCCGTCCGCTACGACCCGCCGCCGGGCGAGGCGTCCGCGGACCTGGCCGTGCTGGACCTGGCCCGATCGAGCCAGCGCGTGCACGGCGCGCCCCGGCCCCGGGGCCTCCTGCCGGACGAGCACCGCGTGCTGCGTCAGGCCCGGACCCTGGACCTGCTGATGCGCCACGTCCTCGACGCACTGCCGGCCGCGCGCATCCTGACGGGCCTGCGCCTGGCCGGCCGCTGGGGCCGGCCCCTGGACGTGGACCACGCGGTGCTCTGCGGGCACCGCCTGGCGCTGATCGGATCGGTCCAGGTGCCGGACGGCGTCTACACGTGGGACGGCACGGACCTGCGGGCCGGGACCCGCCCCGTCGCGCCGCCGCTGCTGAGGCCGGCCATGATGGCGTGGCAGCACGCCCTGCCGCACGTCACCGTGGGCGGCTTCGTGCTCGTCATGACGGACCGGGACGCCATGCACACGCCCGTGATCCGGCACGCCCGCGGCGCGGACGACCCCGCCGCGCAGGAGGACCTCCTCACCGAGCCGCCGGCCGCGGGCAAGACGTTCCTGCGGGACCTGCTGCTCTTCCTCGGCTCGGGCGAGCACCGCGACCTCGTGGACCGCCGGGTCCTCGGCTCGCTCGTCGCCCGGCTGCACTGACCGGGCCCGGCACTACCATGGGCGGGTGCCCGATCTCCCCGCGTCCGCGCCCCTCAACCCCCACGCCGCAGCGGAGCGGGGCCCCGCTCCCGGCACGCCCGGGTTCCGGATCCTCCTGCACTCCCCGGAGATCCCCGGCAACACGGGCAACGCGATCCGGCTCGCCGCCATCACGGGTGCGGAGCTCCACCTCGTGGAGCCGCTCGGCTTCGGCTTCGAGGACGCCCACCTGCGCAGGGCGGGCCTGGACTACCACGACCTCGCCGTCGTGACCGTGCACCCGGACCTCGAGGCGGCGTTCGCCGCGCTGGGCCCCGCGCGGGTCTTCGCGTTCACGGCCCGGGGCGGCGTGCGCCACGACGAGGTGGCCTACGAGGCGGGGGACGTGCTGATGTTCGGGCGCGAGTCCACCGGACTCGACGCGGAGGTGCTGGCCCACCCGCGGGTCACCGCCGCGGTCCGCCTGCCGATGCAGCCGTCCCGGCGCTCCCTGAACCTGGCCAACGCCGTCTCGGTCGCCGTGTTCGAGGCGTGGCGGCAGCACGGCTTCGCGGGCTCCGCGGCCCCGGACGGCGATTCCCTACACTGAGGTCACCATGGACACGACTGACGCGCACGAGACCCCCGCCCCCGCGCTCGAGGAGCAGGGCGGGCGCTCGCCCTCCGACCCGCTCACGGTGGACGCCCTGCTGCGTCAGAGCGCCCGGGGGGACCGCGCGTCCTTCTCCGCGTTCTACGACGCGACCGTGCCGTGGGTGCACGGGATGGCGGCGGCCATGTTCCGCTCCCCACGGGACGCCGCCGAGGCGACGCTGCAGACCTACCTCGCCGCGTGGGAGGCGGCCCCCGAGGCCGAGCTGGACCTGAGCGAGAAGGACGACGCCGCCCACCGCGAGCGCCTCGTGTTCGCGTGGCTGGAGGTGCTGGCCCACCGTGTGATGACCGGACTGCTGCGAGAGGAGGCGGAGCCCGGTCGGGGCCGCCTCCCCGACGGCGCCGGGCCGGCCGCCTCCGACCGTCACGCACCTCCGGAGGACCTCAGCGGGCGGGTCGATCCCGCCGCCTTCGAGGCCGTCCGCGGTGCGTGGCTCGGCGGCCTGACCGACGCCCAGCTCGCCGAGCGACTGGGCCTTCCGCGCGACACGGCCCGCACCCTGGTGCGCAACGGCGTCCGCCAGCTCACAGCCGCGCACCGCACGCTGGCCCGCGGACTCGACCAGCCCGCCGACGCGGACGCGGCCCGCACGACCGACGTCCCCCTCGGCGCCACCACCGCCGAGGACCTCGAGGCCGGCCGCGGCGCCCAGCTGGCGGACCTGGCCGCCCTCCATGCCCTGAGCCCCGAGGACCACGCCGCGGCCGTCGACGCCGTGCGCCGCCGCGGCGGCGGTGACCTGGCGGTGTGGCGATCGCGCGTGGACGGCGCCCGCCGCGCCGTGACATGGGCCTTCCGCGGCGTCGTGGCGGAGCCGCCCTCGGCCCTGCTGGACGACCTGCTCCACCGCCTGCCCGCTCCGGCCGCGGAGGACGCGGCCGGCAGGCCCGTCCGTCCGCCCCGGGACCGGCGGCGACCGCTGAAGATCGCGCTGCTGACCCTCCTGACGCTGCTCGTGGTGGCCGCGGGCGCGTGGGTGGCCTGGGACCAGTTCTCCCGTCCCGGGATCGTGCACCGTGTGGAGTCGGCCCAGGACCTCTACACCACATCCACGTATCCGGGGCGCCAGGGCGGGACGCTCCAGGCGTTCCTCTCCCCGGATCAGAACAGCGGGTTCGTCACCGTCAACGGCATGCCCCGGCTTCCCGAGGGCAGGGCCTACCAGGTGTGGCTCTACCCGAAGGACGGCTCGGCCCCCTCCTCGCTCGGGCAGTACGGCTCCGGCGACTTCGGGGACCCGCTGGCGTTCCGCGGTCTGGACCGGTTCGCCGCGCTCTCCCTCACCGAGGAGGCGGACGACTCTCCCGCCGTCCCCACCTCGAAGCCCCTCGTCAGCATCAGCCTGGACCCCGGCTCGCACACCGGGCCCCAGTACGGCGGACGCCCCTCCAGCCACGGCTGAGACGCACCGACCCGCATCGATCGCGGCCCCCGCTCCTCTCGGGCGGGGGCCGCGGCCGTCAGAAGCCGGCGATCGTGCCGGGGCCGTTGACGGTGACGAGGTGGAAGGCCTCGGCCGAGCCCGCGGGGCCGGCCGGGCCCGCGGCGGCACGGTGGTTCTCCGCCAGCATCCCCCGCACGTGCCGGCGCATCCCCTCCATGTCCGGGTGCTGGGAGAGGTGCGCGTCGAGGGCGCGCAGCTTCACGTCCTCCAGCCCCGTGACGTCCACGGCGAGGTTCCTCCGCTCGGCGGGCGCCGTGTAGAGCATCAGGTGGCGGATGCGGAACGCCTCGAGGCCGGCCTCGGCCAGCTCCGGGTAGGCGTACGGGTTCTCCACGGCGGGGTACGCCGCGCGGACCACCGCCTCCCCGCACGCGAGATGGTCGGGATGGGCGGCCTGCATGCGCTCCCAGTCCCGCTCGGGGTGCGGGGAGAGGACGACGTCGGGGCGCACCTCGCGCATGAGGCGCACGAGCGCCCTGCGGACCCGGTGGTCCGGCTCGAGGTGGCCGTCCCGCTCCCCCAGGAACCGCACGTCCTCCACGCCGATCGCGGCGGCGGCCGCGCGCTGCTCGGCATGCCGGCGGGCCGTCATGGCCTCGGGCCCCGCGGAGTCGAAGCCGCCGGCGTCGCCGTCGGTCACCACGCACAGGACCACGCGCAGCCCGGCCGCGCAGAAGCCCGCCAGGGTCGCCGCGGCGCCGAAGTCGAGGTCGTCCGGGTGGGCGCCCACGGCGAGGACGGTGCGCCAGCCGTGCTGCCGGGCGAGCGCCGCGGGGGTGACCAGGGCGGTCGCGGCCGCGTTCGTCGCGGGCGTCACGCGGCGCCCCCGTCCGCGAAGGTGACGTCCGCGGTCCTCTCCTCGCCGCCACGGCGGTAGTGCACGGTGGCGGTGTCGCCCACGCGCTGCTCACGGACGACGGCGGTGAGGGACTGCGCGTCGGAGACGGCGCGCTCCCCCACGGCGGTGATGACGTCGCCGGACTCCAGCCCCGCCTTCGCGGCGGCGGAGTCGGCGACGACGTCGCGCACCCGCGCGCCGGCGCTGAACACGGCCGCCGAGTCCTCCGATCCGCCCTTGGCCTGCGCAGGCTCGGGGGTGACGCTCACGCCGAGCATGCCGTGGGTGGCCTCGCCGTCCTCGATCAGGTCCTGCGCGATCCGGTGCGCGTAGTCCACCGGGATGGCGAAGCCCACGCCGATGTTGCCGGCCTCCCCGGAGCCACCGGCGCCGCCCGCGGAGGCGATCGCCACGTTCACCCCCACGAGGCGGCCCTGGGCGTCCACGAGGGCGCCACCGGAGTTGCCCGGGTTGATGGCCGCGTCGGTCTGCACCACGTTGATGTACACCTCGCCGTGCTGGGCCTGCTGCGCGGAGTTCGGCAGCTCGAACCGGAAGCGCTCCGAGCCGGGTGCGCCGGCGGCGGCGTCCTGCTTCGGGGCCTCCGAGGAGGCGACCGCGATCGTGCGGTCCAGCGTGGAGATGATGCCGTCCGTCACCGTGTTCGGCAGGCCCAGGGGCGCGCCGATCGCGATCGCGTCGTCGCCCACCTTCAGGTCCTTCGAGGAGCCGAGCTCGATGGGGGTGAGCCCCTCGGCGTCGATCTTCAGCACCGCGAGGTCGGAGAGCGGGTCCGTCCCCACCACCGTGGCGGCGTACACCGTGCCGTCCGAGGTGCGGACCGTGAGGGACGGGTCGGCCGCCTGCCCGCCCAGGGTCACCACGTGGGTGTTGGTCAGGATGTGGCCCTCGGCGTCGAGGATCGAGCCGGAGCCGGACCCGGAGCCCTGGGGCGAGGTCGCGGAGATCGTCACGACGGAGGGCAGCGCCTTCCCGGCGGCCTGCCCCACCGCGGTGGCCCCCGTGGGCGGGACGGAGCCGCCGGGCGTCGCGCCGGCCTGGGCCTGCTCTCCCTGCCCCGCACCGCCCTGGCCCTCCTGGGCGGTGCCGGCGACGGCGGCCGGGGCGTCGTCCGCGAGGCGACTCACGCCGGCGCCCACGCCGCCGCCCACGAGCCCGGCGGCCAGCACGGCCGCGGCGAGCGCGCCCATGCCCACGCGGCGCGCCGGACGCACGGCCGCCGCGCCGGAGCGCGTGCCGGCTTCAGGCTCATGATGGGGGGTGGCACCCTGGTGGAGGGTCGCGTCCTGGAGGGGGGCGGTCTGCGGCCCCCGCGTGGTCTCGTCCACGGCGTCCTGCCTCTGCTGCTCGTTGCCTGGAGGCCCGGTGCGGGCCACGCTCTGCGAGCGGACCCGGGCCCTCCGCGCGTCGGTCCTGCCCCGGCGGCGCCCCCATCGTTCCCCCTCCGCCTGGACGTGTCCTGAACGTCTCATCCACATGCGGGACGAAGCAGGGCGGGGCGGACGGGACCCCTGGTTCCCCCGCCGGGCGGCCCCTACACTCGAGCGCAGGTTCCCCCGGGCGCCGCCCTCCTGGCGGCGTCCGCTCCGCACGCCCACCGAAGGAGCGCCTGCATGGCCATCCCCGCCCCCACCACGCACGTCGGCCGGCTCAGCCGCGCCGTGACCGCGGGAGGCGTGGGCCTCGGCCTCGCCGCGCTGGCGGCGCCCGCCGCCCACGCCGTGGTGGCCGTGCCGCCGGGCGTGCAGGTGGTGGACGAGGCGGGCGTCCTCTCCTCCTCCGAGGAGCAGCGCCTCACGCAGGACATCCAGCAGATGCGCCGCGAGACCGGTCAGAACCTCTACGTGGTGTACGTGGACCAGTTCGGCGCCGGGGGCTCCCAGGGAGTGGTGGAGGACGTCAACGCGTCCCGCCCCCTGGGCTCGAATGACCAGGTGCTGGCGATCGCGGTGGAGGAGGGCCTCTACGGCTTCGACGCCGGCAGCGCCCTCAACCGGATGCAGGGGGACATCACCTCGGCGTACATCGGTCCCGCCCTGCCGACGTCGGACCCGGCCGACTGGCTCGCCCCGGCCGAGGCCGCGATCGCGGGCGTGGACGACGCCGCCGACGGCGCGCTCGACGGCCGGGGGGCCAGCGGCACGCAGCTCGATCCGGGCGGCCCGCTCCCCGCGGGCGCCGGGGCCGGCGGCGCCGCCCGGCAGGACTCCGGGCAGCAGGACGCCGCCCCCTCCGACGGCGCGGGCGGCGCGCTGACCGGCCTGCTCGGCGCCGGCGCGGTGGCCGCCGCGGTGGCCGGCGGCGTCGCGGTGGCCCGGGGCCGCAAGCGCAAGGACGGGGGCGAGGCCCGCGGCCGCGAGGTCGCGGCCGGTCCCGCCGCTCCGCGCGACCCCCTGGACGCGCTCCCGGTGGAGGAGCTGCGCACGAAGGCCGGCTCCAAGCTGGTGGCCGCGGACGACGCGATCCGCTCCTCCGAGCAGGAGCTCGGGTTCGCGATGGCCTCCTACGGGGAGAAGTCCGTGGGGACGTTCCGCGAGGACCTGGACAAGGCGAAGGAGCACATGCGCGCCTCCTTCCAGCTCCAGCACCAGCTCGACGACGAGATCCCGGACACCGAGGCCGAACAGCGCTCGTGGCTCAAGGAGATCATCGCGCGCTGCGACGAGGTCGGCGCGGCGCTGGCCGCCCACGAGAAGGAGTTCAACTCCCTGCGGGACCTCGAGAACCGCGTGCCCGAGGCACTGGAGGGCATCGCCGCCAAGGTCCCGGCGGCCGAGGAGCGCGTGCAGCGGGCGGAGTCCGCGCTCGTCGCCCTGCACGGCTCGTACGCCGAGTCCGCCCTCGCCGAGGTCAAGGACAACGCCGCCCAGGCACGCCAGCGCATCGACTTCGTCCGCACCGCGGAGGCGAAGGCCAAGGAGGCCTGGAACTCCGGGGATCGCTCCACCGCCGCCCTGGCCGTGCGCGCCGCAGAGGAGTCCCTCGCCCAGGTGGACACGCTCACCGCGGCCGTCGACGGTGCGGACCAGTCCCTGCGGACGATGCTGCAGAACGTGCACACCGGCATCGCCCAGTCCGAGCAGGACGTGGCCGAGGCCGAGGCCGTGGTCCGCTCCGGCGCCCACGCCGACCTCGCCGGCCCCGTGGCCGGCATGAAGCAGACCCTCACCACGGTCCGCTCCTCCCTCGCCTCCGGACGACCCGACCCGCTGGACCTCCTGCGCCGTCTCGAGGCCGCGCACCGACAGCTCGACGTGCCGCTCTCCAGCGTGCGCGACGGCCGCGAGCAGGCCCGCCAGGCCGCGCAGATGCTCCAGGCGGCGATCGCCCAGGCCCAGGCGCAGATCGACGGGACGGCCTCCTTCATCGGCGCTCGCCGCGGCGCCGTGGGATCCGAGGCGCGCACCCGGCTCGCGGAGGCGGACCGCGCCCTCCAGACCGCCATGCAGCTGGGCGGCTCCGACCCCGTGACGGCCCTGCAGCACGCGCAGCGCGCCTCCCAGCTGGCCGACCGCGCGAGCGAGCTCGCGCAGGAGGACGTGAGCGGCTTCGGCTACGGCGGCGGCATGGGCACCATGGGCTACGGCCCCGGCATGGGCTACCAGCGCAGCGGCGTCGGCGGCGGCTTCGCGGGCGGACTCGGCGGCGCGCTGCTCGGCGGCATCCTCATGAACTCGATGCTCGGCGGCGGCCACCACGACTCGTGGGGCGGCGGCGGCTTCGGCGGATTCGACGGCGGCGGGCTCGGCGGCGGCGACTTCGGCGGCTTCGGCGACATCAGCGGCGGAGGCTTCTGATCGCCCACGACTCCGGCGTCGACGCGCCGGCCCCGGCCCGGTCCTGACCGGCACGGGACCCGTCCGCCCTCGGGCCGGCCGGGACGCACGAACCACCGCGGGCCGCCGGCCCGCGGGAAATGGAACACCGACGAAAGGCAGACATCATGGTCAAGCAGTCCATCCTCGGTCGCATCAGCACCCTGGCCAAGGCCAACATCAACGCCATGCTCGACAAGGCGGAGGATCCCCAGAAGATGCTGGACCAGATGGTCCGGGACTACACGAACAACATCGCGGAGGCCGAGGCCGCCGTCGCCCAGACCATCGGCAACCTGCGCATGATCGAGGACGACTACCGCGAGGACCAGGACGCGTCCCGCAGCTGGGGCCAGAAGGCCCTCGCCGCCTCGCAGAAGGCCGACGACTTCCGCAGCAGCGGCGACACCGCCTCCGCGGACAAGTTCGACAACCTCGCCAAGGTCGCCATCGAGCGCCAGATGGACGCCGAGCGCCAGATGAAGTCGGCCGAGCCGACCATCACCTCCCAGCGCGACATCGTGGAGCGCCTCAAGACCGGCCTCGACCAGATGAAGGTCAAGCGCCAGCAGCTGGTCTCCAAGCGGGACGAGCTCACGGCCCGCGCGAAGTCCGCCCACGCCCAGTCCGCCGTGGCCGACGCCGTGAAGTCCATCGACCTGCTGGACCCCACCTCCGAGGTCAACCGCTTCGAGGAGAAGGTCCGCCGTGAGGAGGCCCGCGTGCGCGGCCAGCAGGAGCTCGCCTCCTCCTCCCTGGACGCCCAGTTCGAGTCCCTCGAGGACCTCGGCGAGCAGACCGAGGTCGAGGCGCGCCTCGCTGCCCTCAAGGCCGGCCAGTCGCCCGCCCAGATCGAGTCCTCCGCCGCCGAGGGCCAGAACCTCCAGCTGGACTACGCCGAGGACGAGACGGCCACCCAGGCCCAGGCCCAGGCCTGATCGCCTGCGGGACGACGCCGGCCGCGCCGCGGCCGCGTCCGCCCCTCGACGACGGCGACGTCGAGCACCCCTCCCGGGTGCCCGGCGTCGCCGTCTTCGCGTCTGCGGGGGCGGATTGCTAGGGTCCCCCAGTCCCCCGCATCCCTCGGGGGATCCTCGTTCCTCCCTCGCACCCGACAGGGGTACCTCCACATGCAAGACCAGTTCACGGCGTGGTCCGTCCTGGTGGACGCCGGCCTCATCGGCGCGCTCCTGGCCGTGGGCACGCTGGCCCGTGCCGTCATCACGCCCCTCCAGACCCTCATGATCCCGGCCTCCGTCATCGCCGGCATCCTGGGCCTGGCCCTCGGCCCGAACGGCCTGGGCTGGCTGCCGTTCAGCTCCCAGCTGGGCACGTACGGCTCGATCCTGATCGTCATCGTGTTCGTGTGCATCGCGCTCACCGACGACTTCGACGTCCGCAAGATCGGCCGCCCCGTGGGTGCGTTCGCGTCCTACGGCGTGCTGATCTACGCCTCCCAGGTGGCCATCGGCGCCCTCGTCACACTGGTCCTCCTGCAGCCGCTGTTCGACGCGCCCGACTCGTTCGCCGCCCTGCTGTTCGCCGGCTGGGCGGGCGGCTTCGGCTCCGCGGCGGCTGTCGGCCAGGCCTACGCGGCCAACGGCGACCCGACCGTCACCTCGCTGGCCTACACCTCGGCCACCGTCGGCATGATCGTCGGCGTGGTCGGCGGCATCATCCAGGCCAAGATCGGCGCGCAGCGCGGCCACGCGCGGGAGTTCGCGGGCCTGACCTCCGTCCCCGACGAGCTGCGCACCGGCGTGCTGAGCCAGGTGGAGGAGCGCCCGGTCATCGGCCGGCACACCTTCTCGGCGGCCTCGGTGGAGTCGCTGGCCTTCCAGGTCGGCGTCGTCGCGATGATCGCGGCGGCCGCGCACGGCGTCGTCTCCTGGATCACGGCCGTGTGGCCGACCATCGTGGGTGAGGACGGACCCCAGCTGATCATCCCTGCGTTCGCGATCGCGTTCCTCCTCGGCCTTATCGCCCGCGTCCTGTTCCAGGCCACGAAGACGGCGAAGTTCCTCGACCCGGGCTCGCTGAACTCGGTGTCCGGCACCGCCACGGACATCCTCATCGTCTGTGGCATCGCCGCGATCGCCCCGACCGTGGTCGTGGACTACTGGCAGCCGCTGCTGCTCCTGTTCGTGATCGGCCTCGCGCTGGCCCTGTTCCTGGGGATCGTCGTGGCGCCGCGGGTGATGACCGACTCGTGGTTCGAGAAGCAGCTGTTCACGTGGGGCTGGGCCACCGGCGCCGTCGCCACGGGCGTGGCCATGCTGCGCATCGTGGACCCGAAGCTGAAGTCCGGGACCATGGAGCAGTTCGGCGTGGCCTACATCCCGGTGGTGCCCGTGGAGATCGCGGCCGTGTCCTTCGTGCCGCTGCTGCTCATCGCGGGCATGACCTGGGCCGTCGTGGGCATCTGGGGCGCCATCGCGGTGGCCGCCGTCGTGGCCGCCGTCTGGCTGCGCCGCACCGACCCGACCCGACGAGAGCGAGTGACCGCGGGCGCGTGAGCGTCGCGCACTGACCGCACGACGAAGGGCCCGCACCGAATGGTGCGGGCCCCTCGTTCATGCCGCAGCAGAGCCGCAGCGGTGCGACGATGCGCTCAGCAGGCGCTCAGATCGTCGACCTGACCATCGGCGCCGTAGTACGTATACGCCTTCGAGGACCACGTGGCCCAGGTCAGGACCGTGCCGTCGCTCAGGACCGCTTCGTAGGTCTGGAAGGTACGCCAGGACAGGTCTCCTTCGTGCCACAGAGCATGCGCATTCGGCTCGCGCATGGTGAACTCCCCGAGCTCGGGGATCATGAAGTTGCGGCAGCCGTTGGCGTCCGTCTCGTAGACGCCCTGACGCAGGGTGTTGTTCTGCTCGGTGGCCGTCCAGGTGCTGGTGTAGCCGACGTAGTGGTGGGCTTCGGTGTCCCGGCCACAGGGCCCATAGGAGTTCTTCAGAGCCCAGACGTCGTAGGTGGCGGTGTTGGTCACCGGAGTGCCGGCGGTGGAGCCCTTGGAGTCGTAGTAGCGCAGCGTGCCGGTAGTCCCGGAGAAGGCGGCCCAGGTCTTGCCGTCACCGGTGAGGTACTGGCCGCCGTTACCGGTGCCGTCGGTGTTGTTCACCCAACGGAAGTCCGCGTGAGCCAGGTACTTCGTGGTGGACACCGAGGTGACCGTCACGCCCTCGGGCAGGCCGTCGACCCACACGCGACCGAAGCTGGCGTCCGTGTAGACCCAGTACTTGCCGTCATTCTCGGTGCGGTAGAGGCCGCTCGAGGAGCTCGACGTGAGCGGGCACACCCCGGAGCTGGCGTATGCGGGCGCAGCGATGGTGACCGCCACCGCAGGCACGGACCAGGCCACCCCCTTGGCAACGGTGCGGCGGCTGAGCGTGGAGTGACTCGTGGTGGATTCGTTCATGTGGGCCCCCTGGGGATCGTGAAGACGATGGAAAGACTGCCGTGCATCACGGTCCGGGAAGGGGATGTCCGAGTGCCGCATGCCGTTCCTTCAACATTATTGCACAGTCAAGCGAAAGCGAGGGAGTCCGCAGCGCGAGCCTGGCGCCCACCAGGCTCAGGGATCGCTGAATTCTGGGGCGTCCGGCGGTCACGGGGACTTCCGCCCCCGCCCGCACGGTGAGAGACACCACCACGCGCCCGGCCGCGCGTCGCCGTCAGCACAAAGACGAAGGCCCCCAGCAGATGCTGGGGGCCTTCTCTTCTCGTTGCGGGGGCAGGATTTGAACCTGCGACCTCCGGGTTATGAGCCCGGCGAGCTACCGAACTGCTCCACCCCGCGGCGACTCGTATGACTATACACGCCCGGAGCGGTGCGTTCAAATCGAGGACAGCCGCCCGTCACCTGACGGCCACGCCCCCGCCATCCGAGACGGCGGGGGCGTGGTCGGTTCAGCCCGCGGGCTGGGGCTCGGGGGCCTCCTCCGCCCCGTCCGCGGGCGGGGTCCCGCGCAGGGCGTCGTCGGCCGCCGTCGCCCGCTTCAACGCCTCGTCGAGGCGCTTCTGCTGCTCGCCGTAGGCGGCCCAGTCGCCCGCCGCCATGGCCTCCTGGCCGCGCGCGATGGCGTCCTGCGCCTCCGCGAGCGCGGCGCTCAGCTCCTGGTCCGCGGGCTTCGGCTCCCCGGGCTCACCCTGGCCGGGCTCGCCCTCGCCGTCGCCCTGGTTCTCCTCCGGGGTCACGGCCCCGGAGTCGCCGCCGAAGACCTGGTCCAGGGCCTCCTGGAGGGTGTCGGCGAAGCCCACCCTGTCCCCGAAGGAGACCAGCACCTTGCGCAGGGTGGGGTAGGACGTGGCGCCCGAGGAGCGCACGTACACGGGCTGCACGTAGAGGATGCCGCCCGCCACCGGGAGCGTGATCATGTTGCCGTTGAGCACCTCGGAGGCGCCCTGGCGCAGCAGGTTCAGCTCCTGGGAGACGCCGGCGTTGGAGTCGAAGTTGGCCTGCGCCTGGCCCGGCCCGGGGACCGTGGTCTGGCGCGGCAGCTCCAGCAGACGGAGCGTGCCGTAGCCCTCGGCCCGCTCACCGTCCCTGCCCGTGCCGGCGTCGCCGCTGGCCGAGAGGAACCCGTAGAGGACGTTGCGCTGCTGCGAGCCCTCGGTGATCTGCGGGATGTAGGTGGTGGTCAGCGAGTACGCGGGCTCGTCCTGGCCGGGCACCTGCAGGGTCATGTAGTACGGGGGCTGCTTGACGTTCGGGTCGTCCTGCGTGGGGTCGGCGGGCACGGACCAGGCGTCGTTGTTCTCGTAGAAGTCGTCTGCGTCGGTCACGTGGTAGCGGCCCAGCAGCTCGCGCTGCACCTTGAACATGTCCTCCGGGTAGCGCACGTGGTCCAGGAGGGCGGCGCTCATCTCCGAGTAGGGCTTGAGCGAGGACGGGTACACGCCCTGCCACGCCTTCAGCAGCGGGTCCTCCTCGTCCCAGGCGTAGAGCTCCACGGAGCCGTCGTAGGCGTCCACGGTGGCCTTCACGGAGTTGCGGATGTAGTTCACCTGGCCGGTCAGCAGCGCCCGCTGGTCGCGGTTCAGCGCGTCCTGTGTGGCGTCGCCGAGGCGCTGCGACGTGGAGTAGGGGAACTGGTCGGACGTCGTGTAGGCGTCCACGATCCACTTCACGCGCCCGTTCACGATCGCCGGGTAGGCGTTGGTGTCCACCGTCAGGTACGGGGCCACCTTGCGGACCCGCTCCTCCGGATGGCGGTCGTAGAGGATCTGCGAGGCGCTGTTCACATCCGAGGAGAGCAGGAGCTCGGGCGAGCCGAACTTCACGGCGTAGGCGAGCTTGTTGAAGAGCCCGCCCACGGCCGGGCCGCCGTCGCCGGCGAAGGTGTAGGCCGTGTCCTCCCCGGAGTCCGCCGTCTGGGGGCGGTCGCGCTCGACGGCGGGGGCGCCCTCCGGCGCGCCCACCACGGAGTACTCGGGCGAGTTGAGCCCGAAGTAGATGCGCGGCTCGTACTGGGAGTCGTCGGTGAGCGGGCCCCGCGAGGGGATCTCGGAGAGCAGGAACGAGGGACGGCCGCCGGCCGCCACCTCGGAGGCGTCAGCCATGACCATGCCGTAGCCGTGCGTGTAGATGGCATGGCGGTTCACCCAGGACTGGGAGTCCTCCACGTTCACGTCGCGCGCGGCGAGGATGGTGTCCCGGGACTCGCCGTCCACCTCGTAGCGGTCCACGTGCAGCGTGCCGGGGAACGAGTAGTAGGGGCGGAACTGCTGGAGCTGCCCGAAGGTCTGCGAGATGAGGTTCGGGTCCATGAGGCGCACGTTGGCCGTGTTGGCCTCCTCGCCGGCGAGGGCTCCCTCCTGCGCCTCGACGCTGCCCTCGTAGGTGGTGACCTGCACGTCGTCGAGGCCGTAGGCCTCACGGGTCATCCGGATGTTGCGGTCGATGTACTCGGCCTCGAGCGTGCGCTCGGAGGGCTGCACCTGATACTGCTGCACCAGGTACGGGTAGGCCGTGCCCACCACGAGGGCGGTGATGACCAGCACGGCGGTGCCCACCAGCGGCAGGCGCCACTGTCCGGAGAACACGGTCCACACGAACAGCGCGGCCACGATCAGGGCGGTGACCGCGAGGATCGCGGAGGTGGGGATCACGGCGTTGACGTCCGTGTACATGGCGCCCGCCCACGAGCCGGTCTGTGACTGCGTGGTGCGGTACCGGTTGAGCCAGAACGTGACGGCCTGGAGGAGCAGGAACAGCGCCAGCGTCACCGCGATGTGGACCCGCGCGGAGGGCGTGACGGACAGTCCCCCGGAGTCCTCCACCCGCACGGAGCCGTACAGGTAGTGGATGATGAGGCCGGCGATCCCCGCCACGAGCACCACGGAGACGAGGTACCCGACCACGAGGGTGAGGAACGGGAGCGTGGCCAGGAAGAACATGAGGTCCAGGCCGAACTCGGGGTCCGTCTGGCCGTAGGGCACCTGGTGGAGGAACAGCTGGACGGTCGTCCAGCCGTTCATGGCCGCCGAGCCCGCGAAGAGGCCCAGGATGACCGGCACCGCGAGGAACACGAGGCGGCGCATGGGCTCGAGCTGGCGCTGGGCCTGGCTGAGCGAGTCACGCGCGTCGGCGGGGGCGTCCTGCCGGCGGTGGCGCCACGCGAGCCGCGTCGCCAGCCACACGGCGGAGCCCATCAGGAGCGCGCCGATCAGGAACAGGGCCGCCTTGGTGAGGACCTCGGTCCAGAAGACGTCCTCGTAGCCCACCTGGGAGAACCAGAGCACGTCCGTGTACACGTTGGTGAACAGCACGAACAGGCCCACCAGGATCGCCACGGAGACGATCGTGAGCACGAGCGCACTGGGGCGGCCGGGGGTCGCCGGCCGGGGCCGGCCGGCCGCCGAGCTGCCGTTGCCGTCGCCGGGCCCGCTGGGACCGCCGCTGCCGGGGCTCGCGGGCCCGCCGTCGCCCGGGCCCATGGGGGCGCCGCCGAAGGGGCCGAAGCCGCCGAAGGGGCCGGAGCCCCCCGCGCCGGCGGATCCGCCGCCGTCACGGGGCGGGCCGCCGAAGGGCCCGCCGCTTCCCTGTCCGAAGCTCACTGTCTCTCCTCTCCCCGCCGGGGGCGGGGTCTGGGGTCGGCGCCGTGCCGGGCGGCACGGGCGTCTGGGGTCCGGGGTCGTCCGCCGCGGCCACGGAGGGGACGCGCGGGATGTCGAAGGGCGGGGGGATCACCCACAGGTGGGCACCCCGTCGGGGGTCTCGCCGCGGCCCACGGCCTCGACCACGCCGCGCGCGGTCGAGAGGGCGTCCACGGCGTAGACGGCGATGCCCTCGGGCACGCGGCCGTCGAGGTCCGCGCAGTTGGCGGCCGGGGCCAGGAACACGGCCGCTCCGGCGTCGGCGGCGCCGCGCACCTTCTGGGCGATGCCGCCGATGGGACCGACCTCGCCCTCCTCGGTGATGGTGCCGGTGCCCGCGATGTGCGCGCCGCCCGTCATCGCGCCGGGCGTGAGGCGCTCCAGGACGGCGAGGGCGAACATGGTGCCCGCGGAGGGGCCGCCGATGTCCTCGAGGCTGATCTCCACGTCCACCGGGAAGTCGTACACGGTCTCGAGGTACACGCCGATCTGCCACGCCTGGCCCGCGCCCTCCGGCGCGGCGCGCACGGGGACCTCCACGTCCGTCTCGACGCCGTCCCGGAGCACACGCAGGGCGACCGGCCCGGGGCCGGCGGCGTCGACCGCCGAGCGCAGGGCGGCGACGTCGTCCACGGGCGTCCCGCCCGCCGTGAGCACCTCGTCGCCGGCACGCAGCACGTCGCGGGCCGGGCTGTCCGGGGCGAACTCCCGCACGGCGAGCCCGCGGCCGTAGTCGCGGCCGAGCTCGTGCAGGGCGGCCGCCGTCGCCAGGTCCTGGGAGGCGGTCATGGCCCACGCGTTGGACTCGCTCACCTGGTCTGCGGACACGCCCGTGGGGTAGACCAGCTCGCGCGGCGTGGTGTCGCGTCCCGGGTCCACGAGCGCGCTCGCAAGCTCGAGGACGGAGGTGGAGCCCGTCGGCGGGCCGGAGACCATCACGGTGGTCATGTCCAGGGCGCCCTCCCCCGGGTCCGCCCGGGAGGCGCCGTCGACGGTGAGGACGGGGTGGCCGTCGGCCTCCCCCAGCACGTCGATGGCCGGGCCGGGCCCCTCCAGCAGGTACGGCGCGGGCAGCGCGAGGGCGGTGGCCGCCGAGGCGGCGGCGATCCATCCGGAGACCGACGGGCGCGCGGCGCCGCGGCGGCTCCTTGCGCGGGGCACTGCGGGCACGCGACACCGACTTTCCTGCCGTGGTCCTGGATCAGGGGCCGTCGCCGCAGGCGCGGACGCGCTGGCGGGGGGACGGTCGCACCAGTCTACGGGGCCGCCGTGGCCGGGGCCGGGCCGGAGCGCCGTCGTGCGCCCTGCGCGAACCGCGGCGCCGCGCCGTCCATCCGTGGGCCTGGCGCGAGGCCCGCGGATACGCTGTTCGGCATGACTGACCACCCGCAGACCCCCGGATCCGACGACGGCCGCGACCCCCTGGAGGACATGCTCCGGCAGATGTTCGGCGGGCAGGCCCCGGACGTCGAGGAGATCCGCCGCGCCATGCAGGGCATGGGCGGGACCGGCGGCATGCCCTTCGACCCCTCCCGGCTGGACCCCGCCATGATGCAGCAGGCCATGGCGCAGTTCCAGGCCATGATGAACCCGGGCGCGGGCTCCGAGGGCCCGGTCAACTGGACCCTGGCCAGGCAGGCCGCGCGCCAGGCGGTCGCCGGCGAGGACCCCGCCGTGGGCTCCTTCGCCCGCCGCGAGGTGGACGAGGCCCTGCGCCTGGCCGAGCTCTGGCTGGACGGCGTGACGGACACGGAGTCCACGGGGCAGATGGGGGCCGCGTGGTCCCGCGCCGAGTGGGTCGAGGCCACCATGGAGAACTGGCAGCGGATGACCGGCCCCGTGGCCGTCTCGCTCGCGAACGCGATGTCCGCCGCCATCGAGCAGCAGCTGCCCGGCCAGCTGCCCGAGGGCATGGACCCCTCAATGCTGGGCGGCCTGCAGCCCATGCTCAAGAACATGGGCGGCACCATGTTCGGCCTCCAGCTCGGCGGCGCCGTGGGCGCGCTCGGCAAGGACGTGCTCTCGGGAACGGACATCGGCCTGCCGATCGCCGGCCACCGCCTGGCCCTGATCCCCGTGAACATCGAGGAGTTCGGCGACGGGCTCAGCGTCCCGGACGACCAGGTGCGCCTGTACCTCGCGCTGCGCGAGGTGGCCCGCATGCGCCTCTTCCTGCACTCCCCGTGGCTCGAGCGGGACCTGTTCGCCGCGATCGAGCAGTACGCGGCCGGCATCCGCCTGGACGTGAGCGGGATCGAGCGGGCCGCGGAGTCCGTCGACCCCATGGACCCGGAGTCCATGCAGGCCGTGTTCGACGGCGCGTCGTTCATCGCCGAGCCGGATGCCACCCAGCGCGCCGCCCTCGAGCAGCTCGAGCTGCTCATCGCCCTCGTGGAGGGCTGGGTCGACGTCGTCGTCGCCGAGGCGGCCACGCCGCTGGAGTCCGCGAGCGCGCTGCGCGAGACCATGAACCGTCGGCGCGCCTCCGGGGGACCCGCCGAGCAGGCGTTCGCCGCCCTCGTGGGCCTCGAGCTGCGCCCGCGCCGCCTGCGCGAGGCGGCCGCGTTCTGGGAGCACGTCACGGCCGAGCAGGGCAAGGAGTACCGCGAGGCGATCTGGCGCCATCCCGAGCGCCAGCCCACGGACGAGGACCTCGACGACCCCACGGGCTACGCGGAGCGCCGCACGGCCGCGGACGCCTCCACGGACGCCCTCGACGACGAGCTGCAGCGGCTTCTCGACGGCGGCTTCGGCGAGGCCCCCAAGGAGGGCTGAGCCCCGCGCCTGCCTCAGCCCCCCTCGACGTCGTCGCCCCAGCCCGGGGCGGCGACGTCGTCGTCTGCGGAAGCGGGCCCGGCGGCGAGGCCGCGGCCTTGCGCGTAGGTGACGCCGGCGAGGAACGCCATGGCCTCGGCGTAGCGGGGGTGGCGGGCGACGAGCCTCTGGAAGCGGGGCCCGTGGCCGGACTCGAGCAGGTGGGCCACCTCGTGCACCAGCACGGCCTCCACCACCCAGTCGGGCATGCCGCGCAGCTGCGCCGAGAGCCGGATGGTGCGCCGAGCCGGGGTGCACGATCCCCAGCGGTGCCGCTGCCGCGTGGACCACGTGACGCTCACCGGATCCGCCTCGCCCCCGTAGTGCTCGGCCGAGACGCGACGCGCCCAGGCCAGCAGGGCGGCGTCGCCCGGGGCGGAGGCCCCGGGGTCGGGCCTAGCGGGCGCCGGGGCCGCGCCCGCGCGCTCGACCATGCGGGAGATCCATTCCCGCTCCTCGGCGCGGGAGAGCCGGGCGGGGACGGAGACCTGCAGGCGGCCCTCGCGCCACACGGCGGACACGGTGCGCGTGCGCGCGGTGGAGCGCACGAGCCGCACCGGCGTGCCCTCCCAGTCCAGGTCGACGGTCTCGCGGACCGGGCGGGAGGCGGGGCGACGCGGCGGCATCACTCCATTGTGCGCGACGGCTCCGCGGATCCCTGTGGATGAGGCCCCCGCGGCGCCTCCCTCGTGACACCGTGGGGCCACGTCGAGCGATCGGAGACCTCCATGCCCCGCCCCCTCCCGCCTCCCGACGGCGAAGGCCGTCCCACCTCCTCCGCTCCTCCCCACGGCCCGCCCGTGGACTTCCCCGACGGCGTCCACGTCACGGGGCTCGGCCGCACCGGGCTGGCGATCGCCCTGCTCCTGGCCAGCCGGGGCATGGGCCCGCTCGCCCTGTGGGATCCCACGCCCGTGGGGGCGTCGGACCTCGGCACGGGCTACCGGCCGGCGGACCTCGGCCGGCCCCGTGCCGTCGCGGCCGAGCGGCGGATCCGCGAGCTCCACCCGCGCGAGCGGGTGTTCGCCCACCACGGGCCGGAGGCCGTGCTCATGGGGACGGCCACCGTCTCGGTGACGCGCGGGCGGATCGACGAATCGCTCGTGGCGCGGGCGCTGGCCGCCGAGCACCCGCTCCTGCCGGTGGTCGTGGACGAGGAGTCGGCCGTCGGGCCCTGGACGATCGCCGGATCCCCCGGGTGCGCCCTGTGCGAGCACGTCCGCCGCCCGGCGGAGGAGGCCGCCACCGGCCGAAGCCGCGACGCGGCGTGGGAGGACGGGCCGGGCGAGGAGGATCCGGAGAGTGTGCTCGGGGCACTGCGCACCGCCGTCCTCGTCCACGACCTGCTGATCGCGGGCTCCTCCTCCCCCGCATGGCAGGGCGTCGTGCGCAGCTGGGCCTATGCGCTGGACGAGACCACCGAGGGCGTCCGCCCGCGGCACGGGTGCCCGTGCGACCCGGACGGGATGGCGGCGGACCTGGCCGCGCTCACCCGGGAGCTGAGCGGGGAGCTGCACCAGGAGTTCGGGGTGCTGCCCGGCTTCGGCGGGCCGCCGGACCTCGGGGAGCCTTCGTCGGGGGCCTGACCCGGGCGCGTGATCCGACCCCCCGGTATCTCAGGCGGGCATGGTGCCTCAGGCGGACCTGGTGACTCAGGCGGGCGCGGTGCCCTGGAGCAGCTCGAGCACGTCCGGGCCGTAGCGGTCCAGCTTGGCCTTGCCCACGCCCGGGACCTTGATGAGATCGAGGGGGGTGGCCGGCATGGCCTCGGCGATCGCCACGAGGGTCGCGTCCGTGAACACCACGAACGCGGGCACCTTCCCCGCGCGGGCGGTGCTGGCGCGCCAGTCCCGCAGGGTGTCGAGAACGGCCTCGTCGTAGGTGGCCGGGCAGTCCAGGCAGCGGCCGACCTTGCGCTCGGCGCCCGTCTCGAGGGCCTTGCCGCACGTGCGGCACGTGGCCACGGTGGCGCCGCGCCGCCGGCCGCGGGGTGCGCCTGCCCCGGACGCGGCGGCGGGGGCGTGCTCGCGGGTGCCGCCGAGGGTCGGGTCGATGTCCCGCAGGAAGCGGGAGGCCCGCCGCGAGGCGCGCCCGCCGGTGCCGCGGGAGAGCGTCCACGTCAGCGACAGATGCTGGCGGGCGCGCGTGATGCCCACGTAGAGCAGGCGGCGCTCCTCGTCGATCTCGGCGGGCGTGTCCGCGAAGGAGATGGGCATGAGCCCCTCGGACAGCCCCACCAGGAAGACCGCGTCCCACTCGAGGCCCTTGGCCGAGTGCAGGGAGGCGAGCGTGACGCCCTGCACCGTGGGGGCGTGCTGGTGCTGGGCGCGCTCGTCGAGCTCGGCCACCAGCTCGGTGAGCGTGAACTCGGCCCCGCGGGCGGCGGCCAGCTGGTCGGCGAGGTTCACGAGCGCGTGCAGCGACTCCCAGCGCTCGCGCGCCGCGCCCGTGGCGGCGGGCGGCTCGGCCGAGTACCCGAGGGAGGCCAGGACGTCCCGTGCACGGGCGGTCACCTCCTCCCCCGTGAGACCCGGGTCGGCGCGTGCCGCGGCGCGCAGCTGCAGGATGCCGTCGCGCACCTCGCGGCGGGAGAAGAAGCGCTCGCCGCCCCGCAGCTGGTAGCCCAGTCCCGCCGCGGACAGAGCGGTCTCGAACGCCTCCGACTGGCCGTTCGTGCGGAAGAGGACCGCGATCTCGGCGGGCGGAGTGCCCCCGTCCACGAGCTCGCGGATCCGCTGGGCCACCCAGCCCGCCTCGGCCTCGTCGTCCGTGCACTCGGCGAAGACGACGTCGGGCCCCGCGGGGCGCTGCGAGGTGAGCTGGAGCGGCTCGGGCCAGTGCGGGAGCCGGCGGTCGCGCTGCCCCTCCGCCGTGCGCGCCGCGAGGAGCCGGTTGGCGGCCTCCACGATCTGGGGGCTCGAGCGGTAGTCGCGCACGAGCTTGACGACGGTGGCCTCCTGGTGGCGCTCGCGGAAGCCTGTGAGGAAGCGGGAGGTCGCGCCCGTGAACGAGTAGATCGTCTGGGATGAGTCGCCCACCACGCACAGGTCCGCGCGGTCCCCGAGCCAGAGGTCCAGGAGGCGGTGCTGCAGCGGGGAGACGTCTTGGTACTCGTCCACCACGAAGACGCGGTACTGGTCCCGGATCGTGGCCGCGATGCGCGGCTCCGTGGAGAGGATGCCCACGAGGATGAGCAGCACGTCCTCGAAGTCGATCATGTTGCGGGCGGTCTTGGCCTCCTCGTACCCCGTGTAGAGGCGCGCCACGGTGGTGGCGGTCCAACCCGAGGGCATCTCCCGCTCCTTGGCCGCCTCGGCGTATCCCTCGGGAGCGTGGAGGGAGACCTTGGCCCACTCGATCTCGCCGGCGAGGTCGCGCAGCCCGGCGCGGTCCACGCTCATGCGCATGCCCTGGGCCACCTGGGTGAGCAGGCGCACCTTGTTCTCCACGAGCGTGGGCATCGGACCGCCGACGGCCTGCGGCCAGAAGTACTGCAGCTGGCGCAGCGCGGCGGAGTGGAACGTGCGGGCCTGGACGCCGTCCACCCCGAGGTCGCGCAGGCGCGTGCGCATCTCCGCGGCCGCGCGCGCAGTGAACGTCAGCGCGAGGGTGCGGTGGGGGTCGAACACCCCGGAGGCGACGCCGTAGGCGATGCGGTGGGTGATGGCGCGGGTCTTGCCCGTGCCGGCGCCGGCCAGGATGCACACGGGGCCCCGGAGGGCGGTGGCGGCCTGCCGCTGCTCGGCGTCGAGCCCGCGGAGGATCTCATCGGGAGTGCTCATGCGGGACGAGTCCTCCTCGGTGTCCAGGGTCTGCGCGTCCGGCGACGTCCCACCGTACCAACCCGCGGACGCCGGTGCGCCCCACCGCGCTCGGGCGTGGGCGCGCATAGGGTGGACCCCGTGCACCGTCAGTCCCTCCGCCTCGCAGCCCTGGCCGCCGCGGCCGTCCCCGGCCTGACCCCGGTCTCGGTGGTCGCCAGCCCGGACGACCCCGCGGACTTCTCCGCCGCCGTCGTCGTGGACGCCCAGCGCCAGTGGTGGCGCGTGCGCTCCCCGCGCACCCCGGAGGCGGGGATCCGCCTGGAGACCGAGCTGCAGGTGCTCGCCGCGCTCACCCCGCGCGTGCGCGCGGCCCTGCCCTTCCGCACGCCCTCCGTGGCCGGCGCGGTGCGCCTGGGTGGCCTGCGCACCTTCGTGTACCAGGACATGCCGGGCCGTCCCCTCCCCCTCGAGGACCTCGTCGCGCTCGGCGAGCCCGCGGTGCAGGACGTCGGCCGCGTCATCGCGGCCGTGCACACCCTGCCCTCCTCCGTGGTGGACCTCGCGGACCTGCCGGTCTACACGGCGGAGGAGGTGCGCAACCGACGGCTGCATGAGCTGGACCAGGCCGCCACCACGGGTCGCATCCCCCCGGTGCTGCTGCGCCGCTGGGAGGAGGCCATGGAGGAGGAGGCCCTGTGGTCGTTCTCCCCGGTGCCGGTGCACGGAGACCTGCACGAGGACAACCTGCTCGTGGAGCGCGGCCGGGTGGTCGGGGTGACCGGCTGGACCGACCTGCACGTGGGCGATCCCGCTGTGGACCTCGCGTGGCTGGCCGCCGCCGAGGACCCCGACTTCGCCGAGCGCGTGCTGGACGCCTACCGCGGGCGGCGCGCCGACGCCGGAGCCGGTGACGACGGGGACGAGCACCTGATGCGCCGCGCCTCCCTCCTCGCGGAGTTCGCGCTGGCCCAGTGGCTGGTGCGTGGCGTGGACCGCCACGACGCGGACATGATCGCCGAGGCGGAGGACATGCTGGCCGAGCTGGCCGACGCCGTCCGGGGCCGCACGCACGGGAGCGCACCGGAGCACGCCGACGGCGAGGCGGCCGACGGCGAGGCGGCGGGCGACGCGGTGGATGCCGACGACGAGGACGCCGACGGTGACGACGCGGGCCGCGAGCGCGAGCCGGACGAGGCCGACGACCAGACCGCCGCCCTCACCGTGGTGCCGGCTCCGGGCCGGGAGTCGGACCGGGCCGCCGCCCGGGGTGCTCGCCGGGCGCAGAGCCCCGGCGACGGGATCACGGGCGGTTCAGCGCCTCGGTGACGATGCGCTCGAGCTCATCCTCCCCCGGCAGGTGGGCCAGCGAGCGCTCGACGCCGTGCGCGACGTAGACGAAGCTCGCCCTGATGTTCTCGAGCGGGATCCCGTGCAGGCGTGACCACGCGAGCCGGTAGACCGCCAGCTGCAGGCCCTTGACCTCGAGGTCGCGGTCCGACGGCACCGCGCCCGTCTTCCAGTCCACCAGCTCCCACTCGGCCTCGGGATCGAGGGGCATCCCCTCGCGGGCTCCCGAGCAGTAGATGGCGTCCACGCGCCCGCGCAGGGTGATCCCGGCGACCGTGGTCTCCACCGCCGCCTCCACGAACGCGGGGGTCCGGTCCGCCCAGCGCGAGGACCGGAACCACTCCTGCATCGGGGCGAGGTCCAGGGCGTCGTCCACCCACTGGTCGGCGGCGTCCGAGGGGTCCTCGATGTCCAGCATGCCCGTCGCGCCGAACCGGTCCTCGAGCCAGGCGTGGAACGCCGTGCCGCGGCGCGCCGCGTGGGCGGGCGGACGCGGCATGGGCCGGCGCAGCTGCTCGGCCACCGCCTGCGGGTCCGCCGCCAGCTCACCGTAGAGCGAGACGGAGACGTGGCTCGGCAGCGCCACCTGGCCCCCGGTCCCGGCGATGTCCCGGCGCCGCAGCAGCACCCAGGCGAGCTCCCGGGCGATCTCCGGGTCCGCCTCGAGGTCCTCGGGGGCCGCGCCTCGGACGCGCGCAGCCGCGGACTCGACCGCGGCGCGCCGCGGCCGGGAGCGGGACGGGAGCTTCTCCCAGCGGTCCTCGTCCTCGGGGTCCTCCGGGTCAGCGACGGCGACCTCCGGCCCCGTCAGCGGGTCGAACGGCCACCAGGCGGCGAGCAGGCGGCCGGCCACGGGGTTCTCCTCCGTCAGCTCGGAGGGGTCCGGCTCGTGGCCGATCTCGATCCCGGGGAACGAGCCGGCGAGCGCGGCGACCTCCTCAAGGAACTCGGACGGCGCCGCGGGGTTCTTGTTCGTCCCCTTCCAGCGGGTGGTGCTCAGCCACAGCCGGCTCCGCGCGCGGGTGAACGCGACATACGCGAGCCGCCGCTCCTCCCGCCTCCCGTGGGCGTCCACGGCGATCTGGTAGGGCTCGGGCAGCCCCTCGGCATCCTTGGACGTGTAGGTCCTGCCGGCCGACTGCGCCCAGTCGCGCATGTTTTCGGCCCATCCGGCGTCCCACTGCGGCAGTGAGGCTGCGTCACCGCGCAGGGCCCACGGCAGCGCGCCGTTCGCGGGCGCGGTCCAGCGGTCGGACCGAGCCGAGGGGAACGAGCCCTCCATGAGCCCCGGCACCGCGACGACGTCCCACTCCAGTCCCTTGGACGCGTGGGTCGTGAGCACCTGGACCACCCCGGGGGCGGGCTCCCCGGCCTCGATGCCGAGGCCCTTCTCGTGCTCCTCCACCGACGCCGTCCAGGCGAGGAACGCGGAGAGGCCCGCCGCCGCCGTCGTGCCGGCGGCGAAGCCGCGCGCCGCGTCCTGGAACGCGTTGAGGTGGCGGCGGGCGGAGGCCCCGGACGCGTCGGGGCGCAGGGCCACCTCCACGTCCAGGCCGATCTCCCGCTCGACCTCGGCGATGAGCTCGGCGGGCTCCGCGTCCGCACGAGCGGAGAGGCGCCGCAGGAGGCGGTTGGCCTCGCGCAGGCGGCGCAGGCCCTCGTCCGAGAAGCCGCGCCCGCGGGAGCCGGTCCAGTCGAAGCCCTCCCGTGGCAGCGAGTCGAGGGCCTCCAGCAGGGCGGGGGCGTCGGTGTCCTCCTCGGGGCTCACGTCCGCGGCCTCGACGTCCGCCGCCCCCTCGGCTCCGGCGGCCCGCAGGCGGGAGACGAAGCGGGCGCGTTCGTGGAGCACCTCGAGGTCCGCGGGGCCGATGCGCCACCGGGGGCCGGTGAGCATGCGGACCACGTGGTCGTTGCGGGAGGGGTCGGCGAGGACGTGGAGGACGGCGAGCACCTCGGAGACCTCGGGAAGGGAGAGCAGTCCCGAGAGGCCGAGGACCTCGTAGGGCAGGCCCGCCTCGTCGAGGGCCGTGAGCACCGGGACGAACTGCGCGCGCGTGCGGCACAGGACCGCCCGCGTGAGGCGGGTCCGGCCGTCGGGCGCGACGTCCGGCAGCGCCGCCAGCCGCTCCGCGAGCGCCCTCGCCTCCTCGTCCTGGGTGACGTGCCGGTCGATGCGCACCTCCCCCTCGCCCGCTCCGGGGCGGGGGCGGAGGGGTCGCAGCTCGATGGGCGAGCCTGCCCCCGCCTCCGCGTGGACGACGAGCGGAGCCGCCACTGTGTTGGCCGCCTCCAGCACCGCCTCGTCGTTGCGCCACGCGACGGTCAGGTGGGAGACGTCCGCGTTGACACGCCGAGTCCCGCCGTCGGGGAGCGCCTGGACCCGCGGGAAGGTGCCCGGGAAGGCGAAGAGCTGGCCGGCGGAGGCGCCGCGGAAGCCGTAGATGGACTGGTGGGGGTCGCCGACGGCCGTGACGCAGTGCCCGAGCCCGGGCGCGTCCGCCTCGGGGCCGGTGGGGCCGAAGAGCCCGGCGAAGATCTGCATCTGGGCGTGTGAGGTGTCCTGGAACTCGTCCAGCAGGACGACGGGGAAGCGACCGCGCTCCTGCTCCCCCGCACAGGGCACCTCCCGGGCGATCCGCGCGGCGTGGCGCAGCAGGTCGCCGAAGTCCATCGCGTCGCGCTCCTGCTTGGCCTCGTCGTAGCGGGCCACGAGGTCGGCCATGAGGGCCCGGTCCTCGAACGCCCCGATCAGCTCGAGGATCACGCCGGAGGGCTCCTTCATGCGGGCCGGGAGCGGAAGCCCCCGGCCCTGGGCGACGAGCGCCTCCAGGTGCGCACGGACGTCCTCGGGGGCCACCAGGTGCTCCGCCATGTCCCCCGCGAGGCGCAGCGCCTGGGAGATCAGCGTGGAGGGCCGGACGCCGAGGCGGTCCGCCACGATCGGATGGGACTCCACGACGCCGGCCATGATCCGGTGCGCGTCGGCCTCGCCGAGCAGCACGGCCTCGGGCTCCACGCCGATGCGCAGCCCGTGGTCGCGCACGAGCGCGCCCGCGTAGGAGTGGTACGTGGACACGGCGGCGCGGCCGAGGTCCTCCGGCTCGCCGTCGAACCCGGGGATCACGAGCCCGGAGCGCAGCAGGGCGTCCACCTTGTCGTTGATGCGGTGGGCCAGCTCGCCGGCGGCCTTGCGCGTGAACGTGACGCCGAGGATCTGGTCGGGCCGCGCGTGGCCGTTGGCCACGAGCCAGACCACGCGGTCGGACATCGTGGCGGTCTTGCCGGAGCCGGCGCCGGCCATGACGAGCCGGGGCGTGAGCGGAGCGGTGATGACCTCGGCCTGCTCGTCCGTGGGCGGATGCACCTTCAGGCGGGCGGCGATGTCCTCCGGCGCGTGGACCGCGGCGGGGACGTCCATGTTCAGCGGTTCCATTCGGTGACCTGCCTTCCTTCGGCGCAGAGGGGACAGACGGACGGCAGGACGCAGCCGGCGGACCCGTCGTGGAGGGCGAGGAAGCGGGGCCCGACGGTCCGGCGGGCGGCCGTGAAGACCTGGTCGAGGGCCCAGCGGTCCTCGTCGGTCAGCGCGGCCTGGTCCTGCACCTTCGTCTTCTGGGTGCCCGCGCCGAGCTGGACGAGCGCGGCCCCGGCCGGGGCGGACGGCTCCGCCAGCTGCGCGAGGGCGGCCCGCAGCGCCGGGTCGGCCTCCGGGTCATCCCGCAGCACCGCCACCCCGTGCGCGCGGAGGGCGACCTGGTAGGCGGCGAGCTGCGGCTGGCGGGGCAGCTCGGCCGCCGACGGCGCGCGGAGGCCCGTCTTGAGGTCGACGATGTACGGGCGTCCGGCCGCGTCCACCTCGAGCCGGTCGATGACGCCGTTGATCAGCACCGTCAGTCCCTCCCACGTGAGTTCGGCCCGCATGGGCACCTCCTGGGCCAGGGCGCGCCGCCCCGCGGCCCGCACGACGGAGAGGTAGCCGAGGTAGGCCTTCGCCAGCTCGCGGGCCCGGGCGTGCTCGAGCTCGCTGACCCACCCCTCGGGCAGGCCCAGCTCCGGCAGGCGACGCTCGAGCTCGGCGTGCACGGCCTCGGGCGGGCCGTCCGGGTGGTGCTCGGCCACGGAGTGGACGAGGGTGCCCACGGACTGCGCCAGCGTCGCTCCGGCCTGGGACCCCACGTGGTAGAGCAGCCAGTTGAGGGGATTGGTCAGAGCGGTCTCCACGCGGGACGGCGAGAGGCGGACCGGGTGGTGGGCCACGTCCGTGAGGGCCTCCTCTGTGGACAGCGGCGCGAGGCCCCACCAGTGCGCGGGGTCTGCGGTCTCCACGCCGTCCGCGGCCAGCCGGGCGAGGGCCGCGGCGGCCGCCGCCGGATCCACGGCCCCGGCGCCTTCCTCCCCCTGCTCGAGGGCGCGGCGGAGCCGCGCGACGAGCGCGCCGGCCGTCAGCGGCGGCGCCACCTCCGTGAGGGGGCGGACGCCGCTCTCATCGTCGCCGGGTTCCGCGGGGGCCAGGAGGTCGAGGAAGTCGGAGGGCATTTCGTCCTCGTTCCGCACGGCGGTGGCGAGGACGCGGCGGCGCGCCCGGGAGACCGCCGCCGCCAGCATGCGCAGCTCGTCCTGCCGCGTCTCCTGCAACCGGGTGCGGTGGTCCGTCGGCCACGCGGAGGGGTCGGGCGCGAGCAGCAGGTCCGCGAGGTCCGTGGCGCCGAGCAGCTGGCCGCGCAGCCGCGTGTTGGGCCAGACGCCGTCCTGCAGGCCCACGACGATCACGGTGTCCCAGTCGCGACCGGCGGCGACGGCGGAGGCAGGGGTCAGCACGTGGACGGCGTCCCCGGTCTCCGCGCGGCGCGCGAGGGTGTCCATCGGCAGGTCCTGGGACTCCATGTACCCGCGGAAGTCCTCGGGCGAGGATCCGGGGAACTGGTCCACGAAGCGCTCCGCCACCTGGAACAGCGCCACGACGGCGTCCAGGTCTGCGTCCGCCCGCCGCGCGTCCCGGCGGGTGTCCGCCCCGTCCACCCGCCCGAGGGCGATCGAGCGCCAGCGGTCGGCCCGGCCGGAGGCCGACCACAGGGCCCAGAGCACGGTCTCGGCCGTCGCCCCGGGGGCGGCGGCCGCCTCGAGGCCGGCGCGGAACATCCACGCCACGCGCCGCAGGGCACGATGCCGCCCGGCCTCCTCTCCCGCGAGCGCCGGATCCGCGAGGGCGGCCACGAGCAGCTCGTCCGACGAGCGCCGCCCGCCGCGCGCCCGCTCAGCCCGCAGCAGGTCCTGGCGCAGCCGCCGCACGTGCAGCGCCGTGGCCGCTCCGTAGCGCCCGGTCAGCAGGCCGACGAGCTCCTCAGGGTCCAGCACGGAGACGACGTCGGCCTCGGGGTCCCCCGCCAGGGTGGCGCAGGCGCCCAGGAGGGTCAGCAGCGGGGCCACCGCCGGCTCCTCCTTGAGCACGGTGCCCGACGCGTCGCGGGTGACCGGCACGCCCTCCGCCTCGAGATGCCGGGCGAGCGCCGCGACGCGGGAGCCGGAGCGGGCCACCACGAGGAGCCGGTCCAGCGGCACGGACTCCTCGTGATGCACCCGCAGGACCCGCTCGAGGACGAACTGGTCCTCGTCCGCCCGCGAGCGCACGACGTGGCCGCGCACCTCGCCGCCCTCCTGTGCCGGCAGCGCCGTGCGCCGGGCCCGCTCGACCGGCTCGTGCCGCTGCCGGACCCGCCGGGCCACCCGCAGGTATCCCTCGAGCACGCCGGCCGCCATGCGGTGCCCCTGGGCCAGGACGACGGTCCGCTCCCCCGGCGTCGGCGACGCCGGGGCGCCCGGCACGGGAGCCGGGTCCAGGGCGGTGGGGTACTCGCGGACGAGGTCCGGGCGGGCGCCGCGGAATCCCTCGACCGTGGTGTCGGGGGTCGCCGTGAGGAGGACGTCCCTGCCGACGCCGAGGACGCGGAGGAGATCGTGCACGGCGGGGGTGGCCTCCTGGAGGTCGTCCACCACGAGGGCACTCAGCCGGGCGCGTTCCGCCCGGGCGAACTCGACGGCGGCACGGTCCCGCTCCGGGTCCTCCGGGAACCGCTCCGTCAGGACGAGCACGGCGGCGCGGATGAGGCCGGCGGGGTCGAAGGCCTCCGCCATGCCCAGGTCCAGGCGGTCCCGGTAGTCCTGGACGAGGACGGCCGCCGCCTCCCACGCCGGCCGCCGGTGCACCTCGCCCAGCCCCTGCAGGCGGCCGGGCTCCACCCCGAACTCGCTCATGCGGTCCACCAGCTCGCGCACCTCGCGACGGAACCCCCGCGTGCCCACAGCGGGGACGACGTCGGCCGGCCACTCCGGACCTGCCGCGTGGCCCTGGGCGTAGCCCTCCAGGAGCTCGGCGATCACCGTGTCCTGCTCGGCGCCGGACAGCAGCCGCGGGGCGTTCGCCAGGTGCCGGAGGGGGCCCGTGACGCGGGCACGGCGGAGCAGGTCGAACGCGTAGGACGCCCACGTGCGCACCGGCGTGACAGCGCGCGTGCCGTGCCCCGTGGCCTCGAGGCGCTCGGTCAGGGCGTCGCGCAGACGGGCCGCGGCGTCCCGGCTCGGCGCGAGGACCAGGAGGGACTCGGCATCCGTCCCCGCCTCGAGCCGCCGCGCGGCGTACTCCACGGCCGCGGTGCTCCGCCCCGTGCCGGGCGCACCGAGCACGAGGACGGCCCCGTGCCCGGGGGCGAGGCCCGCCACGGCCTCCTGCGCGGGGGTGAGCTCGACCGTCTCCGCCCGCTGCCGCCCTTCGCGGACGAGGAGGGCGTGCACGGGCGGCGCAACGGGCTCCTCGGCCTCGTCCGCCGCGAGGATCGCGGCCTCCTCGAGCGCCCCGTCCGGGGCGGCTGCGGCGTGCTCGTGTGCGCTCATGGGGTCATCCTCCCATCGGCGCGGGACAGGTTAAGGGGTGCGCCCGCTTGCCGGGCTGATGCTCCCGCGGCCGTGGTCCACGCGCGCCGCGAGGTCGGCGATCGCCGCGAGCGCGGGGCCGTCGCCGTCGTCGTGGGGATCCCAGGCGGCACGGGCCAGGTCCACACGCGGCAGCCCGCCGGCGGCCGGGCGCAGCGGCGTGCCCTCGCGATCGCGCTCGGGCGCGGCGCGGGCGGCGAGGTCCTCGGGCAGGGACCCGTCGGCCCGCACGACGCGCCACCACGGGGTGCCCGGATCCGCCTCGGCCATCGCGCGTCCGGCCTGTCGCGCGCCGCCGCGGCCCAGGATCCGCGCGAGCGCCCCATAGGACACGGCACGCCCCGGGGGCACGAGGCACGCGACGGCGGCGAGCGCCTCCGCCACCGTCAGCGGACCCTCCGGTGGCGCGGCGGGGAGGGGAGGAGCGCGGCGCGGCGGAGCGGGGCGCGGGACGGCGGCGGAGGACACGAGCCCATCCTGCCCGCCCGCCGGAGGGTGCTTCACGCGTCCGGCTCCGGCGGTAGCGTGGCGGACGTGAATTGGCATGAGCAGATCCGAGCCGGGTTCGACCTCGAGACCACGGGCAGAGACCCCCAGCAGGCGTTGATCGTGACGGCCACCATCGTGATGGTGGACGCCTCGGGCGCGGCCGTGTCCGCCGCCGAGTGGCTCCTGGACCCGGGCGTCCCGATCCCGGAGGAGGCGGCGCAGGTGCACGGTGTCACCACGGAGCGGGCCCGCGCCGAGGGCATGCCCGCGGCGCAGGGGGTCATCGAGATCACGGAGACGCTGCGGGACCTCTTCGCGGCCGGCATCCCGGTGATCGCGTTCAACGGGGTGTACGACTTCACGGTCATGGACCGTGAGGCGCGGCGGCACGGCCTGACCCCGCTCGACGCCGCACCCGTGATCGACCCCTACGTGCTGGACAAGCAGCTGGACCGCTACCGCAAGGGCAAGCGCACTCTCACCGCCGTCTCGGAGCACTACGGCGTGCAGCTGGAGGACGCGCACACCTCGGCCGCGGACGCGCTCGCCGCCGTCCAGGTCGCGGACCACCTGGCCCGCAAGTACCCCGCAGTCCAGATCGAGCTGTCGGAGCTGCACGCGAGGCAGGCCCAGTGGAAGGCCGAGCAGGCCGCCAGCTTCGAGGAGTACCTGCGCCGGAAGGATCCGGCGGCCACGGTCTCGCGGGAGTGGCCGGTCGAGCCCGGCGCCTGACCCTCGAAGCTCGGACCGCTTTCAGCCCTGCGGCGTCGCGGCCGCGGCCGCCCTCACCGCGCCGGGAAGGGCCTCGAGGACCGTGCCGATCGCGGCGTCGTCGTGCGCCGCCGAGACGAACCAGGCCTCGAAGACCGACGGCGGCAGGTACACGCCCGACTCCAGCATCGACTGGAAGAACGGGGCGTAGCGGAACACCTCCTGGCCCTGCGCGTCGGCGTAGTCCTTCACGCCGCCCTTCGACGTCCCGAACGCCACGGAGAAGAGCGTCCCGGCGCGCTGGATCGAGTGGTCCACGC
The DNA here is from genome assembly GCF_033790745.1 of Micrococcus sp. M4NT. Classification (NCBI taxonomy): domain Bacteria; kingdom Bacillati; phylum Actinomycetota; class Actinomycetes; order Micrococcales; family Micrococcaceae; genus Micrococcus; species Micrococcus sp. M4NT. The sequence goes on from NZ_JAMYEH010000012.1 coordinate 91,198, forward strand.
CCTCCGCGTCGAGCGCCGCCACGAGGCCCTCGCGGACCGCGTCGGATGCGCGCTGCACGGCGGCGTACACGGCGTCGTCGGCGCTGCTCAGCGTCGCGTACCCGGCGGCCATCGCCACCGGGTTCCCGGAGAGCGTGCCCGCCTGGTACACCGGGCCGAGCGGGGCCAGGTGGTCCATGATCGCGGCCGAGCCGGCGAGCGCGGCGACGGGCATGCCGCCGCCGATCACCTTGCCGAAGCACCAGATGTCCGGGGTCCAGCCCTCGGGCTCCCCGCTGAGGCCCCACGCGCCGCGGCTCGTGGCGCGGAAGCCGGTGAGGACCTCGTCCCAGATCAGCAGCGCACCGTGACGCTGCGTGATCTCGCGCAGGAACGCGTTGAAGCCGTCCTGCGGCTCCACCACGCCCATGTTGCACGGCACGGCCTCGGTGATCACGGCGGCGATCTCGGACCCGCGCTCGGCGAACGCCTTCTCCAGGTCCTCGCGGGAGTTGTAGGTGACCACGAGCGTCTCGGAGGCCGCGGCCTCGGTGACGCCCGCGGACCCGGGCAGGGCCGCCGTCGCGACGCCGGAGCCGGCGGCGGCCAGCAGGCCGTCGGAGTGGCCGTGATAGCAGCCGGCGAACTTCACGATGAGGTTGCGGCCGGTCACGCCCCGCGCGAGGCGCAGGGCGGTCATGGTGGCCTCCGTGCCGGTGGACACGAAGCGCACGCGCTCCACGGGGACCTTCGAGGCGATCAGCTCGGCGAGCGCGGTCTCCGACTCGGTGGAGGTGCCGAAGCTGAGGCCGCGGTCCACGGCGGCGTGCACGGCCTCCAGCACGGCCGGGTGGCCGTGGCCGAGCAGCATGGGACCCCACGAGCAGACAAGGTCCACGTACTCGCGGCCCTCGACGTCGTAGAGGTACGGCCCCTGCGCGCGCTCCATGAAGCGGGGCGTGCCGCCGACGGAGCCGAACGCGCGCACCGGCGAGTCGACGCCGCCGGGGATGACGGTCTGGGCCGCGGCGAACGCGGCGGCGTTGGTGGTGCGGGGGGTGCGGGTGCTCACAGGGAGCCCTCCTTCATCCAGCGGCCGAGCTCGGCCGCCCAGTAGGTCAGCACGGTGTCGGCGCCGGCGCGCCGGATGGAGAGCACGGACTCGGTGATCGCGGCGCGGCGGTCGATCCAGCCGTTCGCGGCGGCGGCCTCGATCATCGCGTACTCGCCGGAGATCTGGTACGCGGAGACCGGCACGTCGGCCATCTCGGCGACATCGCGCACGATGTCCAGGTAGCTCATGGCCGGCTTCACCATGACCATGTCCGCACCCTCCTCGAGGTCCAGGGAGACCTCCAGCAGCGCCTCGGTGCGGTTCGCGGCGTCCATCTGGTACGTCTTGCGGTCGCCCTGCAGGGCGGAGTCGACGGCGTCGCGGAAGGGGCCGTAGAACGCCGAGGAGTACTTCGCGGCGTAGGCGAGGATCGCCGTGTCCGTGTGGTCGGCGGCGTCGAGGGCCTCACGGATCACGCGGACCTGGCCGTCCATCATGCCGGAGGGGCCGAGCACGTCCGCGCCGGCCTCGGCCTGCGCCACGCCCATCTGCGCGTAGATCTCCAGGGTGGCGTCGTTGTCCACGGCGCCGTCCTCGCGGAGCACGCCGCAGTGGCCGTGGTCGGTGAACTCGTCCAGGCAGAGGTCGGACATGACGACGAGCGCGTCCCCCACCTCGGCCTTCACGTCGCGGATGGCGGCGTTGAGCACGCCCTCAGGGTGCAGGGAGGCGGAGCCGGTCGCGTCGCGCGTGGCCGGGACGCCGAACAGCATGATGCCGCCCAGGCCCAGCTCGGCGGCCTCGGCCGCGGCCGCCTTGAGCGAGTCGGTGGTGTGCTGCACCACGCCCGGCATGGACGCGATGGGCTGCGGCTCGGCCACGCCCTCCTTGATGAAGGCCGGCAGGATCAGCTCGGCCGGGTGGAGGCGGGTTTCGGCGACCAGGCGGCGCATGGCGGCGGACTGGCGCAGACGGCGGGGGCGCTGGTGGGGGAACGACATGGCCTCGAGTCTAGGCCGTGGGCCCGACGCGGCACGGGTGCGCGGTCCCCCTCAGGACGCCGCCCGGGCCGCCGACGGCGAGGGCGCGCGTCACCGGCGGGGCAGGGCCGCCAGCGCGTCGCGCAGCGCGGCCGCGTGGGTGGTCGTGTCGATCACGGTCCGGGGACCGTCGCGGTCGACGTCCCGCGCCACCCAGCCGTCCGCCTGGACGTCATCCCAGGTCGGGACCCGGTGTCCGGGGATGTCGGCCGCGCGCGTCTCGACCCGGCGGCGATGCTCCCGTTCGTCCGGCAGGACCGTCTCCAGGACCACCAGCCGCGCGCCCGCCCGCGGCGCGGTCCCCGCCCAGCCAGCCCGGGAGGCGGGGACGGGATGGACGGCGTCGACGACGACGTCGTGGCCCAGCAGCAGGTTGGAGACCGCGAGCTCGTGCACGACGGCGTAGCCCGCAGCGCCCACGTGGTCCTGGACCCGTCCCAGTGCGGTCTCGACGGCGTCCACCCGCAGACAGCAGGCGCCTGTCGCCCGCGCGAGCGCCTGGGCCAGCGTGGTCTTGCCCGTCCCGGCGCGTCCGGCGAGCACGCACAGCCAGGGCCGGTCGCCTCCCTCGATCACCGTTGCCATGGGGCCCATGACTCCCCCGATCCACCTGCGCCCCCTCCGCCCGGACGACGCCGACGAGATGGTCGTCGTCCTCTCGGATCCGGCCCTGTACACGTTCACGGGCGGCGAGCCTCCCGCCCGGGAGGGCCTCTCCCGCCAGTACGCCGTCCAGGCCCGCGGCCACTCCGACGACCGCAGCAAGACGTGGCTCAACCACCTGGTGGTACTCGACGACACCGGGGAAGCCGTCGGCTACGTGCAGGCCACCGTGCCCGTCTCGGGCGGGCCCGCCGAGATCGCGTGGGTGATCGGCGTCCCCTGGCAGGGCCGGGGCCATGCGACCGCCGCGGCACGCCTGCTGCTCGACGAGCTCGCCCGGCGCGGGGTTACCGAGGTCGTGGCCGACATCCACCCCGACCACGCGGCCTCGGCCGCCGTGGCACGCCGGCGCGGCCTGGCGAGCACGTGCCCCGCGGCCTCGAGCTGCGAGGCCTGGAGGTCGAAACGGCTGACGAGCTGGCCCGGTGCTACTTCGCCAGCTACCCACCGGGCGTCGCCGCCTCCGACCTGGCCGAGGCGCGCGAGGAGATGGACGCGACCTTACGCGGCGACTACGGGGAGCTGCGCGCCGACGCGAGCGCCTCAGCGTGGGTGGAGGGCCGCCGGGCCGGGGCGGTCATGGTCGTCACGCACTCGATCTGGGACGCGGACCTCGCGGGGCCGTTCATCATCGACCTCTTCACCGATCCCGCCGCGCGCGGGAAGGGGGTCGGGCGCGCCCTGGTACAGCACGCCGTCGACGCCTGCTCCGCCGCCGGCGACCCCGCCCTCAGCCTGCGCTTCGGCGAAGGCACCTCCGAAGCGGCCATGGGGATCTATCGGCGGCTCGGATTCCGACCCGTTCGGTAGGGGGAAGTCGGTCATTTCTGGCCGAGCCGCTTCGCGCCATGACGCTGGGCATCGAGACGGAGCGCGTGGGCATCCCGAGCGCCCTCGCCGCCGACCCCAGGCGCCCTGCGTGCGGCGCCGAGCGTTCACCCGTACCAGGTGGCTCCCGGTTATCGCTCCAGCAGCCACGCCGGCTCTGCGCCGGACGCCGTCCTGCCCGGCGCGCTCGACTCATGGACCTGGCCTCGCAACACGTCCATGAGCACCGCCTCAAGATCGCCCGGGCATCTCGTAAGCAGTCGGCTCAGGTCCGTCCGCTGCCCGATCACCCGTCCCGGGTCCGCCGGTGGCGGCCACCCCTGCCAGGGCACCACCGTGAGGACCCCCGCGATCACGTCAGCATCCAGGAGCCACGCACAGCGGTTTCGGCTGAAGTGCCGCCGCTCCAGCTCGACGACAAGCCTGCACACCGCCTCCCTAGAGGGCATCTGGCCGGAAGAGGACGGCCTGCGGGTGCTCACCTCTCCCCCTTCTGAGTACGGTCATCCGCCCGTGCCGGTCCCGCGGAGCCGATATCAGCGGCAGTCGCGCAGCGGATCCATCCGCCGCCGGGCCCACGGTGCCAGCTTTGCCTGGGCTCGTCCGACTCGCGCACCGTGTCGGTGAGCCATACGGTGGTGTCCGGGCCCCACCCGGCGAGGACCGTGGCCGCATCAGCGTCTACGGACAGCGCCCGGGTGGCTGAGCTGAGATAGCCCATGGTGGTCAGATGCACCGCGTCCCACTCCGAGGCGACCTGCTCCCAGTCCGGTATGACCCAACGGCCGGACCGGCCCGTCACCCGGTACCAGTCGTGCCGCCGTGAGGCACTCACCTCCAGAGGGAACTCCCGGCACAGCCGCACCCAGGCACCGGGGGCGTGGATCTCATACGTCCTCCCCGCCCCCTGCACCGGGATCACCGTGGCCGCCTCCGCGCCGAGAGCGTCCTCGACGAGGTCCAACCCCGCGGGGATCTGCCCGAAGCCGGCAGTGACTCCCTGAGGGGTCGACCACCAGCTCCCGGACCAGTTCGCCGTGGGGTCGGCCGGGCGTTCGACGGTGGCGCGAGCCTCCTGCAACCGCTCCTCCTGGGCCCATTCCGACAGGACGCGACCCGGGTGACGGGTCAGCCGGGTCGGATCCTCGAAATCCCGCCAGTCGGCGACCCACTGCACCGGCTGGCGTGGACGTCCCCAGGGCCGGGACGCGGGTGAGGCCACGACGGCGGCGGCCACGGGTGCCAGGGCGGCGCGGATGACCGACTGCCCAGCCAGCACGTCCTCCCCGTCGGGCTCCTGCCAGTACCTGGCTGATTCCACGGCGCTGACCAGAGCCGACTGGACCACGTCGTCCGAGAGGCCCGAGAGGTCGAGACCGGTCAGGGCCCCTGCCACCTCGTCCGGGGATACCGTCGGAGGCGAGACCGGGACGCGGCGGCCCTCGTGGACAGCCCACACGAGACGGGCGCCGCCCCGATCCGGGTCCAGCTCATGCCCGAGCCAGAACACCAGGTCCGCGACCCGCGGGCTGAGCGCCCTCGCCGCTTCGAGGCAGAGACGCCGCCCCCGCGGACCGGCCAGCAGTGCCTGTGTGCTCGCTTCCATCGGACCATCCTCCCCCGACCCCCACGACTCGTCGAGGGCCACCTCCGCCCCCGTGGCCCCGTCGTGCTGGAACCACAGTGTCGCCTCGGCCCGAAACGGTCTTGTCTGTCGCGCTCGGCTCGCGCTGGATGTGCTCACCTTTGACTCGCGGCGAGGGTCTGCCGTGAGTTTGGTTGACATCTGATCTGTGGTCCCGGGAGGGGCTGCTGGAAGGATGGCCTCATGCCCGCTGCATACCCCCGAGAGTTCCGCCAGGACGTGGTCAGCATCGCCCGCAAGGGCCAGATGCCGATCGCGCAGGTCGCGAAGGACTTCGGCATCACCGAGTCCTGCCTGCGTCGCTGGCTGGCCCAAGACGATGTCGAGGCCGGGATCCGGCCCGGCGTCACCAAAGCTGAGAACGAGGAGCTGAAGGCTCTCAAGCGCCGCAACCGTGAATTGGAGATGGAGAACGAGGTCTTACGCCGCGCCGCCGCGTATCTGTCGCAGGCGAACCTGAAATTGGGCCAGTCCCCGAAATGACCTATCCCGTCGTGAAGGACCTGGCCCGCGACGGGATCCCCGTGAAACTCTCCTGCCGGGTCCTCGGGTTCACCCGTCAGGCCTACTACCAGTGGCCGGCCGAACCTGTCAGCGCGCGGGAATGGTCCGACGCGCATGCCGCCAACGCCGTCCTCGACGCCCATGCCGATGACCCGGAGTTCGGATACCGGTTCCTGGCTGAGAAGCTCCGCGGCCGTGGCCTGGCCGTGTCGGACCACCAGACGTTGAAGGCCTGCCGGCTCGTGCGTGTCCGCTGCTGCCACTGGATCCGCCGCGGCTCGGGCAAGGGTCCTGGCCCTGCCGTTGATGATGATCTGGTTCGTCGTGAGTTCCGCGCTGAGAAGCCGAACCAGTTGTGGCTCACGGACATCTCAGAGCATTGGGCCGGGGATTCCAAGCTCTATCTCTGCGCGGTCAAGGACGTGTTCTCGAACCGGATCGTGGGCTACTCGATCGATCGGCGGATGAGCTCGCAGCTGGCTGTGGACGCCCTGCAGATGGCTCTGGCCCGGCGTGGAGGCAAGGCCGAGGTGCAGGGTTGCCGTGTGCATTCGGATCGTGGGTCGCAATTTCGATCCAGGCGATTCGTGGAGACGCTGCGGGTCAACGGCTTGGTCGGGTCGATGGGCCGGGTCGGTGCTGCTGGGGACAACGCGGCGATGGAATCCTTCTTCGCGCTGTTGCAGAAGAACGTGCTGGACCGGCGTCGCTGGCAGTCCTTCGACCAGCTCCGGCTCTCGATCGTGAGCTGGATCGAGCGGACCTATCACCGGCGTCGTAGGCAGGCCCGTCTCGGGAGACTCACCCCCGTCGAGTTCGAGATGGTTCAATCAGTCCAGGCGGATGCCGCCGCCTGATAACTCGTGTCAACCAAACTCACGGCAGACCCGCCCTAAGGGATGGCCCTCCTGCCGAAGAAGCAGGGGCCGGCCTCACCCAGGGCGGCCCATCATCCGCTGACGGCACCACACCTCCAAGGACGGCCCGTCCACCGAACGGGCCCTCCTTGGGATTGTGGTGCGGCGATGCCGGTCAGGTCGCGGGCAGCTCCTGAAGCATCTGTTCCATCTCGGTGATCTCGGCCTGCTGGTCCGCGACGACCTTTTCGGCCAGGGCCACGGCCTGCGGGGTCTGCCCGCCCTCGACCTCGTCCTGGGCCATCTCGATGGCGCCCTGGTGGTGGGCGGTCATCTGCTCCAGGTACAACCGGGCGGCCTCGGTGCCCTGGGCCTGCTCCAGGGCGGCCATGTCCTCCTCGGACATCATCCCGGACATCCCGCCGTGGTCCATGCCCTCCATACCGCCCATGTCTCCCATGTCCACGGGGTCTTCACCCCAGGCGGTGAGCATGGCGTTCATGCGCTCGATCTCCGGGCCCTGGGCGTCGATGACCTTCTGGGCGAACTCGGCCACCTCGGCCGGGATCTCATCCTTGGCCAGCAGCATCTCGCTCATCTCCACCGCCTGCTGGTGATGCGGGATCATCATCTGAGCGAACATCACGTCCGCGTCATTGTGCTCAGCGGAGACCTCCTCGGCCGAACCGGTGGCCGAGCTAGTAGCCGATTCCGTGGCGGACGGTGTCGCGGTGTCCGTGGCCGCAGGGGTGGCGGCGGGGGCGGAGCCGGTCGCGGTGGCCGAGGCCTCAGCGCCGGCGTTCTCGTCCTGGGCCCCGGTGCCGCAGGCGGTCAAGGTCAGGGCGGAGGCCAGGGTCAGGGCGGTCAGCGTCATGGTGTGTTTCATGGTGGGTCCTTTCATGGTGGGTTGAGGGTTCACATCAGGGTTCACGCCAAGGGGCGAGATCAGGAAACCGCAGCCGGCTGAAGGGCAGCCTGCGACCGGGGGTGCTCGAGAGGAGCCAGGTGCTCCGGGTCCAGGTCGGTGCGGCGCAGCAGCTGGGCGTTGAGGGCCACCACGATGGTGGAGACGGACATCAGGATCGCGCCCACCGCGGGGGAGAGCACGAAGCCGATCGGGGCCAGCACGCCGGCGGCCAGCGGGACGGCGAGCACGTTGTATCCGGTGGCCCAGACCAGGTTCTGGATCATCTTGGTGTAACTGGCCTTGGACAGGTGGATCATGGATAGCACGGCACGGGGGTCATTGCCGGCCAGCACCACGCCGGCCGATTCCATGGCCACGTCGGTGCCGGCGCCGATGGCGATGCCGACCTCGGCCCGGGCCAGGGCCGGGGCGTCGTTCACGCCGTCCCCGACCATGGCCACGGACAGGCCCCGGGCCTGCAGTTCGGTGACCTTGGTGTCCTTGTCCTGGGGAAGGACCTCGGCGAAGACCTCGTCGATGCCCAGATCCCGCGCCACGGCCTCGGCGACCTGGCGGGCGTCGCCGGTGATCATCGCGACCTTGACCCCCCGGGCGTGCAGGGCGGCCACGGAGGCCCGGGACTCGGGGCGGATCTTGTCCTCCACGGCGACCGCGCCGATAACGGACCCGTCGCGGACCACATGCAGCACCCCGGCCCCCCGATCCGTCCAGGCCCGGACATCGGCGGCCAGTGCCTCGGGGGTGTCCAGGGTGAGCTCGCGCAGCATGTTCGGCCCGCCGACGAGGACCTCGGCCCCGGCCACGGTGGCCGTGACCCCGCGGCCGGTGGCGGCCTGGAATCCGGTGCCGCGCAGGCCCAACCGGGCGGCCTCGGCATGACTGGTGGCGGCGGTGACGATGGCCCGGGCCACCGGGTGCTCGCTGTCGGCCTCGGCCGCGGCGGCGTAGGCCAACAGCTCGGCCTCGGAAATGCCGGGCGCCGCGGCGACACCGGTGACGGCGTGGGCGCCCTCGGTCAGGGTGCCGGTCTTGTCAAAGAGCACCACGTCGATGGTCCGCATCTTCTCCAGGGCCATCCGGTCCTTGATCAGCAGCCCGGCCTTGGCGGCGCGTTCGGTGGAGATCGCGATCACCAGCGGGATGGCCAGGCCCAGGGCGTGCGGGCAGGCGATCACCAGCACGGTCACGGTGCGGGTGACCGCATCGGTGGGCTGACCGATCACGGTCCACACGATCGCGGTGATGATCGCCGCCCCCAGGGCGAACCAGAACAGCAACGCGGCGGCCCGGTCCGCCAACGCCTGGGCCCGGGAGGAGGACTCCTGGGCGTCGGCGACCATCCGCTGGATCCCGGCCAGAGCGGTGTCGGCGCCGACGGCCTCGATGCGCACCCGCACGGTGTTGTCGGTGGCCACGGTCCCGGCCACCACCCGCTCCCCGACGGTGCGGGCCACGGCCCGGGATTCGCCGGTGATCATCGACTCGTCGAACTCCGCGGCGCCTTCCAGGATGGTCCCGTCGGCCGGCACGCGGGCCCCGGAGCGCACCAACACGGTGTCCCCGACCGCCAGCTCGCCGACGGGCACGGTCACGGTGTCTCCGTCCACGATCTTCTCGGCCTTCTCCGGCAGCAGCGCGGCCAGGGCGTCCAGGGCGGAGGATGCCGCGCCGAGGGCGCGCATCTCCATCCAGTGCCCGAGCAGCATGATGGTCACCAGCAGGGCCAGTTCCCACCAGAAGTCCAGCATCAGGTCCCCGATGCCCAGGGAGGTGATCCAGGAGGCGACGAAGGCCACGGTGATGGCCATCGCGATCAGCAGCATCATCCCCGGCTGGCGGGAGCGCACCTCGTTGAGTCCGCCCTTGAGGAAGGGGGCGCCGCCGTAGAGGTAGATCACGGTGCCCAGCACCGGGGCGATCCACGCCGAACCGGGGAACTCAGGGACGTGGTAGCCCAGCAGTTGTCCGACCATGTGGCTGAAGAACACCACCGGGAGTGACAGCACCAGCGAGACCCAGAACCGGTTCTTGAACATCGCGGTGGAATGCCCGGCGTGCTTGCCGTGGTCATGGACCTGGTGCTCCTCGTCCAGGGCCGAGTGGGCGTGGCCCTGGGGCATGGCCTGCCCGTGGGTGGCCGCGTCCGCGGGGTGGTGGGCGGCATGGTCGGTGTGGTTGGCGTGGCCGGCGTGGGGGTTCGGGTCTGGGTGTTCGGCGGTCTGGTCGGTGGGGTGATCGTGGTGGTGCGGGGTGCTCATGGTGTTCCTTCTGCTCGGCGGTCTGTTCGGCGACCGGCTCAGCGGTGGGGCGCCGACCTCGAGGGGATGGGTCGGTTAGATCCGGACGCGGTAGCCGGCCGCTTCGATGGCCGTCCGCACGGAGTCCGCGGAGGCGGGCCCGGTCACGGTGACGGGGGAGGCCCCGCCGGCGACCAGTTCGACCCGGACATCGTCCACCCCGTCCAGGGCGCTCACGGCCTCGGTGACGGAGCCCACGCAGTGTCCGCAGGTCATGCCCTCCACCTGGTAGGTCGCGTCGCCGGCGCTCGTCCCGGTTGGGTCGGCACTCTGGCGCCCGGCGGGGGCGGTGGCGTCGGCGGCTGGGGCGCAGCACGAGCAGCCGTTGGTGGCCCCCGGCAGCGGGGTGCGGGCGGATTCGGTCATGACGGTCTCCTTCAGGTCTGAGGGCGGCGCCGGACGGCGCCTCTCCTCTTGGTATATACCCCCCGGGGGTATCATTCAAGGGGTGGAGCGCCGGTGTTCACGGTGGATAAACGGGTGCGCCGGTAGGTGGGCTGGTCGGGGGGCCGCTTGGTGGGCAGGTCGATGGCGAACGTCGCCCCGGCCGTGGTGGAGGTGGCGCTCAGGGTGCCGCCGTGGGCCTGGATGAGAGCTCGGGAGATGGCCAGGCCGACCCCGGAGCCGCCGTGGTCACGGTCGCGGGCGGTGTCCCCGCGGTAGAAGCGTTCGAAGACGTGCGGCAGGTGCTCGGGAGAGATCCCCTCCCCGGTGTCGGTGACGCTGAGCGTGACCCCGGACGGGCTTTGTCGGGCCTCGAGGGTGACCCGGCCCCCGGCCGGGGTGTGGCGCAGGGCGTTGGTGAGCAGGTTGCCCAGGACCTGGCCCATGCGCTGGCGGTCCACGTCCACGGCCAGGCCCGGATCGGCGTCCATGGTCAGGGCCACGCCCTTGGTGGCGTAGGCCTCCTTGTGGGCCTCGGTCGCGGCATGCAGCAGCCCGCTGACCCCTTGGGGGCTGCGGTCCAGTTCGATCCGGCCCTCCTCGGCGCGGGAGACGTCGTTGATGTCCTCCACCAGCCGGGTCAACCGGGCCAGCTGCTCGCCCATCAGCTCACCGGTGGGCTCGTCCCAGTGGGACACCCCGTCTTGCAGGGCCTCGTGGTAGACGGTCAGCACGGAGACGGGGGTGCGCAGCTCGTGGGCCAGGTCCGAGAGCATCCGTCGACGGGTGTCCTCGGTGCGCTGAAGCCGTGCGGCCATGGTGTTGAAAGACCCTGCCAGCTCCTCCACCTCGGTGCCGGCGCCCATGGCCGGCACGCGGGTGTCGTACCGTCCACCGGCCATGGCCTTGGCCGCCTGGGTCAGGGCGTTGATCGGACTCTGGATCCGGCGGGCGACATGCCAGGTCAATGCCAGACAACAGATCAAGGCCGTGGCCAGGGCCACGCCCAGGGTCCAGAAATTGGCGTCCCGGTAGGCCTGCTCCACGTGCAGCACCTGGGCTGCATCGTGTCCGGCCCCGGCCTGTTCCAGGTGCTCGTGGAACAGTGGTGGGCCGGCCAGGGAGGCCACCACCACCGCGGCCAGCACGCTGGCCCCCACCACCAGCAGCTGGGCGAGGAAGAACCGGGCCGCTAATCCTTGGTAGCGCCGCCGGCCGGTCATTGCTCCGCCATCCGGTAGCCGACCCCGCGGACGGTGTCGATATAGCGGGCCGGGTCCGCGTCGAGCTTGCGGCGCAGGTTCTTGATGTGCACGTCCACGAGCCGTTCATCGCCCACCCAGGCCGGGTCCCAGACGATATCGATCAGCTGGCGCCGGGAGAAGGCCTGGTGCGGGCGCCCCGACAAGGCGGCCAGCAGGTCGAACTCCGTGCGCGTTAGTTGCACCACCTGGCCCGACACGCGGGCCTCGTGGGCGGCCAGGTCGATGACCAGGTCACCGCAGACCCGTTCCGGTTCGGGGGCTGACACCGTTGTGCGCGGCCGGCGCATGACCGCCCCCACCCGGGCGACCAGCTCCCGGACGCTGAAGGGTTTGGTGATGTAGTCATCGGCCCCCACCGCCAATCCCTCCAACCGGTGGTGCTCATCGCCGCGGGCGGTGAGCATCAGCACATAGCACTCGGAGAAGGCCCGCACCCGCCGGCACACCTCGATCCCGTCCAGCCCGGGCAGGCCCAGGTCCAGGACCATCACGTCGGGCTCGTGAACCCGGGCGGCCTGCACTGCGGCCGGGCCGGTGTGGGTGAGGGCCACCTCGTAGCCGGCCCGCTCCAGGTAGGTGGCCACCATGCGCGCCAGCGGCTTCTCGTCATCGACCACCAACACCCGGCCGGCCGCCGGACCAGTCCCAGTGTCAGTCCCAGTGCCAGTGCCAGAGTTCATGGGTCCAGTCTCGCTCTGTCTCGCGCCCCGGCGGCTCAGAACGGTGCCGGGGCGGGGAATCTTCATCGAATCTTCAAGGCAAACCGCCCCATCCCGGCGCGTCACCGGCCGACAATGGTAGAAGCCCCGCCTTTTGGCCCGGGGCGGAAAGGCTCCATGACCCCCCTGACCCGCAGAACCCTGATCGCCGGCGGGCTGACCCTGCTCGGCGCTGGCACCCTCACCGCCTGCGCCGCGCCGAACCCCGCGACATCCCCGGCGGCCGGCACCGGCACGCAGGGCACCGGCACGGCCATCACCCACGTCCATGCCCTCACCCGGGACCCCGAGTCCGGTGAGGTGCTGCTGGCCACCCACCAGGGCCTGTTCCGGCTCCAGGACGGGGAGCTGACCCAGGTCGGTCCGGTCGTGGACTTCATGGGTTTCACCCTGACTCCCGAGGGCCGCTACCTGGCCTCGGGTCACCCCGCGCCGCGCACCGGCCTGCCCGAGCCGCTGGGCCTGGCCGAGTCCACCGACCGGGGCCAGAGCTGGACGGTGCTCTCCCGCGGCGGCGCATCCGATTTCCACGCCCTGGCCGCCGGCCCGAACGGGGTCCTCGGCTTCGATGGGCAACTGCGCGCCAGCACCGACGGCCTCACCTGGCAGAGCCTTGAGATCCCCGTCGCCCCGGCATCGCTGGCGATCTCCCCCCAAACCGGGACCGTGCTGGCCACCACCGAAACCGGCATGTTGCGCTCGACCGACCACGGCGCGACCTGGACCACCCTGGACACCCCCCAGCTGATGCACCTGGTCGCCTGGGCCGATGACACCACCGCCGTGGGCGCCGGCACCGAGGGACACCTGCTGACCAGCACCGACGCCGGCGACACCTGGACCGCCAGCGACCGCCCGGTCGGCACGGCCACCGCCCTGGGAACGGGCATCACCGACGACGGGCAGACCGAAGCACTGCTGGTCGTCGGCTCGACCGTGCTGTCCACCACGGACGGCGGGAACACCACCGAATCGCTGCTGTGACCTCCTCCCGCCGCCCCCTGTCCGGCTGGCCCGCCCTTCGAACCGTTCTGGGCACCCTCGTGTTGATCCTGGGCCTGCTCGGGATGCACGCTGGTACGGGCACCAGCGCGGCTTGGGCCGCCACCGGTACGGCCGCCGCCACAACTGTTCATCACCTCGGGCCGGGGGCCATCGGTCCGGCCGGCATGGTGCCCGAGGTCGTGCTCCCGGCCGAGCCTGCCGGGGATGAGGCAGCCGACCCCGGGCTGCCGGTCTGTGCCCTGGAGGCCGTGGACGATACCTGCGCCTCGGCCCTGACCAAGGCACCTGTCGTGTCCCACTTGGCCTCCCGGGCCCTCCTGCCTAGCCCCGGTGGGGGACTGACCGCACCACCCCTGCCCTGGGTTGCCCATTTCCGGCCCCTGAAGCGCCCTGGGTTTCGTTCCGATCCCAACGAAGGAGAATCGGAACATGCCCAAGAAGTTCAGCCCCGAGCTGCGTGAGCGCGCGGTCAGGATGGTCCTGGAACGCCAAGCCGCCCAGGGAGGGCCCCGTTCACATTCCATCCGGGCGGTAGCCCCGCAGCTCGATGTCAGCGAAGAGACCTTGCGGATGTGGTGCCAACGCCACGGCCACGAAGTAGCCCAGGCACCGGCCTCAGAGACCCCCGCGGAGGAGATCCGCAGGCTCAAACGCGAGCTCGCCGAGGCACGGCGCGCGAACGAGATCCTCAAAGCCGCCTCGGCTTTTTTCGCAGCGGAACTCGACCGCCCCACGACGAGATGATCGCGTTCATCGACGAACACCGCGATCAGTTCGGGGTCGAGGCCATCTGCCGCACCCTCCGTGCGACGGAATGTGGGTTCATCACCTCCCGCGGCTACCGCGCCGCGAAGACACGACCCAGGTCTTCGAGAACGCTGCGGGACGAGATCCTCGTGGAGGAACTCCGCCGGATCCACGCGGAGAACTACAGCGTCTACGGCGTCCGAAAGATGCACCACGCGATGGCCCGCGCCGGGTGGGAGATCGGCCGGGACCAGGTCGCCCGACTGATGAAGCTCGCCGGCGTGGAAGGGGTGCGGCGCGGACGTAAGCCGATCACCACGAGGCCGGCAGGCGAGCCGGATGCTCGTCCTGACCTCGTCGAGCGCTGCTTCACCGCCCAGCGGCCGAACCAGCTGTGGGTCGCTGACATCACCTACGTGAGGATCCTGGGCGGGTTCTGCTACGTCGCTTTCATTACTGACGTCTACTCCCGGCGCGTCGTGGGATGGGCGGTCTCGGGCAACCTGCACACCGCGGGGCTGCCGCTGCTGGTCCTGGAGCACGCCCTGTTGAGCACGGGAGCCAGCCGTAGCCGGCAGGGCCTGATCCACCACTCGGACCGAGGCAGTCAGGGTGGATTCAATCGGTCGTCGCAACACCCCCGGAGTCACTGGAGGTATGGGCGATGGCCAGCAAGGACTGGGCAAGGAAGATCAGTGACGCGCCCGAGGGCGCGCGTCGGCAGTGGAGAGCAGATCGGGCTCTGCGGGCCCCGATGCGCTCTCCTGGAAGGCCGCAGCCCTCACGAGAGGTGCAACGTCAGTTTTGGCGTGTGATCGCCACCGGTGTCACCACGGTCGAGGCGTCGCTGGCGGTGGGCGTGTCCTGGCCCGTCGGGGCGCGCTGGTTCCGTCACGCTGGCGGCATGGCCCCACTGTCCCTGGCCGAGCCCACCGGCCGGTACCTGTCCTTCGCTGAGCGTGAAGAGATCGCAATCCTCCACGCTCAGGGCCACGGGGTGCGTCAGATCGGGCGTGCCCTGGGACGTGATCCCGGCACGATCAGTCGCGAGCTGCGCCGTAACTGCGCCACCCGCTCCGGGAGCAAGGAGTACCGGGCCACGGTGGCGCAGTGGAAGGCTCAGGAGGCGGCCAGGCGGCCCAAGCCGGCGAAGCTGGCCACGAACCAGCGGCTGCATGACTACATCCAGGCACGCCTGAACGGGGTGGTCCTGGGCCCCGATGGCGTGGCCGTGCCAGGACCAGTCGGGCCCGGTTTCAAGGGGCGGAAGATGAAACCGCGCCGGGCGGACCGGCGATGGTCTACGGCGTGGAGCCCTGAGCAGATCAGCCACCGGCTGCGCCTGGAGTTCCCGGATGATGAGTCCATGCGGATCTCTCACGAAGCGATCTATCAGTCGCTGTTCATCCAGGGGCGTGGGGCGCTCACGCGTGAGCTCGTCGCGTGCCTGCGTACCGGGCGGGCTCTGCGCGAGCCGCGTGCGCGTACCCGGAACAAGCCCCAGGGGCACGTCACCGAGGATGTGGTGTTCAGCAAGCGCCCACCCGAGGCCGCTGATCGTGCTGTGCCCGGGCACTGGGAAGGGGACCTGATTATCGGGACCGGGCGTTCAGCGATCGGGACTCTGGCCGAGCGGAAGAGTCGGGCCACGCTTCTGGTCCACTTGCCCCGCCTGCAGGGATGGGGTGAGCAGCCGCCGGTGAAGAACGGGCCGTCGCTGGGCGGGTACGGGGCCGAGGCGATGACCGCGGCCCTGACTAAGGCGATGACGGGCCTTCCCCAGCAGCTGCGTCAGACGCTCACCTGGGACCGAGGTGGAGAGTTGGCTGGGCATGCTCAGTTCACGATGGCTACGGGCACGAGAGTGTTCTTCGCGGACCCGCACTCTCCGTGGCAGCGGCCGACGAACGAGAACATGAACGGGCTGCTCCGGCAGTACTTTCCCAAGGGAACTGACTTGTCGCGCTGGTCTGCGGACGACCTCGCCGCGGTCGCGTACACGCTGAACAATCGGCCCCGCAAAGTCCTGGGGTGGAAGACCCCTGCAGAAGTCTTCGCGGAGCAACTAAGCTCCCTGGAGACAAGCGGTGTTGCAACGACCACTTGAACCCGCCCAGTACGTTGCGGTGCGATACACCCAGCGGCTATCCGAGGCCGGTGCAGTCGCCTCGGTCGGCTCGACGGGGGACTCGTATGACAATGCCCTCGCTGAGGCGTTCAATTCGCTGTTCAAGGCGGAGCTGATCCGGAACAAGGGGCCATTCACGTCCATCGAGGACCTGGAGATCGCGGTCGCGGAGTACATCGACTGGTTCAACCATCGCCGTGTGCACGGCGAGATCGGGCTGGTCCCTCCGGTCGAATTCGAGGACGTCTACCATCATGAGAATCCCGTGCCGGCGCCTGCCGGGGCGGCACTTACGAGCTTCTAACAAACCCGGGGCGATTCAATCGGGCGCTCACGGGGCGGGCTGAGCACCAAGATCCATCAGCTCGTCGATGGCGCCGGGATGCCGCTGGTCAGCCTGATCACCCCAGGCCAGGCAGGGGACTCGCCCATGCTGCTGCCGCTGCTGGAACAGCTGCGTGTGACCCGTCCGGTAGGGCGGCCTCGGACCCGCCCCGCGGCGGCCGACCCGTAGGCCTCGACGCGAACGCCTACAAGGGCCGGAACGTGATCGAGCGCCAGTACGCACACCTGAAGCAGTGGCAGGGCCAGGACGCTTGCCCGAGCCGCGGCGGATCGAGTGGCAGCAGCGGACACGCACGAGCCGGCAGGCCTTCAACGTCTGGTGGTCCGACACGGCCAGGCCACGGCCGCGGAGCTTCTCAGCCAGGAACCGGTATCCGAACTCCGGGTCATCGGCATGGGCGTCGAGGACGGCGTTGGCGGCATGCGCGTCGGACCATTCCCGCGCGCTGACAGGTTCGGCCGGCCACTGGTAGTAGGCCTGACGGGTGAACCCGAGGACCCGGCAGGAGAGTTTCACGGGGATCCCGTCGCGGGCCAGGTCCTTCACGACGGGATAGGTCATTTTGGGGACTGGCCCAATTTCAGGTTCGCCTGCGACAGATACGCGGCGGCGCGGCGTAGGACCTCGTTCTCCATCTCCAATTCGCGGTTGCGGCGCTTGAGTGCCTTCAGCTCCTCGTTCTCAGCTTTGGTGACGCCGGGCCGGATCCCGGCCTCGAGATCGTCCTGGGCCAGCCAGCGACGCAGGCAGGACTCGGTGATGCCGAAGTCCTTCGCGACCTGCGCGATCGGCATCTGACCCTTGCGGGCGATGCTGACCACGTCCTGGCGGAACTCTCGGGGGTATGCAGCGGGCATGAGGACATCCTTCCAGCAGCCCCTCCCGGGACCACAGATCAGATGTCAACCAAACTCAGGGCAGACCCACAGTTGTTCCTCTCGTGATGGTGGGGTGTTCAGCGCGATGCCGTCAGAGAGTGAACATGGCTAGGAAGATAGCAGTGCAGAGGCGCAGTGGAGATAGGGCGAGACGCTCGGAGTGTGAGGGGCTGGTCTCGCGCTCGTGGAAGCGCAGCCGCGAACGGTCGTTTGCTGCGGGCGAGATCCATGCCAGTTGGCTCGCCAGCTCACGCATCTCTCCTCCCGGCGGTGCAGGCCCTCCTATAGTCGGACGATGGGAATCTCCTGCCCCTTCTGCGAAGTCGCCGAGCGGCGCACCCCCGCCCATGTGGTCACCGAAGGTGCGCTTTCGCTCGTCTTCCTTGACCTCTATCCGGTCGCAGACGGTCACTGCCTCATCACCCCTCGGCGCCATGTCCCCACACTCTCCGACCTCCGACCCGAGGAAGGCGCCGAGATGTTCACCCTCGCCACGCGAGTGGCCGGCGTCATCCGTAGGACCCTGGCTCCCGCGGTGAACCTGCACCTATCAGACGGCGTTGAAGCCGAACAGGACGTGCCCCATGTTCACCTGCACGTGATCCCTCGCCACCGCGACGATCAGGTGTCGATCCACCTGCCCCCGTCCTCGACCCCGACAAGCCCGGAAGCAACCGTAACGGCGCTACGGATTGGGATGCACATACAGAGCAGCTAGGCAGATGCGGCACAACCGGTCGTTTGTGGCGTCCTCACGGGCCTTGACCCTTGATCGTGGACACGGTGTCGGTTCGGTTATGCCGCTTCCGTGAGGGTAGCTGACCTCGCGGCGTCGTAGGCGTTCTCGTAGCTATTTGGGCTCACCTGGCCGATCGTGGAGTGGCGTCGGCGGGTGTTGTAGCGGTTCGCCCATCGGAACACGGCCCGGTAGGCCGTGGCCTGATCTGGAAATGCGGCCCGGCCCTCGAGTAGCTCCCGCTTGAGCGCGGCGTTGAAACTCTCCGCGAGTGAGTTGTCGGCACTCGTGCCCACCGCACCCATGGACTGGACGACGGTGAGCTGCTCGCAGAGGGCCGCGTAGGCCTTCGAGGCGTAGACGCTGCCGTGGTCGCTGTGAAACACGGCGCCGGCGAGACTGCCGCGGTCGCGGGCCGCGGCGCGGAGTGCGTCCTCGACGAGTTCGGTGCACATGTGGTCGGCGACCTGCCAGCCCGCGAGCTTGCGGGAGCCGAGGTCGATGCACGTCGCGAGATACAGGTTCGACCCGTCTGCGATCGGGAGGTAGGTGATATCGCCGACGTACCGGCGGTTCGGCTCCCCGATCGAGAAGTCCCGGCCGATCAGGTCGGGGAACTTCCTCCCGGACTGGTCCGGGATCGTGGTCTTCACCCGGCGTCGCAGCCGGATCCCCACCAGCTGGTGCTCACGCATCACGCGGGCGACGCGCTTGTGATTCACCCGCTCGGCGGCGGTGGTGACGCCGTCGTTGAGGTCGGCGGTGATCCGGGGTGCCCCGTAGGCGCGGTCGCCGCCCTGGGCGGGGTCCTGCAGCACCCTGATCCGTGCGGCGAGGGCTGTATCTTCGGCCGCTCTCGCCGCCCGTCCCGGAGCCGCCGCGAGCCAGGCGTAGAACGACGACCTCGCGATCTCGACGATCTCGCACAACCGCTTCACGCCGTAGGCGTCCTTGTGGTCCTCGACGAACTGGAAGCGGTTCACCAGTTCGTCTCCCCGGCGAAATACTTCGCCGCCTGACGGAGGATGTCCCGCTCCGTCTCGAGCTTCAGCTTCTCCGCCTTCGACGCCGCCAGTTCCGCCTCCAGCCGCACGATCCTCGCCGCCTGCGACTCCGACCGCCCCGACGTGGGCGGCGACATGGTGCCGGCGGTCGTCGTGCCCGAGCCGTGCTTCTCGACCCACTCCCGCAGCGCACCGCGGGAGATCCCGAGGTCCGCCGCGATGCCATTCAACGTCGCACCGGGCGTCGACTCGTACAAGTCCACCGCCCGCTGCCGGAACTCGTCCGTGTAGTTCTTCCTAGCCATCCCTCGGATTCTCGCTTCCCCATCATCGTGTTGGAATCAGCGTGTCCAAGATCAGGGGTCAAGCGCCCACCATGAGACTCCGAATTGTGACTTCGTCTGCTGAATGGCGGGGTTCTTCGGTCGCTTCGTGGCGGGGTCAGGTGACACCGATGACCAGGGTGCTCTGTGCGGCTTCGATGACGTCGTTGGTGATGGTGTCGAGTTCGTTGATCTTCAGGACCCGCTGGATCTGGGGGAAGAGGCGTTCGAGGAGCCGGAAGTTGCCGCGGGTGATCCGTGCGATGGCTGCGATGGCTTGGGCGTCGGTGAAGTCGTCGGGGTCGAGGGTCTTGCCGAGGGATCGCCAGTGTCGCTCGAGGACGAACAGCAGTTCGTCTTGTCCCAGGGGCCGGTACTGGTGGGCGAAGCCGACTCGGCTGTAGAACTGGGGGTAGTGGCTGAACTGCTTCTCCAGGCCGGGCATGCCGATCAGGATCAGGGCGATGTCGTCGCGGTCGTAGCGATCGCGCAGCAGTTCCAGAGCGGCGGGACGCAGTCGTTCGGCCTCGTCGACGATGATCAGCTCCACGTAGTTCCTGCCGTGTCGCCATCCCCAGGCCTCGGGAGTGGCCGTGCCGGGAGGTACGAGGTGCTGCTCGATGCACATGTTGGTGCGGGTGATGGCTTGGGTCAACTCGTCCTTCAGGGTCCGCGGGGTGGTCAGCACGCTGGGGGTGTAGAGCACGGTGCGGCTCCGGTTCAAGGCGGCGTAGATCTTGGCGTCGTTGTCGGAGCGCGGCCCCCAGTAGGTCAGCAGGTCATGAGCCTTCTCGTAGTGTGCGTAGCGGCGCGCGGAGAGTGTCTTTCCTACGCCGGCTGATCCGAAGCACAAACCGATGGTGTGCCCGCGGCGCACGGCGTCGGCGAACTCGGTGAAGCGGCGGTGCTCCTTGGTGACGATGAAGCGCTGGCTCACCTGAGGTCCTCCTTGTAGATCTTCAACGCCGACCTCGGCGCCGGAGCCGGTGCTTCGGTGATCCGTGGCGTCTCGGTAGGTGCGGCCACGAGGGCGATGCGTTCGTTGATGCCGGCTCGCAGCGCCCGGCGGCGGGCGTTGCGCGCGGCCTGGATCTCCTTGAGGCTGACCTTCTGGTCGTGGTGCTCTTGGTTGACGGCCTTGCAGACGAATTCGTCGTGATCGAAGACGCGGATCTCGGTGATGTCGCGGGGGTCGTAGCGGATCACGACCGAGCGTCCGACGTAGCCGGCCAGAGTTGGCGAGATGTAGCGCAGGCCCTGGAAGCGGATGCCATCGCGGCGCACGACGCGGGTCTTGGCGACGGTCAACAGCAGTCTGTCGAGGTCTTCCAGGCTCTCGGGCATTCGGGGCAGCCAGCCATCGGCGATCCACGCGCTGCGCGGGGAGGTTCCGAGCTCGCTGTGCGTGCGGTCGTTGTAGGTGGCCACGAACGCCTCCAGGGCGCTATCGAGGGCGGCCAGGGACAGTTTCGGTGTCGGCCAGGGGTGCCCTTCGGTGATGTGTCCGGGCAGGGTGGCGAGTAGCTCGGTGTTGATGGTGCCGAAGAACCGCTCGATCTTGCCCCGTCCCTGGGGTCGGGCGACGGTGGAGTGGATCAGTCGGATGTGGAGGTCGACGGCGGTGTGGGCGAGCTGGTCACTGGTGAAGTCGCTGCCGTGGTCGACGTAGAGCACGTCGGGCAGGCCGCACATCGGCCAGGCCGGGTCGGTCTTGTGCCAGATCGCTTGGCGCAGCGCCAGGGCGGTGTTCATCGCCGACGGTGCGCCCAGGAAGACTGTGTAGCCGCAGACCGCCCGGGAGCAGTCGTCGAGGATCGTTGTCAGCCATGGCCGTGCGGGCTTGCCGTCGGTGCCCACCACCAGGATGTCGAGCATGGTGTGATCGGATTGCCACATCGCGTTGGGCAGCTCTGCTTGCCGGCGGAGTACCAGCTCGTGCTTGTCGCGGTAGGACGCTGCGCCCTCCAGGGCGAGGGTGACCATGCCGGGATCCAGGGTCCGCACGATGTCCCACACCACGGAGTAGGAGGGGACCGGCCACCTCCGGGCGGCGCAGATGCCGGTGACTTTGCGATGGATCGTGGCGATGGCCGGCCGCGGCTTGCTCAGTGCCAGGCCCTCGATCAGGTCGACGAGGTCGGGCGGAAGGCGGCGGGAGCCGGCGTCCGCTCGTGAGGCTGTCTCCAGTCCGGCGTAGCCGTCGGCGCGGTAGCGGGCGTGCCAGCGCTCCAGGGTCCGCAGCCCTACATCGGTCTCGCGAGCTAAGCGCGTGAGGGGCACCTGGTCCTCGACGTGGAGCCTGAGGATTCGCCACCGCGCTCGAGCGTCCACGACGCACCTACTGCAAGGCGTTCTCGCGCCCGCGCTCGGCGCGCTGAAGGGCGCGGTAGACCGTGGAGCGGCCCACGCTGAACAGCTCGGCCAGCTCGCCCACGGTGTGCTCGTCGGCAGCATGTAGCTGGACGAGGTGAGCTTCTTGCCGGGGGGTGAGTTTCGGTGACTTCCCGCGCAGCCGGCCCTTGGCCTTGGCGACCTTCATCCCCTCGCGGGTGCGGGCACGGATGAGGTCGGCTTCGAACTCGGCGACCATCGCCAGCACGTTGAACAACAGTTTCCCCATCGGGTCGGTCGGGTCGTACACCGATCCGGCGATGCTCAGCTTCACTTCCCGCGCCGCGAGGTCGTCGGCGATCTGGTGGGCATCACGGACTGAACGCGCCAGCCGATCGAGCTTGGTGACCACGAACGTATCGCCGTCCCGACAGGCAGCCAGCGCCTGCCGCAGGCCCTCACGGTCGGCGTTGCGGCCCGTGAGCCCTTGATCGACGTAGATGCGCTTGGGATCGACGCCGAACGCCGCGAGTCCGTCACGCTGCGCGGTCAGGTCCTGCTCGTCGGTGGAGACTCGGGCATAGCCGACCTTCAAGGGGGACATGCTCCCCAGTGTGTCATATAGCCTCCCTTCACCGGACAGTTCACCGGACGGGTCTTACGGGACAGCCCGCCAGGCGTGCCGTCGTTCCTCTCGATAAGTAGCGGTGGTGTCCGGTGAGGGTTCCACTTACGGGACGGTCAATGCTCATGCCGCAGACCTCCCCCTCCCGCCGCAGAAGAGGTAACAGCGTTTGCTCCCGAGGACCGCGACGTTCTGTCAGTCGTCGTTGAATTTCCAGTGATGTCGGGCGCCGCGGGCGTGAGCTACAAGCCGAAGGCGCCGCCCTCGAGGAGGATGACGATGCCGAGGCCGATGAGGACCAGCGGGAAGAGGATGTGTTCCCAGCGTTCGAGGATCTCGGCGATGGGCCGGCGGGTGGCGACGTACTTGGCTGCGAGGACGAGGAGGCCGACCAGGGCGAGGAAGACGAGGCAGTAGGCGATGATCGCGGTGGTGGACGCGGTGGCGAAGACGGGGACGTAGGCCCCGATGTTGTCTCCGCCGTTGGCGAACGTCACGGCGGCCACGGTCAGGACTCCGACCTGCTTGTCGGCGACCTTGGCCTCGTCATCGTCGTCGTCACCGCGGTTGCGCCACGCTCGCCATGCCGCGTAGAGGCCCAGGGCGAGGGGGATGAGCCCGAAGTAGGGCAGGGCGTCCTCGGGCAGGAAGCTGCGGGCCCCGAGGGAGATCACCACGGCGGCGAGCAGGATGCCCCCGAAGCCGAGGTACTGGCCGAGCAGGATCTTGCGGGTGGTGCCCCGCTGGCCGGCGCCGCGGGCGTAGAAGAGGGACAGGACGATGATGTCGTCGATGTTCGTGGCCACGAACAGGCCGATCGCCTGCAGGATCGGGGTGAGCAGTTCCATCGGTGCCTTTCAGGGCGCGCCGGACCGCCGGCGGTGGGTCAGTGGGGCCGCGTTGGTCCGCGGGGGTCAGTGTCCGCGCGTGGGCTGGTGGGTGCGTGCGGCGCGCAGGCCGTTGAGGATGACCAGGACCTCGGCGACTTCGTGGATGAGTACGACGGCGGCCAGGCCCAGGACGCCGGTGATGGCCAGGGGTGGCAGCGCGGCGATGATGAGCAGTGACAGGACGATGTTCTGGTTGACGATGCGCCGTCCGCGTCGGGCGTGGGCGATGGCCTGGGGCAGCAGGCGCAGGTCCTGGCCGGTGAAGGCGATGTCGGCGGACTCGATCGCGGCGTCGGAGCCGGTGGCTCCCATCGCGATCCCGACGTCGGCCGCGGCCAGGGCGGGGGCGTCGTTGATGCCGTCACCGATCATCGCGGTGGGCCGGCGCACGCTGAGCTCGCCCACGGCGGCGGACTTGCCTTCGGGGCGCAGCTCGGCGCGCACGTCGCTGATGCCGGCCTGGGCCGCGAGGGCGCGGGCGGTGCGCTCGTTGTCTCCGGTCAGCATCGTGACGTCGATGCCCTGGCCCGCCAGGGTCGTGATGACCTCGGGGACCTCGGGACGGAGCTCGTCACGCACCCCGATCGCCCCGGCGACCGCGCCGTCGCGGTGGACGACGACGACCGTCATCCCCTGGGCCTCCAGGTCACGGACCCGGTAGGTGAGGTCGCCGGGGTCGACCCAGCGGGGGCTGCCGACCAGCACTACGGCGCCGTCGACGGTGCCGTGGATTCCGTGGCCGGCTTCCTCGGTGGTGCCCTGGGCGGCGGGGATTGTGGGGGCGGCGTGGGTGATGGCGGTGGCGAGGGGGTGGGTGCTGTACTGCTCGAGCGCGGCGGCCCAGGCCAGGACCTGTTGCTCGGTGACGTCGGCGGCGGGGACGACGGCGGTGACGGTGGGCTGGTTGCGGGTCAGGGTCCCGGTCTTGTCGAAGGCGACGTGCCCGATGTCCCCGAATCGTTCGAAGATGGCACCGCTCTTGATGATGACGCCGAACTTGCTGGCCGAGCCGACCGCGGAGACCACGGTGATCGGCACCGCGATCGCCAGCGCACACGGGGAGGCGGCCACGAGCACCACCAGGGCGCGGGTGATCCAGGTCTGCGGGTCACCGGCGAGTGAGCCGATGAGCGCGACCAGCACGGCCAGGACCAGGACGCCGGGCACGAGCGGACGGGCGATGCGGTCGGCCAGCCGGGCGCGTTGCCCCTTCTCGGCCTGGGCGCGTTCGACCAGGCTCACGATCGTGGTCAGGGAGTTGTCGGTGCCGGGCGCGGTCGCCTCGACCTGCAGGGCTCCGGCGGCGTTGATCGCCCCGGCAGACACCTCATCACCGGGGCCGACCTCGACGGGGATGGACTCACCGGTGATCGCCGAGGTGTCCACGCTGCTGTGCCCGCTGCGGACGATGCCGTCGGTGGCGATGCGCTCACCGGGCCTGATCAGCATGACCTGCCCCGCGGCCAGGTCACGGGCCGGGACGCTCGCGCTATGGCCGTCGGTGAGGACGGTGGCGCTCTGGGGCACGAGCTTGAGCAGCGCGCGCAGCCCGGCACGCGCCCGGTCCATCGCCCGGTCCTCCAAGGCCTCGGCGATGGAGTAGAGGAAGGCCAGGGCCGCGGCCTCCTCCACGTGGCCGAGGATGACCGCGCCGGTGGCGCTCATCGTCATGAGGAGCGCGATGCCGAGCTTGCCCGTGGCGAGCTTGCGCAGCGCACCGGGGACGAACGTGGAGGCCCCGAGCAGCAGACCGACCCAGAACAGCACCAGCGCCGCGCTCTGGGCGCCGGACCACTCACAGGCCAGCCCGGCGACGAACGCGACCCCCGAGGCGATGGGGATCAGGACGGCGCGGTCAGCCCACCACGGGGTCTCGTGCTCGTCGTCGGTCTCGAGCTCCTCGACGGGGGTGTGGGTGGTCGCCCTCATGCCACGGTCCCGCTCGGGCAGCAGCCGGGCACCGTGCAGGTGGCATCCACGCACGGGGCGTTCTCATCGACGGCCAGCGTCACCTCGACCAGCGCGGTCATCGCCGCCCCCAGGTGGGGGTCGGCGATCTCGTACCGCGTCTGGCGCCCCTCGGGCTCGGCCACGACGATGCCGCAGTCCCGCAGGCAGGTGAGGTGGTTCGACACGTTCGACCGGGTCAGGCCTAGGGCATGTCTGACAATCGTTTGGACCACGCGAGCACAGCGTTCAACACCACGGCGGCCCGGTAGACGATCGCGTACTTGTCGTACCGGGTCGCCAGGCCCCGCCATTGCTTCAGGTGCGCGTA